>JAUNND010000026.1:5590-31489 GCA_030531595.1 Eubacteriales bacterium | reverse complement strand
GGTGCTTATTTAGCATAAGCTTTTTTCTTACATTGTTCAATTTTCAAGGTACATTTCGCTGCTTTCTCGTTTCCGTGAAAGCTTTCTTATTGTATATCAGAAGTTTCCATTTGTCAAGAACTTTTTTCGATTTTTTCAAATCTTTTTTGTCCCTGTTTTTTAACTTCCGGCGCTCTCCCGAGTGCTTGTGTAATATACCACCGTATTACCGATTTGTCAACACTTTTTTCTGCTTTTTTCCCGATTTTTTTATTTCTTTTTTTAGGATATTAAAAAACGGCATTTTCCGGCGATTTTTTGTTACATACCTATCTTGCCTATGTACGGCAAAGGCTGTTCTCTGCCGTTCGCGGCATTGATCATCCCTTTGATCATCAGGTAAAATCTCGCAAGCTGTATGATCGGTCCCGCGATCGGTATCCATGAGACTACATCGCTGACCAGACTGAACAAAAACAGTCTGAGTCCCTGCTTTGCGTGGAACATGGCGTACCGATCATCTCTCCGGCACAGCATGGGGATCACAAACAGTCCGCTCATATAAGAAAGTACGGACAGCAGCTTCGATCCGGATACCGAAGCGCCCGCATTGTTTATTCCCGACGTATTATTATTTGTATGCGCAGCATTATACGCCTTCCACTCGGCTTCTCTCTTTTCGGCCTCGCGGCGTTGTTTTTCCTGCTCCGCCCATGCTTTGGCCTGCTCCTGCTGCTGCCGGCGTTCCTGCTCCATTTTCTCCTGAAGTCTCTGGCTTTCTTCAAACTCCTTACGGAGTCTCTCGTGCTCTTCAAGCTTTTTGCGCAGCTCTTCGTTTGCGTCTGAATACTGCTGCGTCTGAGCCGCAGTCTGTTCCGCCTGCTTTCTTTCTTCCTCCGGGTCGTATCCGCACGCAAGGCACCTGTCCTGCCCGTCAGGAATATAAGCGCCGCATCTGCTGCAATATGCCATAATGCCCTCCGAATGTGATTACTTTTTTATCAGTATAAACCACAATTATGAACTAATCAACATTTTTATGCGCAGAACAGATGACTTCCGATAGTCACGATGACAGGTCTTGACCAGATCCACGAGCTTGTCGCCTTTGCGGGGTTAAAATAGTATATCGCGCCGCCGCTTGGATCCCAGCCGTTCATTGCGTCCCTTGCCGCTCTGTACGCGCTCTGTGATACCGGCTCGTTGAACTGTCCGTCATTGATGCAGGAAAATGCCCAGGGCTGGTATATAACGCCTGCTATCGTATTCGGGAACGACGGGTGCTTTACTCTGTTGAGCACCACCGCACCGACGGCGACCTGACCCTCATACGGCTCACCTCTGGCCTCGGCAGATATGAGCCTTGCAAGAAGATCAACGTCACCTCCGCCGGAGCTTCCGCCGCTTTTTCCGCCGCCGGTCTGTATTCCGAGGGCGGCAAGAGTGTTGTTGCCAGCCTGCCCGTCCGCGCTCAGACCGTTTTTCTGCTGAAAATATCGGACTGCCTTCTCGGTCTGACTGCCGTACACGCCGTCTACCGCGCCGGAATAGTAGCCCCATGCCTTCAGACGGGTCTGTATCTCCCTCACTACCGCGCCGCTCGAACCTTTCTTATAAAGCTCGGCGGAGGCGTACTGTGCAAGAGCAATGATGAATATGTTCACTGTGAATATCAGTACGATCGCCAAAATCAGTTTTTTTCTCCGGCTGCTCATATATAATCCCCCTCGTGGGGGATTTTTGCCGTGTCAGGCGGTTGCCGCGCAAAGCGGCGAGTCTGACGGCATTTATAATATTTCTTTGAGCTATCAAAGAAATACCCCCACATACTTTTTTGTTAGTATGTGGGGGATCGCGTCTTTTTATTCGCTTCTGAGATCGCACAGGCCGGGTTCGCCGCGCAAAGTGAACATGATGCCCTTTTTGTGGCAATTCATGCATTCGTAGTGCGGTTTGCTGCTATGGGTATAAGCCATGGGTATAAGTTTAAGCTGACCTTTTTGGCCGTTGCCGCAGGCGTGCATAGCTTTAGGGGCAGTAGGCTGACCAAAGCCGCCGTTTACATCTTCAAGTTCATCGTCATTGAGTAAATTTTTTTCATCAACCATTTCTGTTTTCTCCTTAATCAAATTAGTTTTGCTGTCGGTTACGATACTATATACGCACTGATTTTACTTTTGTTACAGGAAAAAAGCAATAGCAAAAAAGAAAATTTACTTAATTTTTTATTGTCTTTTCCAGAGCATGATGTTGTCTTCAAAGTATGCGGTCAGTCTGCCGGTGTCTTTAAGCCATGAGAGATAGGAACGGACGGTGCTGCCGACGAGCACGTACTGCTCATAGGTCATCGTAAGGCTGTACGCCTCAAAGAGCTTTTGCAGGACGGACTCAAAGCACAGAGGCTCCACGCACAGGGAAAGTATCTTTTCGGCGGTCTCCTGCACCTTGTCGATATTATACTGAGCCAGAGGCTCGATATTCTCCGTCGCCTCCGCGTGGGCGGGGACGAATAAAGCGGCCTTCATAGTCTTCACTTTTTCAAGTGTGGCGAGATAGGCGGCAATATCGTAGATAAAACCGATCTGATATTTCTCCAGCGTTTCGCGGCTTGAAAGGCAGTCGGCAAGGAATACCACATCGTCCGGTGTGCGGAAGCCGACCATATCGAAGAAATGCCCGGGAAGCTCTATGATCTCAAAGCCTGCGGGCAAAACGTCCGCACTCAGATATTCCGTATTGCTCTCCTGCGCCATGAGAAATTTGTGCCGCAGCTCCTTGAACGGGAAACCGCCGTACAGAAAAGACGGCTCGAGCAGAGGATGCCGTGTAAAGGCGCACTCTATGCCGGGGGCAAATACAGCACATCCCGTCTGGGTCTGCAGATACTTATTCCCGCCGATATGATCCGCATTCGAATGGGTATTGTAAATGGCTTTCAGCTTCCAGCCGTTTGCGTCCAAAATCTGACGCACCTTGCGTCCGGCTTCCTTGTCGCTTCCACTGTCGACAAGGCACACATCGGTACCGTTCAACCTTACGATCCCTATTTTTGCGGGGCACTGAACGAAATAAGTGTTTTCGGATACCTGTATCAGCTCATACATAGCCCGTTCTCCTTTTGCCGTCCGGTGTGATCAGAGGTCTCTGCTCTTGTCTTCGACTTCTTTGAGGATCTTGGCCTCAAAGTCGGCGTAATTCATCGCGCCCATGTCAACGCCGGTGCGGGTACGGACGGCAACTGCGCCCGCTTCCTTCTCCTTGTCGCCGACAACGAGCATATAGGGGATCTTCTGCATCTGGGCTTCTCTGATCTTGTAGCCGATCTTCTCGTTTCTCAGATCGGTCTCGCAGCGGATGCCGACCTTTTCAAGCTTTGCTTTGACTTCCTCTGCGTAATCGTTGCAGCGGTCGGTGATGGGCATGATCTTGCACTGTACGGGGGCGAGCCACACGGGGAACGCACCGGCAAAGTGCTCGGTGATGACGCCGATAAAACGCTCGATTGAGCCGAATACGACGCGGTGGATCATGACGGGCGTGTGCTTCTCGCCGTCCGCGCCGATATATTCAAGGTTGAAGCGTCCGGGGAGCTGGTAGTCGAGCTGGATGGTGCCGCACTGCCAGGTACGGCCGAGGGAGTCCTGAATATGGTAGTCGAGCTTCGGACCGTAGAACGCACCGTCGCCCGGGTTTATCTTGTAGGTCTTTCCGATGCCGGTGATAGCGTCTGCGAGGGCGTTCTCTGCCTTCTCCCAGTCCTCGCGGGTGCCGATATGATCATCCGGCATGGTGGACAGCTCGATGGTGTAGGGCAGACCGAACATTGAATAGACCTCGTCGAAAAGCTGTGCGATACGCACGACCTCGTTTGTGATCTGATCCTTTGCAAGGAGGATATGTGCATCATCCTGCGTAAAGGCGCGGACGCGGAACATACCGTGCAGGGCACCGGAAAGCTCATGGCGGTGGACATTGCCCAGCTCGCCGTAGCGCAGAGGCAGATCGCGGTAGGAGTGCGGCTCAAGGTCGTAAACAAGGATGGAGCCCGGGCAGTTCATGGGCTTGATGGCGAAATCCTCACCGTCGATGAGGGTGGTATACATATTGTCCTTATAGTGATCCCAGTGACCGGAGGTCTCCCAGAGGGTACGGCGCATGATCTGAGGAGTCTGAATTTCAACATAGTCCCACTTCTTGTGGACCTGACGCCAGTACTCGATCAGGGTATTTCTCAAAACCATGCCCTTGGGGAGATAGAACGGGAAGCCGGGGGCCTCATCGCGGAATGCAAACAGACCCAGCTCCTTGCCGAGCTTGCGGTGGTCGCGGCGTTTGGCCTCTTCAATGCGCTCAAGGTACTCGTCCAGCTCTTCCTTCTTGGGGAAGGCGATGCCGTAGATACGCTGAAGGGTCTGGCGGCTGCTGTCGCCTCTCCAGTAGGCGCTGTTGCAGGCTGTGAGCTTTATAGCGTTGCCCTTGATGCGTCCTGTGGAGTCAAGGTGCGGGCCTGCGCAGAGGTCTGTAAAATCGCCCTGCTTATAGAAGCTGATGGCGGCGTCCTCGGGCAGATCGTTGATAAGCTCGACCTTGTAGGGCTCTTCGCGCTCTTCCATGAACTTTACGGCTTCCTCGCGGGGCAGCTCAAAGCGTTCAAGCTTGATCTTTTCCTTGCATATTTTGCGCATTTCGGCTTCGATCTTCTCCATGATCTCGGGGGTGAAGGGGAAGGGAGAGTCCATATCATAGTAAAAGCCGTTGTCGATGGCAGGACCGATG
Organism: Eubacteriales bacterium; assembly: GCA_030531595.1. Classification (GTDB taxonomy): domain Bacteria; phylum Bacillota; class Clostridia; order Oscillospirales; family Oscillospiraceae; genus Limivicinus. The sequence continues at coordinate 26,734 of JAUNND010000026.1, read as the reverse complement.
GCGAGCTTTACCTCCGGATACAGGCGTTTGACAGCCTGTGCCAGAACATGGGAGCAGGTGTGCCAATAGGTCTTGCGGTATTCTTCGTTTTCAAATGTGAATTTTTTTTCGTCCATAACTTCCTCCAATAAAAAAACACCCTTGCATACAGCAAGGGTGCATAAAATTACACGGTTCCACCTTGGGTTTCACTCAAAACGCGGTAACGGGCGTTACACGTGAGACCATTTCCGGTCTCCGGCTCGGGAGCGGTCACAAAGATTTGTCCGACCGGCGCGGTTCGCAGCTTCCCCGCGCTCTCTGAACGGTCATTTTCAAACGGTGTTCTCCGTCAAAGCTTTTAACGGAAGTATAATACCATCATATATGTGCGATGTCAATTATTTTTATGCAGCGAGGGCGAGAACCGTCCCCTGTGTTTTTTATTGCATGATTGCCGTTTTAAGCTCCGTGATCTCGCTTTCGGTCATACCGGCGCTCAGAAGATAGCTCTCGGCGGCTTTGGTGAAGTCCATGCCGTCAAGTACGGTTCCGTCCGGCACATCGAGGAGCCACCACAGCATATCATAAAGCCGCAGTTCCTTTAACGCCTCGTACTTCTCCGGCTCGCTTTCGGTGCTGATGCCGTAATAGTTGTCGTAGGTCTTCATATAATCGTATTCGATCTCGTCATAGGACGCGCCCGCGAGAGCTTCCAGCAGCATACAGACAAAGCCGGTTCTGTCCTTACCTTCGGTACAGTGGATATAATAGGGGCCGGTATGCCTGCTCATATCCCGAAGTCCCTCCGCCAGAGAGCACTTGTACGCATCGGAGCGATAAGCCGCACTCAGCCCCAACAGGGCGGCATTACCGCTTTCAAACAGCTCCGCCGCATAGCCCGATGTAAAATCCTCGCCCGCCATATATTCCGTGAGCTTTTCCTCGGTGTCGGCAAGGTCGAGAACATAGGCAACAGCATTTTCCTCCAACAGAGCATTGACCGTTCCCGCTCGAAGATGGAGGTTGTTCACCGGAGACGCGCCTCTGAACAGATAATTCTCTCTGAGCTTCCCGCCGGTCATCGGGCGGAAGTTCGCAAATATCTCATCGCTGCCAAAGGCGGCTCTGTCATCCACGTACACAGAAGCCATGGCGTTCTGCGTATCCAGATACTTCCCTCTCTCCCGAACGGTGAGCGTGACCGTATCTCCGACGGTGCAGCCGGATACCTTCCACAGCGGGTCGCCGGAGCTGAAAGCAAGGTGGATATACGTGCCGGGATAATTAACCAGCAGCGGGAATTTCGTTCGCGTATAGTACCCGTCGTAATAAGGGATATCCTCCAGCACATAGCCGTTGCTGAAATGCGCATCGATACTGTCGCCGAGCTGCGCGTCGAATACGGCAAATTCCTCCGGCGAGGCATCTATGCTCACCGCCCCGAATTCCGTGTCCTCCGATATCTCAAAGGTGACCGATGTGTTCTCTCCCTCATCCGCAAAAGAAACGACAGAAGCGGAAAATACCATCAGCATCGCAAGCAAAAGGCAAAACATATTCTTCATCTTTATGACCACTCCTTTACGCTTTTCTTTAAGGCACAAAACGACCATAAAAGGAATGGTCATAAAGTGCTATGCTTTTTTGCCGCGCAAGCGGCGAGAAAAACAGCTTTTATAATATAATTCAGTTTATCACCGCGCGGCATATCCTGTCAATTTATTTCATTCACCTGTGTTGCGGCACGGTATATTGACCTCGCATCATATGCCTGTTATAATGAATAAAATGTTTCATAAAGTGAGGTCTTACCATGTCTGACCATTTCTATTTCACCGCTCCGGGCAGAGTTGAGATAAGCGGTAATCACACCGACCACCAGCACGGCTGCGTTCTGGCGGCGGCGATCGATTTGGAAGCACGCGCCGATGTGACCTTAAACGGCAGCAACCGAATCAGGGTTTCTTCCGTGGGTTTTCCCCCGGCAGATATCTGCCTTGACGATCTCTCCGTCCGTCCGGAAGAAAAAAACAGCACCGCCGCTCTTGTTCGTGGCGTTGCCGCCGCATTCAAGGAGCGCGGAGCCGACATAAAGGGTTTTGACGCTTCCGTTACCTCCACCGTCCTCTACGGTTCGGGTCTTTCCAGCTCTGCCGCGTTTGAGGTACTGATGGGAAGGATCATAAACCGGCTGTTCTTCGATGACCGCGCCGACGCCGTGGAGATCGCAAAAATCGGGCAGTATGCCGAAAACGTCTATTTCGGCAAGCCCTGCGGTCTGATGGATCAGACTGCCTCCTCCGTCGGCGGACTTGTGTTTATCGACTTTGCGGACGCCTCCGCCCCGATCGTTGAGCGCGTTCCGTTTGACTTCTCGTCCTGCGGATATACTCTCTGCACCGTCGATTCCGGCGCGGATCACGCAAACCTTACCGACGAGTATGCCGCCATTCCCGGCGAGTTGAAAACGCTTTGCCGGATCATGGGAAAAGAAGTTATACACGATGTCGATGAAAATGAATTCTATTCCTGCCTTCCCGTGCTCCGCAAGGCAGCCGGCGACAGAGCCGTTCTGAGAGCCATACATATTTTCGACGAAAACCGGCGCGTCCTGACACAGATAAATGCTCTGAAAAACGGTCGGTTCGATGAGTTCCTTAATTATGTAAACCTGTCGGGTCAATCCTCATGGGATCTTCTCCAGAATGTCACGCCCTGCGGAAACGCTTTCCATCAGGATATGGCGTTTGCGATCACGCTTTGCAAACGGCTTCTGGGCGAAAACGGTGCTGTTCGCGTGCACGGCGGCGGCTTTGCAGGTACCTGCCTCGCGTTTGTAAAAAACGAAGCCCTCACCGGTTTTGTTGAGGGCGTTGAAAAAGTGCTCGGCAGGGGCGCGTGTCACGTGCTGCACATTGTATAAATTGTACTTACCGATAAACGGGGCTGTTTCCAGCCCCGTTTTGTTGGTTTTTCTTACTTTTTCTGAACGTATTTCAGGCAGTCTATGGTGACGGCGGAAAGAATGATGATGCCGGAGAAAACGAACTGGAGGTTCGTATCCACGCCGAGAACCGTCAGAGAATAGGTCAGCGCAGTGAAGATCAGAACGCCGACGACAATGCCGGAGATCTTACCGATACCGCCGCTGAACGAGATACCGCCAACAACACACGCGGCTATCGCGTCAGTCTCCCAGCCCTGACCGTAGGAGGCGGAGCCGGAGCCTACCATACGGATGCACTCAAGCCACGCGCCGAAGCCGTAGAGAATACCGGCGATGGCGAATGCCGTGATGGTAACGCCGAAGACGTTGATGCCGGATGCCGCCGCCGCTTCGGGGTTGCCGCCGACGGCGTACATATTTTTGCCCAGCGTCGTTTTGTTCCAGACATAGTACATTATGATTATCACGGCGACCGCCCACAGAATGATCGTCGGGAAGCGGCCGATCTTCGGCATGATCATCTTGGGGACGGACATTTCGATAGCGCCGAAGGACACGCCCTTTGTGGCAAAGGTCATAAGACCGAACATGATCAGCATATTTGCCATAGTGGAGATAAAGGGGTGTATCTTAAAGCGTGCCGTAAAGAAACCGGCGATAACGGAGAAGGTCGTCGTCACTATGCAGCAGACGAGCAGAGCCAGAAAAACACGCAGACCGATGGGAAGCGCGGTAAAGTCAAAGATATGTCCGAAGATAGCGCCGGTATTGACGCCCTTGTGCATGATCATCGTGCACAAGACCATACTTGTACCCACCATACGGCCGACGGACAGGTCGGTACCGCCGAGCAATATCAGACCGCCGACGCCCAGAGCGAGGAACATACGCGGGGACGCTGCCTGAAGGATGTTCAGCACATTGTTCATCGTCAGCAGACTGGTGTTCTTGATAAGCGGGGCGAGGATGCACAGCGCGATGAAAACGCAGACGATAACGATATAAAGACCGTTCGTGAGGAAGAACTGTCTGGTATTGAAGGTGTACTTATAGTTCTCCCATTTCTGCTTGAGCTTTTCCGACTGGGTAAAATGTGAAAGACGCAGCAGGTCGATCAGATGGTAACGGTATGCATAAGCGTTGTGCTTGCGGTCTTTGATCTCCTGCAGAGTAGAGTCATGCTTCAGTTCGGCATCGAACATACGGTTTTTGTAGACGTACTTCTCGTCCTTGATCTCTTTCTGGTCTGTCAGAGAGGAAAGCTCCTTAGTATGCGCAGCTTTAAGCTCCCTGAGCTGGGCGGCATAGCGTTCCTCCTCTGCCGCTTTCTGGAGCTCACAGGATTTTGCGACCGGTTCGTAGTAGTGACTGTCGTAATTTTTATCCAGATATGCAACGGCGTCATTGATGAGCGCGTTGATCTTGTCCTTGTTCTGGGCTTCGACCGCTTTTGCCTTTGCAAGCGCCTCTTTGTCGGAGGCGATGATGGACTTCTTTTCTTCCTTGGAGTAGTTCGCGTTTTCCTTGATGACGGCAATATGGTTTGTAAGGTACGTCACCTTGTCAGTACCGTCGGCACGCAGTGCGTTGATCTGCCCCTGAATTGCGCCGACATAGCTGTCGATACTTTCCAGCAGCTTCTGTTCTTCCTCGTAACTGAGGATCTTGTCAGTATTGACCATGTTATCCTTTTCCTCCGATCAAAGGTATTTGGCGCTCAGTCTCAGGAGTTCCTCCTGGTTTGTTTCCGTCGTATTCACAATGCCGGCGAGCCTTCCGTTGGACATGACGCCGATCCGGTTGGTTATGCCGAGGATCTCCGGCATTTCGGAAGATACAACTATGATGGTCTTGCCCATCTTTGCCATTTTGACGATCAGTTCATATATCTCATACTTCGCACCGACGTCGATCCCTCGCGTAGGCTCGTCCATCAGAAAGACCTCCGGGTCTCTTTCAAGCCACTTGCCGAGAATGACCTTCTGCTGGTTTCCGCCGGACAGCGATGTGATGGCGTCCGTGGGTCCCATACATCTGGTATGCATGATGTTGATCTCGTTGGAGGTTGCTTTTATCATCTTGTCCTTGGAGAGGGAAATGCCGGTTATATAATGCGGAAGATTTGTGATCGTTGTGTTGAAGATCAGATCGCCCTCCAGAAACAGACCCGTGGCCTTGCGTTCCTCTGTGACCATCGCAAAGCCGTGGCTCATTGCTTCCTTGGCGCTGGTAAAGGACATCAGCTTGTTCCTGTAATAGACCCGACCTGCCGACCTTGTCCGGACGCCGAACATGGTCTCCAGCAGCTCGCTGCGCCCCGCGCCGACCAGACCGTAAAGCCCGAATATTTCGCCCGAGCGGACGTCGAAGGAGATATCCTTGAGGTTCGGCGCATATTTTGTGGACAGGTTCTGGACGGAGAGCACGACGTCCCCGGGGGTGTTGTCGATCTTGGGGAAGCGGTTATCCAGTGAACGGCCGACCATGTGGGTGATAAGCCGGTTCATATCGGTCTCCGCCGTCTTTTCCGTCACGATCATTTTGCCGTCACGCAGTACGGAGACCTCGTCGCATATCTCAAATATCTCGTCCATCTTATGGGAGATATAGATCAGAGAGATACCCTGTGCCTTGAGACTGCGCATCATTTCAAACAGCTTGTTCACCTCTCTGACGGTCAGAGAGGAGGTAGGCTCGTCCAGAACTATAAGCTTTGCGTTATAGGAGATCGCTTTGGCGATCTCAACCATCTGCCGGGTGGAGACGGACATGGTCTTCATCGGTGCAGTGAGGTTCACTGTCATGTTCAGTTTCCTGAACAGCTCGGTAGCCTCTGTTTTCATGCGGTTTTCGTCGACCTTGCCGAAGGAATTGACCGGGTAGCGGCCAAGATACAGGTTGTCGAGCACGTTGCGCTCCAGGCACTGGTTCAATTCCTGATGTACCATGGCAACGCCGTTTTCCAGCGCGTCCTTCGGGCCGCTGAAGTTGACTTCCTTGCCATCGAGGAGGATGAGTCCTTCATCTTTCTGGTAGGTACCGAAAAGACATTTCATCATTGTGGACTTTCCGGCGCCGTTTTCTCCCATCAGACCCATGATGCAGCCTTCCTTTACATCAAGGTCGATATGATCCAGAACACGGTTTCGTCCGAAAGACTTACACATACCCCGGATGGAGAGGATCATTTTCGCGTTTTGCTCAGCCATTTTCTATCATTCCTCTCTTTTGCGAATGTGTATACATTTATGGGCACAGCACCCTTGGGCAATGAAAGGCAGCCTGTTGTTTTTTTCACCGTAAAGCTCGAAAATCCGTAGGGCGGGGGCTTGCTCCCGCCGAAAAACCGAAGTTTCCGCGATGCTGCGGCGGGAGCAAGCCCCCGCCCTACAGTTCGATATATCAGGTTGTCTGTTGCCGAACTTGAGTGTCATATATTTCTGAAGCCGACCTGCATCGCAGGGGGGCTTCCGGAACAGTCAATTTAATAAACAGACGGGTCATCAGGAAGAGGACCTCCTGATGACCCGTCTTCTCAACTAAAGATTTGGGTTAATTGCAGTTTGGAATTAAGAAAGCTTGATCATGTAGGAAGCTGCATTGTCGGTCTTGACCATGTTGATGCAGAAGCCTTCGTATGCATCGGGATTTGCCAGACGGTCGATGATGTTGCCTTCGGTCTGGCCGTCGCCCTTGACGTACTCGACATCAAGATTGAGAACGCCGTCGTAGTTCTCGAGCTGGGGCAGGTAGGTTGCGTTGAGGAAGTTATCGGTGGAGTTGAAGATGTCCAGCCATACCTTCATGGTGGGAGCGTCAGCCTCGGTCAGCTGATTGTTGAAAGCGGGGTTGGGAGCGGTAGCATCGAGGAATGCCTCGTAGTTGTCAGCGGTGACAGCACCGTTGAGTGCGTAGAAGCAGCGGGTAGCCTCATCATACTTGTACAGATCCTCGGACAGGACGTTGCCTGCAGCGTCGGGAGTGCTGATACCGGTCATGATGTCCACGCCGTCGAGAGCGTTGCGCAGAGTACGCAGAGTCAGGTAAGCCTGAACGTCGGCGTTCTGGGAGATGGTGCCGCAGTAGCCGTCGGCAATAGCTGCAACAGCGTCGCTGTTGGCGTCATAACCGAAGGTGGGGATACCGGCTTCCTTGGACCATGCGTTGAAGATAGCCATGCCCATGCCGTCGTTGTTGGAGACAACAACATCGATCTGATCGCCGAATGCGGCACTCCAAGTGTTGATGGCGTTACCGGCGGTGGGAGCATCCCATGTAGCGCCGGAATTGTTCTTCATTTCCTGAGAAGCGAGCTCACGAACGACGAAATCCTTGCCGTCGATGGTGATGGCGCCGTCCTGAACGTGGGTAGCGGAGCCGTCAGTGTTGGTGCCGATGGGGGTAGGATCAACATCATTGATGTCGCCGACCTCGGTCTTGCCCTGTGCGCTGTCGGGAACAGCAGTGCCGAGAGCCAGACGTGCGCCGCGGGTACGTGCGATGGAGTCGTTGTGACCGACGTCGCCGATGCACAGGACGTAGCCGATGATGCCGTCGCCGTTGCGGTCGAGCTCAGCACCGTTGGCCTGGAGGTAGTTAACGATCATTTCGCCCTGAAGGACAGCACCCTGAATGGCGTCAAAGCCGACATAGTAGGTGTTGGCGTTCCAGGTCAGAGCATCCATATCCAGCTCACCGGTCTGGCTGTTGGAAGGCTGACGGTTGAACCAGATAACAGGCTTCTCGCTATTGGGAGTGCCTGCAGCGAGTGCGCTGGGGCCGACGGCGAGCAGAGCAGCAGCCATGGCCAAAATCAGCAGCAGGGAAACGAGTTTTTTCATTTGGACATTCTCCTTGTTTGTTTATTTTGCAGGGGGCTCAGGTCCCCGAATGCATAGATGAAGCCCGACTTTCGTCGGAAAGCGGAGGCATATCTCCGAAGCCCGATTTATGCTTCCGTCAGTATACTGTATTATAACATAAAAGGCAAAAAATGCAATTGCGATATGCCGTTTAGTACATAATAACGCAAAATAAACACATTTTTGGCATCGTGCACAAATTACAGATCGAATGATTGTGCAAAAAAACGGTTTGACATCGGTTCCATTTGTAACCCGGATCATTCTCCGGCGGTTCGCTTTTTCTTTTTTCCGGCGGATATGAGCGCTGCCGCAGCGATAAGCACCACCGCGCTGCCAGCGGTATACGCTATCCATGTCCGTTCCGGCTTTTCCTCGATCGGCTCATAGACGATCGAAGCACCGTTGGGGATGTCAAAAACAATATAGCTGCCGTCGCGCTTATAGGAAACCTTTCTGAGGCTTCCGTCATCGCCCCGAGCCGACAGTACTCCGTCAAAATCCTTTTTCATTCGCACGGTCAGGGGCTTTTCATAGTCGCTGACGGTCACGGTCACTCCGTCCTCGGTGGGTACGACCTCCAGCGTCTGCCCTTCACAGAAAACGCCTTCGGCAAAGAAGAGCGGAACTTCCTCGGAGGTCGCCAGCGTCGTCAGAGGTCTGTGATAATCTCCCTCAACGGTGGTACTGTACCAGACGGCTTCACTGTCAAAGTCCTCCCATTTCCAGTACATTCCGTCTTTGTCCTCAACTGCGGGCAGTGTCTCTACGGCGCCGCCGAAGGGAACCTCGATCTTCTCATAGACTTCGCCCTCGCGCATAAAGGTGACGGTAATGCTTCTGAAAATATCCGGTGTGTTCTCCATCGAAAGCAGTGTGTCATAGGCTATGTAGTCGCTCTGTCCGCGGTAGCTGCAGCCGTCCACACCGCCGACGGCGCACTGGGAATACAGGTTGCCGCACACTTCCCCGCTCGCCGCACCCGCAACGGAGCCCTGATACTCTCTCCTGTCCTCAAAATGCGGTATCACGCGGCAGTCCGTGATGTTCCTGCCGCTTCCGGCGATACCTCCGAGATAGCTTTTCCCGGAAATGTTGGCGCGGACAAAGCAGTTTCTGATACTCGCATCGCACCGGCCGGCTATGCCGCCGCTGTATTCTCCGACGGACTTCACCGTGCCGCAGGACAGGCAGCCGAGCACCGCACCGTAGTCCATATGCCCTGCGATCCCGCCGGCGGTATCCTTCGACGCGCTGACAGACGAATAGTTTTCACAGTCACGTATCTTTGCAAAAACATCGTAGCTGCCGCCGCCGAAGAGCATGGAAGATATTTCAAGATCGTCCTCCATATCGAAGGAGAGATCCAGCGCGACATTGCCCACGATGCCGCCGACGTTGGAATCGGCGCTTATCCCGGCCTTATTGGCGCACTTTGAAATAACGCAGACATCCTCGTCCATATCGCTCTCGGAAATATCCGATACCGAGAAGCTGACTGTTTTGGTGTCGATGCTGTTGAAAATGCTCACGAGCGCCCCGGAGAGATTTATGAGGCACACCGAAATATTCTGCATATCGCGCAGCATCAGCTCGGTGTTCACGGAAGAGACAGTGCTTTTGACAGCTTTCACAAGCTGTGCCATGTTTCCGCTGAGTCTCTGCAGGGCGTCAAAGTCGATGCACTGCTCTGAGGGTCGGCTATGCTCCGCAGGTCCCGTTAATTCGGGGACAAAGTGATCGTCCGCCACATCGCTCAGTATCTCAGACCCGTAATCCCATGCAGATCGGTCTTCCCCGAAATATGCTCCCATCACGGGAAAAGTGAGGGTCTCACGCTTTCCGAGCAGTTCGTCTATTATGCTTTTGCTGTCGTTGAGCAGCTCTATCGCAAGGTTGATGTTCCCGACCGCCGAGGCAGCGGTGACGTTTAAATTATACAGCGCGGTATTCAGCGCATTTTCAAGAGCGTTGAGCTTATCTTTAAGGTCTGTAAGCTTTGCCGTGTCATAATCCCAGTTCGTATACGGCTCGATCTGACCGACGATGCCGCCCACGTCCTTGCGTCCGACGACCTCGGCACTGTTGGCGCAGGATGCCACATTTCCGGTGGAGCGTCCGGCGATGCCGCCCACGTTGTAGCCCACATGGGTATAACCCACAGCGCCGGTATTCCTGCATCTGCCCACATGGGCGGTATTATAGCCGACGATGCCGCCGATGTCGGTCACATCCAGAATTTCCTCCTCCGACAGGGAAAGCTTTGCAAAATCCGCGTTTTTTACGACATTGTACGTTGTGTTGACGGCGGCTTTATTCCGGCAGGCGGTCACATCGCCGTGGTTTTCTCCCGCAACGCCGCCCGCTCTGTGCTCGGCGCTGAGCTTGCCGTTGACGGTGCAGTTATCTATGCTGCCGCCCTCCGATACGAGCCCCGCGATGCCGCCGACGCATTTCTTACCGCTGACCGTGCCGGAGAAGGTACAGTTTTCGATCCTTCCCGAAACCGTACCGGCGATACCTCCTACGGTCTCCGCCGTACCTCCGGGCGTGACGCAGCCGGAGATATTGAGGTTCTCAACAAGACCTCCTGCGAGGATATTCCGGAAAAAGCCGGTATCGGACGCGTCGCGGTTTATTGAAAAGCCGCTTACGGTATGTCCCTGCCCGTCGAAATGTCCTGAGAAAAGAGGGATCGGTTCAAAGCCCGTGTTTGAAAGGTCTATATCCCTGGTGAGAAGGAAGGTCTTCCCTTCCGAATACGCATCGCTCACGCAGTTGCCGGAAAAGGCGCTGAGCTGTTCGGCGGAGCTTATATATATTGTGTCGCCGTCGGCAAAGGCAGTGAGGGGAGAAAGGCACAGCGCCGCGCACAGCAGTATTGAGATCACTTTTTTCATGGTGCTTCCTCCTTTATTCTGAGATTTAAGGCGAAGGTCGTTTTGTCGATCACCCTGTCGAGCAGCACAATGATCTGCGGCAGGACCGTCAGCACGAGAATAACGGAGATAAGCGCCCCGCGTCCGACAGCCAAACCGATATGCCCTATGTAGACATCGCTGACGCGGTAGGCTATCAGCAGCCCCGTGAGAGTAAGAATGGAGCCGGAGGTCATGATCGTGGGGAAGCTCTCGTTGACGGCCTTTGTCATGGCAATGTGCTTTTCGTTTTCCTTTTTTAACGTCTGGTAGTGGCTCATCATCACTATTGCGTAATCTATGGTAGCACCCATCTGAATGGCGGAAACGATCATCTGTGTGACGAAGGAGCTGACCGTACCCATGATATAGGAGCAGGAGAAGTTTATCCATATACTGCCCTGTATGACGAACACAAGAATGGCAGCCCCCGCAAAGCTTTTGAAGGTAAAGAGCAGTATCAGATAGATAAATACTATTGTAAGAATACTGATCAGAGTGGAGTCGGAATTGAAGGAGTCGGCAAGGTCGCGGGAGCTTGTGATGTTTCCGATAACGAGCGCATTGCCCTCGCCGTAATAGCGTTCGCCGACGGCGCGGATACGGTCAACGAGCGCGATGCTCTCCTCTCCCTCCACAGGGACGGCGGCGGTAAAGATCATTCTGTCGTGCTCCGTCCCCGAAAGCTGGGCAACGCCGCGCTCTAAACCTCCGCGCAGATCATTCACGGTGTCCATCGTCTCGCCGTCAAGGTTGACGATACCCTGATCGATCTTTTCAAAGAGATACAAAAACATATCGACCAGCGGCACGGCGTATTCCTCCGTATTGCCGAAGATCGCCTGAAACTGTCCGTGCTGTGCGCCGTATGCCTGAAACAGCAGAGCCGCCGTTTCATAGTCTATGTTCAGAAGCAGAGAGAACATACGCGGGGTATACATATCCGTCAGCACATGACCGCTCTCTATCTCGATGGCGGCAAGCCCCGTCACCGTGCGTATTTCGTCAAAGCTCTTTATCTCCTTCAAAACCGCCTTTTCCGATTGATAATCACCGTTGGGAACGATCAGCGCAATCATGGTATCGTTATCGAAGGTGTCGGATATTTTCCGCGTTGCCGCCCTTGTCTCGGAATATACAAGCTCGGTAATTCCTTCATCGGAAAAGGCGTATTCCGTCTTGCCGGAAAGCCAGATCGCCGCGGGAATGGCAAGCAGAAAAATTATCGCAAAGCCGAGCTTCGTTTTCATAAGGAAGCGTCCCCAGCCCTCCACGTTCGGCACATGGGAACGGTGGCGTGTGCGTTTAAGGGATTTGGGAAACAGCATGATAAGCCCCGGCATGAGCAGGAAGACGGTTAGCAGACTGCACAGAATTCCCTTTGCAAGCACCGTGCCGAGGTCGGGACCCAGACCGAACTGCATCAGCGTCAGCGCGATAAGACCCGAGATCGTTGTCAGACTGGACGCGGAAATTTCAACAATAGCTTTGGAAAGGGCTTCAATAAGGGCTTCCCTTTCGCTTTCGTGCAAGGCGACTTCATCCTGATAGCGGTGGGAGAAAATAATGGCGTAGTCTATGGCAAGGGCAAGCTGCATGATAACGGCAATGGAATTTGTGATCGTGGATATCTCCCCAAGCCAGAAGTTGGTGCCCATGTTCAGCAGCGCAGCTACGGCAAAAACGATCATGAAGATCACGACTTCAAAATAACTTCGGGACGTAAACAGCAGCACGCCTACGATCACGACAAGGGCAATAAGCATAACTCCCGCCATTTCCGACAGGACAGTCGCAACGAAATCCACACCGACCTCGGTGTTTATGTATGTATCATAGCCTGTGAGGAGCTCTCTTATTTTGTCCATGTCCGCTATGACGCCCGCGTCCATTTCATCGCCGTCAAAGGATACGGAAAAGAGCGCGGAGGAATTGACGTAATGTGCGGTCGAGTCGTCAAAGCTCACATCGGTGACATGGTCAAAGGCGCGTATCTCTTCGGCAAGGTCCGAGGCCTTTTCGTAAGAAACGTTGGAGACCATGACGCTGGCGGTAGCAAAGGAGGAAAACTCGTTGAGCATAACGTCGATGCCCTGTCTCGTCTCCGTCTCGGCGGGCAGAAAATACGTGAGGTCGCTGTTCGTCTTTACCTTGCCTATGGAAAGGGCGCAGTAAACACACGCGGCAATAAACAGCGCAAAAATAACATACCTGTATTTTACGATGTTCTCCGCGATAAACCTCATAATATCCGGCTTCTTGTTGGATCGGTTTTTCATAGAATCAGCTCTTTCAAAACTTGACATATGTTGAAATTTACACTATAATCAAATTATACAAATTCTTCCGAAACAGTCAATCATCATATTTTTTACTTGTGTGTATTTTTCAACATATGTTCAATTTTTGTTAAAGATAAAAGGAAAACAATTTATGAACAAGGCAGGAAACGAAAACAGGAGCGTGCGCAACACAAAACGCAGGCTGAGAGAAAGCCTTCTAAACCTTATGAACTTAAAGCCCATAAACGAGATAACCGCCAAGGAGCTGACGGAGCTGGCGGATGTGAACAGGGGCACATTTTACTTTCATTATGATGATATTTACCATCTTCTGCACAGCATTGAGGATGAATTCTTTGAACAGTTCAACGCCGTGCTGAATGACCTGCACTCCCCTTCCGATGACAAGCTGAGCTACCTGACGGCGATTTTCAGCTTTATCGGGCAGAACAACGAGCTGTGCGGCGTGATGCTCGGCACACACGGGGACATTCAGTTTGTCAACCGTGTCAAGCAGCTTGTGGATGAAAAGTGCGCCTCCTTCTGGTGCTCTCTGGTTCCGACAGCGCCGAAGGAAAAGATAGAACTTTTCAACGCCTTTATCATAAGCGGCTGCACCGGTATCGTCAGCACATGGCTGAACGGCGGTATGAAGGACAGTCCGGAGATTATCTCCCGTCTCGTTTTCAACGTAGTCACCAGCAGCGTGGAAAAGTGCATAGGATAGTAAAAAGCACAGAATTGAAATCGTCTTTCCAATTCTGTGCTTTTTTGCGGTTATAGGCTTTGGGGTTTTCCGGTCTGCGCGTCACGGGACTCATGCTCCATGTCGTACGTTTTTGTGCGTTCAGTTCCCGCTGCTTTTTCTTTGAAAGCTTCTCTTTGGGTATGAATTTTTCCATATTCTGTTCTCCTTTTTCGTAATAACAAGGGAGTGTTTATAGCCTCTTTTACTGTTTTCAGTTGCCGATACTCTCGGAATTGATCACCGAAATCCTCTTTTGTGCTATCTCATATACTTCTTCCGGTTCATTCGATCTCCACCTCGTCGAAGCCTTCCAGTTCTTTTTCTGTTATTCCATATTCTTTATTAATTTCATCAGCGGAAATAAAGGTCGAGGAATCGATTTTTTCAAGTCTTTCTGCTGCCAGTGCAATAAGCTCCGCATCGTTCACGGCATTGATAAGCTTTACGTATTCCTCCGGCGACAGCAGTACGCATTCCGGCATATTATTCTTCATGACTACCTTTGCGCCGGTATGCCTGACATCCGAAAAAATTTTCCCCGCAAGCCCCCGATTGAACAGAGAAATTGATACCGTATTCTCTATCGCGCTGATTACAGAGTTCATCCTTGCCGCCTCCATGCTTCATTTGTATATATTATATGCCGCATTGTCAAAAAATCAATAATTATATCAGCAAATTTACTGATCGTTCATTGTGACAGCAGGGACGGTAAGTCAGCGTTTGCTCTGTAGGGCGGGGGCTTGTCTCCCGCCGTTACCTCGGAAAACAACCAGCTTTTCGGCGGGACACAAGGCCCCGCCCTACATTTGAAAATGTTAACTAACCGTCCCTACTGTCATGTGTTAAAATCACACGTTAAATCTGAACAGTGTCACGTCGCCGTCGTGCATGACGTATTCCTTGCCCTCACTGCGGACCAGACCCTTTTCCTTCGCCGCCGCCATGCTGCCGCATTTTTGCAGGTCGTCAAAAGCAACTATCTCGGCACGGATGAAGCCGCGCTCAAAGTCGGAATGTATCTTGCCGGCCGCCTGGGGCGCTTTCGTGCCCTTCTTTATCGTCCATGCACGGCACTCGTCGCTGCCGCAGGTGAGGAAGGAGATAAGACCCAACAGCGCGTAGGAGCACTTGATCATACGGTCAAGACCGGATTCCTTCATGCCCAGCTCTTCAAGGAACATTGCTCTGTCTTCCTCGTCCAGCTCCGCCATCTCCTCCTCGACCTTGGCGCAGATGGGCAGAACCTGTGCGCCCTCTTCTGCGGCTATGGCGGCAACGGTCTTGTAATACTCGTTATTCTCATAATCGGCCACGCCGTCCTCGTCCATGTTGGCGGCGTATATGATGGGCTTTAAGGTCAGCAGGTCGGAGCTTGCTATTATCTCCGCGTCGTCCTTATCGCACTCAAACGATCTTGCGGATTTTCCGCCGTCCAGATGCTCCCTGAGAGCCTTGAACACCTCGACCTCGCGCAGATACTTCTTGTCGCCCTTGGCGGCCTTCATTGCCTTGTCGATGCGACGGTCGACCATTTCCATGTCGGCTAAGATAAGCTCAAGGTCGATGATATCGACGTCGCGTTTCGGGTCGGTATTGCCCTCGACGTGGATAATATCATCGTTGTCAAAGCAGCGGACAACGTGAACTATTGCATCGGTGGCGCGGATATCGCCCAAAAACTTGTTGCCCAAGCCCTCGCCCTTGGATGCGCCCTTGACAAGACCGGCTATGTCAACGAATTCAATAACGGCGGGAGTGTACTTCTTCGGTGCGTAAAGCTCGGCAAGGAAGTCAAGGCGCTTATCGGGCACCGTGACCATGCCGACATTCGGCTCGATGGTGCAGAACGGGAAGTTTGCCGACTGTGCACCGGCGTTGGTGATGGCGTTGAAAAGGGTGGACTTGCCCACGTTGGGCAGACCGACTATACCTAATTTCATATATAAAGCTCCTTTATTTATTTAATTAAACAGCAGTCTATCACATTCGGCATCGTTTTTCAATACAAAAAGGGACGTCGCGAGACGCCCCTTTTCATGTTTATTCGTCTTTTTTGCCTCTCAGGAAGTCGCGGAGAGTTCCGGTCTTATTGGGGTCCTCCTCGGGTGCTTTCTTTTCGCCGTCGGCTTCCTCGGCATAGCCGTCGGTCATGGAGATATGGCGGGCGGGGCGCTCGATGGTGTCATCGTGCTTTACCTGCTTTGCCCTTTTCATCTCCTCCGGCATGAACTCGCCGTGGTCGAAGAAATAATTGAACTCGTCTGCTTCCATTGTCTCATGAACAAGCAGATATTCCGCAATAGCCCTCAGCTCGTCTGCGTGGGCGGTGAGTATTCTCTCGCACTCTGCGGCGGCACTGTCAAATATCTTCTTGACCTCCTCGTCTATCATACCGGCGGTCTCCTCGGAGTAGCTCTTCGTCTGACCGAAATCGCGGCCGATAAAGATGCTGTGACCGGAGGAATCATAGGAGATGGGTCCTAAACGCTCGGACATACCGTACTTCATGACCATATCGCGGGCGGTGGCGCTCGCCTGCTGGATGTCGCCGGAAGCGCCGGTGGAAATATCGTCAAGGAACAGCTTTTCGGCAACTCTGCCGCCGAGTGCCATGATGATGCTCTCAAACATTTCCTCGCGGGACTTGAAGTTTTCAAGATCCTCCTGCGGTCTGAACAGCGTAAAGCCGCCCGCCATGCCTCTGGGGATGATGGTGATATAGTGAACGGGGTCAACGTGCTTGAGGTAGCGCCCCGCAACGGCATGACCGGACTCATGATATGCTGTCAGTCTGCGTGCCTTGTCGCTCATCTTACGGGACTTCTTTTCGGGGCCCATCTGAACTTTCAATATAGCCTCGTCCACGTCCTCCATGGTGATGAAGCGGTGCTTTCTGCGCACAGCCAGCAGAGCCGCCTCATTCATGAGGTTTTCAAGGTCGGCGCCGGCAAAACCGGGCGTACCCTTGGCGATGGAATTGAGATCGACCCCTGCGTCAAGCTGCTTATCGCGTGAGTGTATCTTCAAAATTGCCTCACGGCCGCGGATATCGGGCAGACCGACATAGACCTGTCTGTCAAAGCGACCCGGGCGCAAAAGCGCGTTATCCAGAATATCGGCGCGGTTGGTCGCCGCCATGACGATAACGCCCTCGTTGTTGCCGAAGCCGTCCATCTCAACAAGGAGCTGGTTGAGGGTCTGCTCGCGCTCGTCGTGACCGCCGCCGAGACCGCTGCCTCTCTGACGGCCGACAGCGTCGATCTCGTCTATGAATATGATCGCGGGTGCGGCTTTCTTGGCCTGCTCGAACAGATCGCGCACACGGCCTGCGCCGACGCCGACGTACAATTCCACAAAGTCAGAGCCGGAAATGGAAAGGAACTGCACGTTCGCCTCGCCCGCAACGGCCTTGGCAAGCAGGGTCTTACCTGTTCCCGGAGGGCCGACAAGCAGAACGCCCTTGGGTATCCTTGCGCCCATGTCGGTGTAGCGTTTGGGATCCTTGAGGAAGTCAACTATCTCGGCAAGCTCTTCCTTTTCCTCATCACAGCCGGCAACGTCGGCAAAGGTCTTCTTGTTCTTCTCGTCGCTGCCGAGTCTGGTGCGGGCCTTGCTGAACTTGCCTATGCCGCCCTGCATACCGCCGCCCTTGTTCATCATCAGATACCACAGCCCCATTGCCGCGGCCATGATGAGCAGATACGGTATGAAGCTCATCCACCACGGAACGACAAAGCCTTCGTTGTAGTCGTATTCGGTGAGAACGCCGGATTCATGCTGCTCATTGATGATGTCTCTGAAATCCTCATAGAAAACGGCAAAGCTGTAAAGGCTGTAGGTCTTCTCCTCAGTGGGCTTTACCTCGTCGCCGGTACGGACTTTCAGTATGATTTCGTTGCCCTCGGTCCTGAACGACTCAATCTTTTCTTCGCGGAACAGATCGGCAAGTTCGGAATAGTTTTCTATCTCGTTGGTTTTTGTGTCCTTCGTCATCGTGAAGATGACAGCCACAAGAATTACTGCAAGCAGTATATAAAACCCCAGGTCTCTGGTTCTGTTGCGGTCAGGTTTCAAACACGGTCACTTCCTTTTCCGGGAATATCTTTATTTTGTGTATATTTCAGGCTTGAGGATGCCGATATACGGGAGGTTGCGGTAGGTTTCGTTATAGTCCAGACCGTAGCCCACCACAAAGGCGTCCGGCACCTCGAAGCAGGAGTAGTCTGCGTAAATATCAGCCTTGCGTCTGGCGGGCTTGTCCATGAGGGTGACAACATGGATGGAGGCAGGTTTTCTTACGGTAAGGTATTTTTTCAGATAGTTGAGAGTTACACCGGAGTCCAGAATGTCCTCAACAAGAATGATATGTCTGTCGGCGATATCCTGACTGAGGTCCTTGTTTATCTTCACCGCGCCCGTAGAGGTAGTGCCGCTGTATGAGGACACCGCCATGAAGTCCACAGAGCATCTGATGTTCACATGGCGCATAAGGTCTGCCATGAAAATGAAGCAGCCCTTCAGAACTCCCACAAAAATGGGATCCTTGCCTTCAAAATCCTTTGCGATCTGCGCTCCTACGGCTGCGACCTTTTCCTCCAGCTCCTCTGCCGAGATCAGAACTCTTTCAATATCCTGTTCCATGCTGTTTATTATCTCCCTGATATATTATTTCTATTTTCAGAATTTTATCACCGGCGCCGCACTTAAATCTTCTGTCGACGCCGAAGCCCGATACCGCCGCTATACCTTTGCCGTCACGGAAAACGAGCGTTGAATCTCTCTCCCGCTGTGTCATTTTTTTCTCCGTAAACAGCGATTTGAGAGTCTTTGTGCAGCCTCTTTTCAAAGGGGCGAAGCTGTCACCGTCTTTTTTCCCCGAAACAGTCACATTGTGACATATATTCTCATATTTCAAACAAAAAGTGGTTAACGAGTCGTGAACATCACGCCCGTATACCGTTATTTCGGATACGATGATCGCACCGATCTCCGGCACGGAAACACTCTTACCGATCACAAGCTCTCTCTCGGCTATCGAGACGCTCGCCGGAGCGGAAAAATATATCCTTCCCTGTTCATGGCGTATGCGCTTCCCCGGAATATCCGCAAAGGCAAGACCGCGGCTTTCAGTCAGAGCAAGGACGGCATCGACGTGTACCGATGAAAGCGACGGGTCGGTAAGGGCGCGGATAACTCTTGAAGAGACTGCCGGATGCAGCCTTGAAAGCTCTGCTGCCGGAACGCTCTCTCCGTCATAATTCTTTTTCAGAAATTCATCGGTCTGTTTGCGGAAATAGTCCTCGTCCCGTCGGAGAAGCTCCGCCGTTTTACTCATTGACGAGACAAAGCCGGGGTTTATTTCACCCAAAACCGGCATGATCCGATGGCGGATGATGTTTCTTGAATACTCGTCAAGACCGTTTGTGCTGTCCTCAACATGGTCGATGCCGTTTTTCCGAAGATAATCCTCGATCTCCGCACGGCTGATCTTCAGCATCGGGCGGATGATCTTTCCTCTGACCTGCGGGATTCCGCACAGCCCCTTTGCTCCCGTACCCCTTGCGAGGTTGAAAAGCATCGTCTCGGCATTGTCGTCGGCATTGTGGGCAGTGGCGATATGATCGCATCCCATCGTCCTTCTCGCGTTTTCAAGAAACTCATATCTGAGCACTCTCGCCGCCTCCTCGATGCCGAGGCGGTGTTCTTTTGCATATTGCGGCACATCTCCGCTGCCCATAAGAAACGGGATATCCCATTTCTCGCACAGCTCCTTTACAAACCGTGCATCGTTTTTCGATTCCTCACCGCGTATCCCGTGCTCAAAGTGGGCGCAGCAGACCCGTACAGTACCGTCCGCTTTCAGCGCGTGGAGCATACAGACGCTGTCAGCTCCGCCCGAAACGGCGCACAGAACGCTTTTGCAGCCCGTCGGCAGAAAAAAGTCCAAAGAATTACCCATCTTCCTCCCGTCTTCTCGAAACAGAGCCGAAGGAGGTATATTCCGGCAGCCATGTCAGTTCCACCGTTCCCGTCTCGCCCTTGCGGTTTTTCAGAACGATGGCCTCGGCGAGGTTGGGGTTGACACATTCCTTATTATAATAACCGTCTCTGTAAAGACCTATAACAACGTCCGCGTCCTGCTCAATAGCGCCGGATTCACGCAGGTCGGAGAGCATGGGGCGCTTATCGGTTCTGCCTTCATTGGCACGGCTGAGCTGCGAAAGGCAGATGACCGGCACGTTCAGCTCCTTGGCCATGATCTTCATCATACGCGAAATGTCGCTGACGGCCTGCGTTCTTGACTCATTAGACCAGTTATGACCGCTGCCTGCGGACTGCATGAGCTGTAAGTAGTCTATGACCACAAGGTCGAGGTTGGGCACTCTGCGGCACTGGGCGTTCATGTCCGCGACTGTCAGAGTGGGATTATCGTCTATCCTCACGTCGGTCGCGCTCAGTATCTGCGCCGCGTCCGCGATGGAGCGCCATTGCTGTTCGCTGAGCTGACCTGTGAGCAGGTTCTGGCTCGGTATGAGCGAGGCTCTCGAAAGCAGTCTTGTAACGAGCTGTTCCTTGGACATTTCCAGCGAGAACATGGCAACCGTCTTGTGGAGCGTCATCGCCGCGTTGAGAAGCATATTGAGCGCGATGCTGGTCTTGCCCATGCCGGGACGGGCGGCGATCAGGATAAGCTCGGACTTGTTGAGTCCGAGTATCTTCATGTCGAGATCGGGAAGGCCGGTAGAGAGTCCCGGTATCTTCTCGCCCGAGGCGGCGGTCTCCGAGAGACTGTCAAAAACGGTCTGCACGATGGCTGATATGGGCGTCAGACCGCCCACGTTCCTGCCCTGCCGCAGAGCGTATATCTTCTTCTCGGCGGCTTCCAGCATCGTCTCAGCCTCGCCGGAGCCCTCGTATACCATTTCGTTTATCTCGTCGGCTGTCTCCGAAAGGCGGCGCAGCAAAGCTCTGTCGCGCACGATGGAGGCGTATTCGAGCACGTTTGAGGCGGTCGGCGTGATGCGCATGACCTCGGCGATATAGTTGTCGCACTCATCGGTGTAAACGCCCCGCACCTTCATCTGATCGAGCACCGTCACGGGGTCGATGGTCTGACCGAAGGAAAACATCGCCGAGATCGTCTCGAATATATCCCGATTGAGCTTGATATACAGCTCGTCTCCGCGCAGCCGCTCCATGACGTCCGGAACACAGGCAGGCGCAATGAGCATGGATCCGATGACCGCCTGCTCCGCCGGTGCGGAATATGGAATTTTTCGTCCTAAAAGCTCTTCCATAAAAAAGCCCCTTACTATATCTGCTTCTCTCCTTATGGCGCCGGCCCGATCGGCCGAGCACACCGCAGAACCCCCATCACGCGGGGTAAACGCGTGTGCCGGCG
>JAUNND010000026.1:0-5580 GCA_030531595.1 Eubacteriales bacterium | reverse complement strand
GTAACGCCACAGAAGCTCCAACTTTTCGGCGGGAGACAGCCGGCGCCCTACAGGTCAGATTATACCTCGACGACCAGCACGCTGATATTGGCGCTGATCTCGTAACCCAGCTTTGCCTTGACGGTATAGCTGCCATAGGACTTGATGGGCTCTGCCTGAACGATCTTGTTCTTTTCGATGTCCATATCGAACTGCTGCTTGAGCGCGTCGCTTATCTCCTGAGAGGTGACTGCGCCGAAGAGCTTGCCGTTGGCGCCGGCCTTGGCGCGGATCATGACCTGTACTCCGCCCAGCTTCTCGGCATACTCGGCTGCCTGTGCCTTTTCCTTTGCGATCTGGGCTGCCTTTGCCTTCTCCTTTAGCTTGAGAGCGTTGATATTGTCCGCTGTCGCCTCGGTCGCAAGCTTGCGGGGCAGAAGATAATTCCTGCCGTAGCCCTCGGAGACTTCCTTCATCTCGCCCTTTTTCCCCTGACCCTTTACGTCAACATTGAAAATAACCTTCATTGCATTTTCTCCTTTAGCCCGTATATTTAATGTCGGTCGTCTGCGCTCTGTCCTTCGGAACGGTCAAGACCGTTCCCCACAGTGCGGCTGCTAACCCATATATTCGTCTATTGCCGAATAAAGCTTTTTCTTTGCCTCGTCAATTCCGTCCGCTTCGATCTGTGCCGCCGCGGCGCTTCTGTTGCCGCCGCCGCCCAGCTTCTCCATAAGGATCTGCACATTGAAGCTTCCGATAGAACGGGCCGAGGCGAATATCCCGCCGTTCCCGTCCGGGAACACAACTATGGAAGCATCCACGCCCGCAATATCCAGCAGCTCGTCCGCGGCCTGCGCCGCAACGACTCTCTCCTGCGGCTCTTCGGGTGCGGCTATGGCAATGCCGCGGTAGAGCTCGGCGTTCTGCAATATCCTGTACCTTGCGATCGTGCTGTCAATGCCGGTCTGCAGGAGCTTTTTCACATCAGCCGTATCCGCTCCCGCTCTTCTCAGATAGGCGGCAGCATCAAAGGTACGCTCGCCCGTTCTGATGGTAAAGCTTTTCGTGTCAAGCACGATGCCGGAAAGGATCGCCTCCGCCTCGTACCGCTGAAGCTCCGGTCCGTCAAGGGTCTCCTGCAATATCTCCGTGATAAGCTCACAGGCAGATGATGCATAAGGCTCCACAAAGCCGAGCGCCGCATTTTTTATATAGCTTGCCGCAACGCGGTGGTGGTCAATGACCGCAACTCTGCCGCAGCTTGCGAGCAGCTCCTCGTCCTCGATGGTTTCGGGGCGGTTCGTATCAACAATGACAAGCAGCGTCCGTGCGTCCGCTCTGGCGCGGGCCTCCGCGCAGGTGATGAACACATTTCCGTATTCGCTCTCGCTGCGCAGCTTTTCGATAAGCGGAGAAGCCGCCGTCCTCGTTTCGTCAACGGCGATGTTATAGCGCACCTCGCATTTTTTTGCCAGGCAGCAGACGCCCACTGCCGCGCCTATACTGTCAAGATCCGAGTATCGGT
The DNA here is from genome assembly GCA_030531595.1 of Eubacteriales bacterium. GTDB lineage: Bacteria > Bacillota > Clostridia > Oscillospirales > Oscillospiraceae > Limivicinus. The sequence continues at coordinate 4,073 of JAUNND010000026.1, read as the reverse complement.
GCCCCATCACGATCACTCTCGTGGAGTCGCGCATAAGCTCCATAAGAGTGTTTGCCATGACACGCGATTTGACCTTTGTGCGCTTTTCCACCTCAAAGCCGCGTCCGCCGTAAAATTCAAAGCTTGTCCTGTCCTTGATGACCGCCTGGTCGCCGCCTCGGGTAAGGGCAAGCTCAATGGCGATGTCGGCAAACTGAAGATTGTCATGCAGCGTCTCGCCGTCTATCCCGAAGCCGATGCTTATGGAGGCGTTGATGCCGCCGGGGCTTTCAACGCCGTGCATCCTTTCGATGATCGGGAACTTGCCGGTCTTCATGCGTTCAAGATTTTGCTTTTCGAAGAAAGCGATATATCTGTCGCGGTCATAACGGCGCACGATCCCCGAATACTGCTCACACCATTGGTTGAGCATATCCTCGACGGCGTCACGGATATCATTTTTGACACGGTCCGGCTGGTTTTTGGTCATCTCGTCCAGATTGTCGATAACGATTATGCCCGCGACGGGTCTTGTATTTTCATGCACGAGCTTGATGTTTTCAAATTCGGTCACATCGAGCCAGTATATTATGCCCATCAGCTTGTCAACGGCTTTATTTTCACTGCTGACGAATTTGCCGTGGAGCTTGTATTTTCTGCCGTTGATCTCAATAACATCCGGGCATACGCTTTTTCCTTCGGAGATCCATGACGCTGAAAAGTTTTCCACAAGATCCGAGATCTTTGCGTCCAGCTTCATCCCGACGGCGCCGCATATCGTGAAAAAATGATCATTGCCCCAGATGATCTTGTAATCGTCCATTCGGAAAGCGGAAATAGGCAGGGGGAATGTTTGCAGTGTGCTGTCTCTGGCACTTTTCGCTTCGTAGACGACTTTTTCAATGTATTCGTCCAGCGTTTTCTCCTTATTCTTTCTGTTTACCATGGTGAAAACAAAAACAATGAGAAAGATGACCGCTTCTGCCGCCGCCAGTCCGTACATTCCGAAAGCGATCGCCGCGGCAACAAACACGGCAAGCACGGTAACATATATCCATTCGTCCAGTCTGACCAGAGTATGTATCTTATCGTTCACGCGTCCGTCTCCTTTCCGGAGTTGTATCGGGTGCCCTCTTACTGACGGGAGGGCATAATAACAGCATTGTATTTGTATATTATATCAAAGTTGCCGCGCCGTTTCAACTAATAATTTCGACTAAAATGCAGACACTTATGCAGAGGTGATGAGTCATAAAAGCCATAATTCTTGCCGGCGGAGAGGGGAAGCGGCTGAAAGCCGTCTCCGGTGCTCTGCCGAAGCCTATGGTGGAGCTTCTGGGCAGGCCGATATTGGAGCATACGATACTTCTGCTGAAAAGCTGCGGGTTTGACGAAGTGTGCATCGCAGTCCGATATGAGGCGGATCGGATCATCGAATATTTCGGGAACGGTGAAAAATTCGGCGTAAAGGCAGTATACCGGCGCGAGGACGAGCCGATGGGTACGGCCGGCGCTGTTAAGGGCTGCCGCGATTTTTACGGCAGGGACGATTTTCTTGTGATCAGCGGAGACGCCGTGTGCGATATGGCTCTTGACGAGCTGTTTCGAGCGCATAAGAAAAGCGGCGCCGCCGTCAGCGCCGCACTTCATCGGGAGGAGATACCCACACGCTTCGGTCTCGCCGTCACAGACAGTGAAGGGAATATCCGCTCATTCATCGAGAAGCCGGGCTGGTCTGAGGTCGTGACCGACAGCGTGAATACCGGAATATACGTGCTCTCGCCGAGGGCTATGGAATACGTGCCGGAGAATGTGCCCTTTGATTTCGGCAGAGACCTCTTTCCGCTGCTTCTCAAAAGGGGCGAAAAGCTCATGGGCTTCGATATGGGCGGGTACTGGTGCGATGTCGGCACTCCCCTTTCCTATTATCGCTGCTGTGTCGATGCGCTGGAGGGGCGGCTGGAAATAAGCCCGTCCGAAGCTTTTTCCCCCGTCAGCGCCGATATCGCGGAGGATGCGCCCCAAGGCGGTATCGACTGCCCGTGCAAAAGCCGTGCGGCGGTCATGGGGGTACTGTCGGAGGCGGTGCTCGATCTGGGGGCGGACTACTCCGACGGCATCAGGATCATCAGACCGAACTATTCTCTGCACATAGCGCCGAGAGTGCGCGTTTCCGCCATTCATGTCGATATCCGCTCCGACGACGCGGAATTTGCCCGGGAGCTCACGCTGACTGCAAAGGAGCTTATTGAAAAGCTGGAGCTTTAGGAGCGCACAAAAGGCAGGCGATCTCTCGCCTGCCTTGATGTGCTTTATTTTACTGTGATATAACTTACAATATGCGCCATGTTTTCAAGAACGGTATCGATGGTATGCTTACCGGTCTTGAGGTCGTTGAGGGTGTCTGCATCGATGGTAACATCCTCGCCGTCTATTTCGGCGTCGACCTTGACATGGTCAATAAGGACTTTCTTAACATTGTAATCGAAGGAATTGCTCAAACCGTTTTCGGAACCTTTGCTCCACTCGATCTCCGGATCGGGAACGATCTTGATTGTGGTAGCGGCAACGGAGCCGTTCGTCAGAACGAAACGGAAGGTATGAGTACCGGCGGTAAGCTCTTCCAGAACGGTCTCTTCGACCTCGGCTGTAACGCCGTCGATCTTTGCGTCGACCTTGACGCCGTCGACCGTCACGTATGAGATATTACCGTTGAGCTCAAACTTCAAGCCGTCCTCGGTGCCCTTGGTCCACTCGCTGTTTGCGCCTTCAACGATCTTTGCGCAGTTCCAGCACCAGCAGCAGCCCGGGATCTGAACGGTCTCCCACGGTGCAATGAGCTGATCGTTGATGTAGGTGTAATGGCCGGTGGAGTTCTTGGCGGTCACGCCCCAGGGCAGACTGAGACTGCCGTCGGACTTGCGGACATTGACGAAGGTGGGAACATTGACCGCAGAACGGTATGCCGCCCAGCCTACGCTGCCGCCTGCCGCATGGGACTTGCCGTAGACACTGACGATGTCGGCATAGTCGACATTGTTGGGTACAAACTCGATCACGTCGTCAAAGTATTCGCCGCCGTCTACACGCACACCGGATCTTCTGTCATGGCGATCCAGATCGACAAAATTGACATCGCCGGTGTAGTAGCCGCTGTGGAGATCAACATTCACACGGTTTTTGACCTTAGTATCGACTGCAGTGACCTTACCGTTGATCACGCCGGAAGTTCTGACGTCAACATCGGTATTGCCCTTGATATCGGTCGCGCTGATCGCCGTGCCCTTTGCGCCCGCATCGATGGTGGTGTCACCGTAGATGTCCACATCGCCGGAGGTGATGGCAAGGATGGTCTTGGCGCCGTGAACGCCGGCAAGGAACATATCCTTGATGTTGAGATCATCGACCTCGGACTCAATAAGTACGTCCGTGCCTTTGGCGGCGCTTTCAAGGCTTCCGTTCTTTAAGGTGACAGAGCCGTCACCGCTGAACTTTGCGGCAATATTGTCGATGGTGTTCTCCATCAGCTTGTAGGTATGTCCGGCAAAGTCGATGGTAAGGTGCTTGTCGGTCTTGATCTCCAATCCGTCCTTGCTGTGGTCATGCACATTGCCCAGAAGAGTGATCGTACCGCCGTATTTCTGCGCCTCATTGATTGCTTTCTGCAGAGTCTCGTACTTCACCTTGTTGTACACCGCCACTATACTGAGGTCTGTGACATATATCTCAACAACGCTTCCGTCAAGCTTCGTGATGGTAAGAGTCTGGTCGGTAGCAAATGAGTTGTTTGCCTTGACGATCCAATTGCCGTTTTCGTCCTGCTCAGCGGAGAAGAGAGAAGCGTCGCTGCTCGATACGGCAGCGATCTCACTGAGGTCAAACTCTCCGTAGCCTATGCGTTCAAGAACAAAGGCCAGCTCGATGGAAGTATCGCCTTCCATAACATACAGCTCTCCGTTCACGCCGTGAAATTCAACGGTATAGCTTCCATCTTCGGCGGCTTCCTCAACGGGGGTAGCTTCCTCAGTCTTTTCCTCTGCGGGAGCGGCTTCCTCGGCAGCTTCCTCAGCGGGGACTTCTTCCTCGGTCACTTC
>JAUNND010000093.1 GCA_030531595.1 Eubacteriales bacterium | reverse complement strand
GACGACAAGACCCACCCCATCCCCGACCTTACCGGCTACATCACCGAGGGTCAGATAATCCTCAGCCGTGAGCTGCACCGCAAGGGCATCGTTCCTCCCGTGAACGTCCTGCCTTCTCTGAGCCGTCTGAAGGATAAGGGCATCGGCGCAGGCAAGACCCGTGAGGACCATGCGGGCACGATGAACCAGCTCTTCGCCGCCTATTCCAGAGGCAAGGACGCCAAGGAGCTTATGACCATTCTGGGCGAAGCGGCACTGAGCGAGGACGACAAGCTCTACGCAAAGTTTGCCGACGAGTTTGAAAACCGCTATGTCAGTCAGGGCAACACGACCGACCGCACTATCGAGGAAACTCTGACCCTCGGCTGGGAGCTGCTGAGCATCCTGCCCAAGAGAGAGCTCAAGCGTATCAAGCCCGAAATGATCGAGAAGTATCTTCCCAAAAAGTAAGACTCTTATTTAATTTTTACGGAGGTGATGCTTTTTGGCAAGTACGACCATAACCCCTACCAGAATGGTCTTAAACCAGCTCAAGGGCAGACTGAAAACCGCCAGACGCGGTCACAAGCTGCTCAAGGACAAGCGCGACGAGCTGATGAGACAGTTCATGGATGTGGTAAAGCTCAACAAACAGCTTCGTACACGCGTTGAGGAGGGTCTGACGGCCGCCTTTGCGTCCTTGCAGGTCGCAAGCTCCATCATGTCTCCCGAAATGCTCGAACAGTCTCTGCTCTACCCCAGACAGAGTGTTGAGCTCGGTATGTCGTTTAAGAACATCATGAGCGTAAACGTACCCGTTTACTCTTTTAAGACCGAGAACACAGACCCCGGCGAGATCTACCCCTACGGCTTTGCACAGACCTCCGGTGAGCTGGATGACGCACTTGAACAGCTCTCAAAGGTGTTTGAGGATATGCTTCAGCTTGCACAGGTGGAAAAGACGATGCAGCTTTTAGCCGAGGAGATCGAAAAGACCCGCAGGCGCGTCAATGCGCTTGAGTATGTCATGATCCCGGAGCTTGAGGGCAATATCAAGTATATCGCCATGAAGCTGGAGGAAAACGAGAACGCCACCAAGGTAAGACTGATCAAGGTCAAGGAAATGGTTCTTGAACAGGCGCACAACTTCAAATAAAGCCAAGAAAGCAAAAATCTCTCCATCAGAAACGGTGGAGAGATTTTATTCTGAAAAATCCGATAATTATATGTGAGCTGAGCTTAATCAGATGTCGATCTGAACAGTATTTTTTCTATCTCGGAGACATTTGCGCTTCTTCCCGCGATGACGAGTCTGCCGTTTATCATCAGCGCGGGGGACTGCATCACGCCCAATTTCACTATCTCCACAAGATCCTCGACCTTCTGAGCCTCGACATCAAGGCTCAGATTTTTTATTGCCTGCCGAACATTGGCATAGAACGAGTCACACTCGCTGCAGCCCATGCCGATAACCTTTATATCCATGTCTTCCTCCCTAATTGTTGAGCTTCACGGGCAGAGAGACCCGCTCGTCCCACTTAGTTTTGATGTCGCGTATAAGCTGAATACCCACCCTTGAGATGAACACGAGCCTTCCGCTGCCTCTGTCAGCGCAGTCCTTATAATCTATCCTGTCCGTCACAACGTCTATCTGCTGCCACTTGCCGTCCAGAACGCCGAAGCCCTTTATACGGTAGCATTCGGGCGCGATCGCTTCAAGAAAGGCGGTCATTTTCTCCTTAGGTACGCCGTCAAATTCTATCGAAAAGGTCTTGGGCTTGGTATCGGCTGTGTTCGTGCTTGCCTCGCACTCCGCCCATTCATAATCGGAAAGGTCGATGCTGAGAAGCTTTTCGTCCATCACGCCGTTTGAGGTCTCGATTATGAGACAGTTTCCGTTCAGCGAGCGAATCTGTTTGGTTATCTCGTCTATCTTCTCTCTGTCCGCAAGGTCGCATTTGTTGACAAGGGCGATGTTACAGTGGATTATCTGCCGCACGACCGCTTCAAGCCCCGATGCGTCATCAAGAAACGACACCGCGTCCACAAGGCATATAGTGCCCGCCAGCTCATAGGGTCTGTTCGGCTTCAAAACCGCCAGTGCCTCTATAATTTCAAACAGATTTGAGGGGTCGGCAAGTCCGGAGCTTTCAACAAACAGACAGTCAAGCCCCATCTCGCTCATTTCCGCCAGTGCCTCAACAAATTTGAGCTTCAAACATGAGCAGAAGATCGAGCCGCGTGTCAGGTCGCGCATTTCGATATCGCCGCTTCTTATGATGTCTCCGTCGATGGAGAGCTTGCCGAATTCGTTCTGGATTATGCCGATTTTTCTGTCCTGGAGCTTATCGAGCATATTCAGCAGAAATGTCGTTTTGCCGGAGCCGAGAAAGCCGGTCAGAACATAGAGCTTTATTTTTTTATCCATAACTGACTCCTATATATAAAATTCTATTAGACGATTGTAAAAGTCGAATTATTAAATTCTAATCCGTTTTTGAGGTAGCTTTGCTGCCTCAAAAACACCCTGAGGCGAACAAAGTGAGCCCTCGCGCCGACCAAATGAGCATCAGCGAATGCGATAAGCGCGAGTTCTCAATTGTAAAACGGAGTTTTACAATTGACTAAAAGAATTCTATTGCATTGAAAAGATACCCCACGGCGATGATACCCACGGTACAAACCGCGGCGAAAACGCCCAAAAGCTTTGCGCTTATCGCCTTGCGGAGCATCACCATAGAGGGCAGCGACAGAGTAGTAACGCCCATCATGAACGACAGCACAACGCCGAGCCGTGCGCCCTTGCTCAGCAGAGCTTCCGCAATCGGTATAGTGCCGAAAATATCCGCGTACATCGGCACACCGGCGACAGTTGCAATTATCACGCCGAAGGGGTTTCCGCTGCCGAGAAGCGAAACGACCCACTTTTCGGGGATGTAGTTATGAATGACGGCACCTATCGCAACGCCGAGAAGAACATACGGAAATACCTTTCTTGCCGTGCTCACGACCTGCGCCCACGCATAATGAAGCCTGTCACTAATGCTCAGCTTATCCTGCTCCACGTCAATGGCATGGGCGTTTCTGATGAATTCCTCAACCTCGTTTTCAAGATGCAGCTTTTCGATAAGCGTGCCGCCGATAACGGCGACGATCAGCCCGAAAATAACGTACAGCACGGCTATTTTCCAACCGAAAACGCTCATAAGCAGCACAAGACTTCCGAGGTCTACCATCGGGGAGGATATCAGAAAAGAAAACGTCACGCCGAGGGGAAGCCCCGCGCCTGTAAAGCCGATGAACAGCGGGATGGACGAGCAGGAGCAGAACGGTGTCACCGTGCCCAAAAGCGCGGCAACGCACCTTGCGCCGATGCCGCGAAAGTCGCCGAGAATTTTTCTGCTTCTCTCCGGCGGGAAAAAGCTCTGTATATATGAAATGATGAAAATGAGTACACCAAGCAATATCATTATCTTGATGCAGTCATAGATGAAAAATCCGAGACTTCCGACAAGACGGCTCGATGTGTCAAGTCCCGTACTCTCAAGCATACGCCCTATAAGCCGGTCGAGCCATTTCATACCTAAAATTTCACTCTGAATAAACTGCCACATATAAACTCCCGTTATTGACCTTTCAAAGCGTTCAGATAGGCGACAGCGACATCAATTCCCGCCTCGGAGACAGAATAGTGCATCCATTTTCCCTCTTTGCGTCCCGAAACTATGCCGGAGTCGGTCAGAATCTTCATGTGGTGGGAAAGCGTGGACTGCGCAATATCCAGATCCTCCAGCAGTCTGCACGCGCATTTCTCGCCGGACATGAGATATTTGAGTATAAGCACGCGGTTTTCGTCACACAGTGCCTTGAAAACCGTTGAAACGTCTTTTTCGTTAAGCTCCATGGAATACCCCCTTGAATATGTTTATATCAACATTATATCGAAAAAAATCGATTTGTCAAGGCCTGAAAAATATGTTGATAACTGCCGGAGAAATGGTATAATACTGAATAATCCCCTCAATAGGAGATTTTTCTCCCTTGCGGAAACCGCAAAAGGACTTTTTCAATGAAAGAAATAGTAAAAAACAGACAATTCTGGCGCACACTGATGACGCTGGTGATACCGATAGTGAGCGTTCCGCTGAGCTTTTTCTGCGCGTTCGTGCTCAAACTCCCGCCGATGTGGGTATATTTTGTGATATGTATGGACGAATTCTGGAAGATACCCTTTGTCCTGCGCTATTACCGCAGCTATGACTGGATACGGAACATCACCCGCTGACCGCTCCATACGTCAGACGCACGAAAGTGAAATTATCTGCTGACTCCGTAGGGCGGGGGCTCGCTCCCGCCGTGATGTTGGATCTCCCGCGGCGTTTCGGCGGGAGCAAGCCCCCGCCCTACGGAGAGCGGCGTTTTTGCTGCGGCTGCACGGTTGACGCAAGCCGGCGGTATCGATTATAATCAATATAAATTTTACGACGGAGGAACGATCATGAATTTGAACTTCAAGCCTGCCGCCGTTTTGCGTTTTCTTCTCCGCATACTGCAGGGAGCGATAGTCGGCGCGGGCGCTATTCTTCCCGGCGTCAGCGGCGGTGTGCTTTATGCCGCGTTCGGCTATTATGAGCCGATGATGGCGCTGCTGGCAAGACCGAAGGAGTCTTTCCGCCGCTATTACGCCATGTTTATCCCCTTCGGTCTCGGCTGGGTAATCGGCTTTTTCGTTTTTGCGGGGCTGATCGGGATGTTTTTTGAAAGGTCCGAATTTCTTGCGCTGATGGTCTTTGCGGGGCTTATCCTCGGCACGCTGCCGGAGCTTTTCCGCACGAGCCATGAGCGGGGCAATTCCCCTGACTGGACGCCCTTTATCATCACCTTCTGTGCCGTGTTCTTCGCTTTCCGTATGCTGGAGGGGGGCGGCACAGTCAGCGTGACGGCGAATACCCTGTGGTATGCCTTCTGCGGTGCGCTTTGGGGACTCTCGCTCGTCCTTCCGGGCTTTACCTCCGCGAGTATTCTCATTTTCCTCGGTCTATACACGCCGATGGTCGACGGGATCGCGGCATTTGATATGGGCGTGTGCATCCCGTTTGTGCTCGGCATTGCGCTCACCGCGCTTCCGCTCGTGAAGCTCGTAAACCGGCTTTTTGAGCGGCATTACGCCGTGATGTCGCGTGTCCTTTTAGGGCTTGTACTCGCCGCGACCGTGGTCACGCTTCCGCGCTCATGCAGTTCATTTACTGAGCTTCTGACCGGTATCATCGGCTTTGTGCTCGGCTATTTACTCGCCGCCGGTATGGACAAAGCCGCACGAAAGCTCGATACATAAATAAAAGAACTCACGGTTTAGGCGGTTCACCATAGGGATTTGCAGCCTGAAAAGCGTCTTTTTTCGGCAGT
>JAUNND010000092.1 GCA_030531595.1 Eubacteriales bacterium | reverse complement strand
GCAGGTTACGGCGGGAGCAAGCCCCCGCCCTACGGATTTTTCAGGTAATTTTTTGTTCATGCGTCTGTTGAGAAAATTCACAGCTTTTCTATTGACAATAAAAATTCATCCTGCTAAAATATGTCGCACACGACATAAATAAGCAGGAGGGCAATGTGGAAGAAAACAAATGCAGAATGCCTGTTGGTATGCAGTTTTCCGTCATTCACCGCTCATTTCGCCGTCAGATGGATACACTTCTCGCAGAGTACGGCATGACCGGACCGCAGTTAGGCGTTCTCGGAAGACTGAGCTGGCTTGAAACGCAGGAAACGGAGGTCAACCAGAGGGATGTGGAAAACGCCGCCCACATGAGCCATGCCGCCGTCACCGATATTCTGAAAAGGCTTGAGACCAAGGACTTTATCCGCGTTACGCCGAGCACGCTCGACAGACGTTCAAAATGCCTGCATACGACCGAGAAGGCAAAGACTCTGTACGAAAGTCTCGACACACTGGATAAACAGGTGTTTGACAGTCTCTGTCAGGGTATGGATGATACCCAGCGGGAAGCTCTTGCATCGGCAATGAGCATAATGCTGAAAAATGCAACAGCAGCGAAAGGAAGTTGAAAAAGAAGAATGATAAAACAGCTTGCAAAAAGCATAAGGGAATATAAAAAACCGGCGATCATCACGGTTTTGCTGATGATGCTTGAGGTCGCCATCGAAGTCAGCATACCGTTCATCACGGCAAACCTCATAAACAACATCAAAAGCGGCATCGAGATGTCGAGTCTTGTAAGAACAGGTCTTTTCCTTGTCCTGCTCGCGTGTCTGTCGCTGTGCTGCGGTGCACTCGGCGGGTACACCTGCTCCAAGTCCAGCGCGGGCTTTGCGAAAAATCTGCGTCATGATATGTATGAGAAAGTGCAGGGCTTCTCTTTTGAGAATATCGACAGATTTTCTTCTGCATCCCTCGTCACACGTATGACGACCGACGTGCAGAACGTGCAGTTTTCGTTCATGATGCTCGTGCGTATGGCTATCCGCGCACCCATGATGCTGATATTTGCCATCACGATGGCATACATCATGGGCGGCAGACTTGCAACGACCTTCGTTGTGGTCATCCCCGTAATGGTCTTCGGTCTTATAATGATAGCAAAAAAGGCCATGCCCGCCTTCCACGCGGTATTTAAAAAGTACGACAAGCTCAACGAGTCCATTGAGGAAAACGTCCGCGCCATGCGCGTTGTAAAGGGCTTTGCGCGGGAAAACTATGAAAAGCAGAAATTTGCCGCCGCATCCGACAATATATGCAAGGACTTCACCTTTGCCGAGCGCGTCGTTGCCCTCAACCAGCCGCTTATGCAGATATGCCTTTATTTCAACATGGTATTCGTGCTGTTCGTCGGCTCAAAGATCATAATCACAAATCAGGGCACTACCATTGACATCGGTCAGATCTCAAGTATGCTGACCTACGGCTTCATGATCCTCATGAGCCTTATGATGCTGTCCGTCATATACGTGATGATCACCATGTCCATCGAGTCGGCAAAGCGTATATGCGCCGTGCTCTCCGAGGAAAGCACACTGAAAAATCCGGAAAATCCCGTATTTGAAGTGGCTGACGGCTCCATTGACTTTGAAAACGTCTCCTTCAAGTATTCAAAGGAGGCGCAGAGAAATTCGCTGTCGGATATCGATCTGCATATCGATTCCGGCATGACCGTCGGTGTTCTCGGCGGCACGGGCAGCGGCAAAAGCTCCTTTATTCAGCTTATCTCACGCATCTATGATGTGAGCGAGGGCTGCGTGAAGGTCGGCGGACGCGATGTGCGCGAATACGATCTGGAAACACTCCGCGATAATGTCGCCGTTGTGCTGCAGAAAAATCTGCTGTTCTCCGGCACGATAAAGGAAAACCTCCGTTGGGGCAACAAGGACGCCACCGACGAGCAGATGCGTGAGGCCTGCCGTCTGTCCCAGGCAGAGGAGTTTATAAAGCTCTTCCCCGACGGCTATGACACCTACATAGAACAGGGCGGCAACAACGTCTCCGGCGGTCAGAAGCAGCGTCTGTGCATCGCCCGCGCCCTTCTCAAAAAGCCGAAGGTGCTGATTTTGGACGACTCCACAAGCGCCGTCGATATGAAGACCGACGCGCTGATCCGCGCAGGTTTTAAGGAGTTCATACCCGATACCACAAAGGTCATCATTGCCCAACGTGTTGCCTCCGTACAGGACGCCGACCTTATTATCATAATGGATAACGGCACTATCAGCGCGGTCGGCAAACACGACGAGCTTCTTGAAACGAGCTCCATTTACCGCGAGGTATATGAACAGCAGACCAAGGGAGGTGAAGACGAATGAGCAGGAAACCGACACGCACTCTGCCGGAGGTAAACAGCAAGGGCAAGCCGAAGGCGGATATGAAATCGCTCGTGCGCACCGTGAAAAAGCTCTTTGAATTCTATCCCCGCCTTGCACCGCTCACCTGCGTCTGTATTCTCTTCTCCGCCATCGTCTCCGCTATCCCCTCGCTGTTTCTCCAGAAGGTGCTGACCGTAATCGGTGAATGGGCCTCCTCCGGCAACTGGGAGGCGGCAAAGCCGGTTATCGGGAAATACATCAAGATCCTTGCCTCCATGTATGTGCTCTCCATGATCTCCATGACGGTTTATACCCAGCTCATGGCGATCATGACTCAGGGCTTCCTGAACAAGATGCGTCAGGAGGTATTCAGCGGGATGCAGGATCTGCCGATCCGCTACTTTGACACAAACAAGACCGGCGATATCATGAGCCACTACACAAACGATATCGACACCCTCCGTCAGCTCATATCCCAAAGCCTGCCCACACTCATTCAGTCTCTGGCGATCGTCATCACCGTTTTTGTCATCATGCTGTATTTCAGCGTCTGGCTCACGCTCATTCTTGTTTTCGGAGTTATTTGTATGTTCTTCGTCAGCAAGAAGATCGGCGGAGGCGCGGGGAAGTACTTCGTGCTGCAGCAGCGTTCGGTCGCCGCCACCGAGGGCTATATCCAGGAGATGATGAACGGTCAGAAGGTCGTCAAGGTGTTCAACCACGAGCGCGAGAGCATAGAGCAGTTCGATAAGCTCAACGACAGGCTCTTCAACGACTCCATGAAGGCGAATGCCTACGCTAACACCCTCGGTCCCATCATTATAAATATAGGCAATGTCCTCTATGTTCTGCTGGCGCTGATCGGCGGTATGCTGCTGCTTTTAGGCGTTCCCAATCTGAGCCTTTCGGGAAAGGTGCTGGACATCACAATTCTTGTGCCTTTCCTCAACATGGCAAAGCAGTTCACCGGCAACGTCAACACTCTCTCCCAGCAGGTCAACACCATCGTCATGGCATCCGCCGGTGCACAGCGTGTTTTCAGTCTCGTCGATCAGCCGCCCGAGCCGGATAACGGCTATGTTACCCTTGTCAACGCCAACATCGCGCCCGACGGAACTATCACAGAGAGCGAGGAGAGAACGGGGCACTGGGCATGGCGTCATCCGCACGGCGACGGAACGCTCACCTATACCGAGCTCAAGGGCGATGTGCGCATGGTCGATGTGGATTTTGCCTATGAAGAGGGTATAGAGGTTCTGCACAACATATCCGTCTATGCAGAGCCCGGACAGAAAGTTGCGTTCGTCGGCGCGACCGGTGCGGGCAAGACCACGATCACCAACCTTATCAACCGCTTTTATGATATCGCCGACGGCAAGATCCGCTATGACGGCATAAACGTCAACAAGATAAAGAAAGCCGACCTGCGCCGTTCCCTCGGTCTTGTATTGCAGGACACCAACCTCTTCACCGGCACTGTCATGGATAACATCCGCTACGGCAGACTTGAAGCAACGGACGAGGAGTGCATGAAAGCGGCAAAGCTTGCGGGCGCGGACGACTTCATCACGAGGCTCCCGCAGGGCTATGAAACCGAGCTTACCAACAACGGCGCGAACCTCTCTCAGGGACAGCGTCAGCTCATCGCCATCGCCCGCGCCGCCGTCGCCGATCCTCCGGTAATGATACTTGACGAGGCGACTTCGTCAATAGACACCCGCACCGAGGCGATAGTTCAGCGCGGTATGGATAAGCTCATGGAGGGCAGAACTGTCTTCGTCATCGCCCACCGCCTCTCCACCGTCATGAACTCCGACGTCATCATGGTTCTTGATTACGGCAAGATCATCGAGCGCGGCAATCACGAAAAGCTGATCGCCGAAAAGGGCGTATACTATCAGCTCTACACCGGCGCGTTTGAGCTTGAATAAAAAGGAATAAAGCACATCCCCCGTCCGGCCATAACGCCGAACGGGGGATGCGTGCATATTCAACCGATATCTTTGAAAGAAGTTGTTTATTCCGTATATTCATACACCGGAATAAGCGTTATTTCCTCCGGTATTCCGTAGAAAAGCTTATATCTTCTCAGATTTTCGGTTTCTATTCTTTCCGGAGTGGCTCTCCAAAGATATGTCTCATACGGGCAGTGGAGAAGCTCGATTTCCGTCTCTCCGAGGGCTGCTTTTTCCCGGATATATTCCGCTCTCTCCTTTTCCGCTCTGTAATTGCCTGTGCATACGAATATATAGAACGCAAAGCACAGCAGACTCATACCGAGCAGGATTTTCTTTGACGATCCGAGATATTTTTCATAGTCGGGCTTTAGTTTCAGAAGCATACCGGCGAGTTCATTTGTCAGCAGAACAAAGAAGATATAGCTCGGGACAAAGCAGCGTCCCCCGATCGGCGTTACCACAAAAAGCGGCAGGATTATACACACGACGCTTGCCGCAGTAAAAGAAACTTCTATCAGATCGCCGGTTTCTTTCGCGGCGGTAAGGATGAACACCATCATTGCGATCACCGCCGGAACGGCAGCCATGGCCTGTATAAAAATACCTGCTTCTTCATCGTAGTCAAATCTGACGAATGAAAACAGAATGTATAGGGCCATAATCGCCAGACATACACGCCTGAGATGAAGCATAAAGGTATTTTCTTTATTTTTCAATGCGCGGAAAATCATCCAGCACAATAAAAGCAGCACAATATTCAGGCAGATATTATCTTTAAAGGCGTTGTTGTATATCTCATTAACGTAATTGTTCATCATGCGTCCGATGAGATCGTTCAGGCTCCCGCTTGCTATGGAACGGTAAGCGTCGGCATTGTCCGTGATCAATCCGTAAGCGCTGTTGGAAAACATGACTGCGGCGCCGGTAATCGCACCTAGAGCATAGGATACATACTGAATATAAAATTTTCTCGTTCGGACAAAAATCAGGACGATGGCAAAGATGCCAAGCAGAACATTGTATATCGTCATATGCTCCACGATCATGGAACCAAGGAGCGCCAAAGCAAATAAAGCCGGAGCGTGAGTGATCAGCCCCTGTCAAGGTAGACCGGGAAAATAAATAAAAAAAGATAATGG
>JAUNND010000091.1 GCA_030531595.1 Eubacteriales bacterium | reverse complement strand
TGGGTTTTTGCGCTCATTTTTCAGTTATCTCAAACCTGTACTCACTTTCACACTAAAACCTCTTTTTAAAATTTCTCTCTTTCCGCAACCGCCAGCTTATCGCAGCGGTTATTATATTCATTGTCGGCGTGTCCCTTGACCCAGTGGCAGTGAATTACGTGCTTTTCGGTGAGATTTAACAATGTTTCCCATAAATCGGGATTGAGCGCCGGTTTTTTGTCGGACTTTATCCAGTTTTTCGCCCTCCATGACCTTGCCCAGCCCTTGGAGAGCGCATCCGTTACATACTTTGAGTCGGAATAGAGCTCCACCTCGCATGGCTCTTTGAGCGCCGAGAGCGCGGCAATGACGGCGGAAAGCTCCATACGGTTATTGGTGGTCGCCGCCTCTCCGCCGCTCAGTTCCTTTTCAATTCCGTTATAGCAGAGGATCGCGCCCCAGCCCCCGGGACCGGGGTTGCCGGAGCAGGCTCCATCGGTGTAGATTTCAACTTTTTTCATAGACCGTCTTTCAATTATATTATTCTTCCTTCTCGGTCGTCTCAATGCAGATGACCTTGCTGCCTTCCGTCAGCCGCATGACCCTTACGCCCATGGCGGCGCGGGACTGGAGGGAGATATTTTCAACGGCTGTCCTTATGATGGTGCCGTCGTCGCTGATCAGGAGAATGTCCTCGTCGCCCGTGACTATCTTCACGTCTGTGACGGGACCGGTCTTATCGCTCACATTGTAGTTTCTTATGCCTAAGCCGCCGCGTCCGTGGACGGAGTATTCCTCCACATTCGTTCTCTTGCCGTAGCCCTTTTCGGTGACGGTGAGGATAGCGGAGCCTGCGGCGGCTGAGCCCGCGCCGATGACGCAGTCGCCGTTTCTCAGTCTGATGCCGCGTACACCGACAGCCGTTCTGCCCATCGGGCGCACGTCCTCCTCGCTGAAGCACACGGCCATTCCCTGTGCGCTGGCGATCAGGATATTTTCATCGCCCTCGGTGGAAAATACCGTAATGAGCTCGTCGCCCTCGTCCAGATTAAGAGCGCGGATACCGCTCTGGCGGATATTTTTCAGCTCGCTCTGGCGCATACGCTTGACGGTGCCGTTTTTGGTCACGAACATGAGGTATCTGTCCTCGTCCACACCGCGCCCGGCGATCATGGAGTTGACTTTTTCGCTGCCCGCGCTCTCGATCTGCAATATATTTACGATATTCGTGCCCTTGGCGGCGCGTCCCGCCTCGGGTATGGTATATCCCTTCTTTATGAACACACGGCCTAAAGATGTAAAGAACAGGATATAGTCATGGGTGGAGGCGGTGAAAACTGTCTCCACAAAGTCCTCCTCCTTGGTGGTCATGGCACGGATGCCCTTGCCGCCGCGGCCCTGCGCCTTGTACTCGCTGACCGGTATGCGCTTGATATAGCCGTGGTTTGTCAGAGTGAAGACGCACTGTTCTTCCTCGATCAGATCCTCCGCGTCTATCTCGTCGGCAACATCCTGAATTTCCGTCTTTCTCTCGTCGCCGAATTTGTCTCTTATTGCGATCAGCTCGTCCTTCAAAACGCCCCTGATCTTTTCATCGTCTGCCAGCAGCTCCTTATAATAGGCTATTTTTTCTTCTATTTCCTTATACTCTGCCTCCAGCTTTTCGCGGTTGAGACCCTGCAGAGCTATAAGACGCATATCGCATATAGCCTGCGCCTGCACATCGGACAGGGAAAAGCGATCCATCAGCCGCAGCTTTGCGTCGTCGTAGCTCGTGCGGATGATGCGGATGACCTCGTCGATATTATCCTGCGCTATCAGCAGACCTTCCAGCAGATGTGCGCGTTCCTCGGCCTTTCTGAGGTCGTAGCGCGTTCTTCTTACGATGATCTCCTTCTGGAAGCTCAGATATTCGTCCAGGATATTGCGCAGAGACAGTATCTTCGGCTGGCTCTGATTATTCACCAGCGCGAGCATAATGATCGAAAAGCTGCTCTGAAGCTGCGTCTGAGCAAAGAGGCGGTTCAATACGACCTGCGGGTTTGCGTCGCGCTTGAGCTCTATAACGATGCGCATACCGTTGCGGTCGGACTCGTCGCGCAGATCGGAAATGCCCTCCAGACGCTTATCTCTGACCTGATCGGCCATATTTTTGATGAGCATCTTTTTGTTGACCTGATAGGGAAGCTCATTGACGATGATCCTTATGCGCTTATCCCTGCCGTATTCCTCAAACTCGGTCCTTGCTCTGACAAGCACCTTGCCGCGCCCGGTCGCATACGCCTGACGTATTCCGCTGCGCCCCATAATGATGCCCTTTGTGGGAAAGTCCGGTCCCTTTATGTGCTGCATCAGCTCGGCAAGTCCCGCCTCGGGATCGTCCAGCACGCAGACGCACGCATTTATGACCTCGGTGAGATTGTGCGGCGGTATGTTGGTCGCCATGCCGACGGCGATGCCGGATGAGCCGTTTACAAGGAGATTTGGGAAGCGTGAGGGCAGGACCCTCGGCTCCTTCATGCTCTCGTCGAAGTTGGGATCCCAGTCGACCGTGTCCTTCTCGATGTCGCGAAGCATCTCGTTTGAAAGCTTTGACATCCTCGCCTCGGTGTAACGGTAGGCGGCGGGGGGGTTGCCGTCCACGTCGCCGAAGTTGCCGTGCCCGTCCACCAGAACATAGCGCATGGAGAAGCTCTGGGCAAGTCTGACCATCGCGTCATAAACGGAGGAGTCTCCGTGCGGATGGTATTTGCCCAGCACGTCGCCCACGCAGGTGGCGGATTTTTTAAACGGCTTATCCGAGGTCAGCCCGTCCTCAAAGAGAGTATATAATATACGCCTGTGCACGGGCTTGAGTCCGTCGCGCACGTCGGGCAGAGCACGTCCGACGATGACGGACATGGCGTAGTCGATATAGCTCGTCTGCATCTCGCTGACAAGCTCCGACTCCGTTATTATCTGATTTGGAAATAAAATGTCTTCGGGTTTGTAATCTCGTTTGTGTGCCATAAGGTAAAACTCCGTTTTACAATGAGGAATTAGGAATTAAGGTGCCGCTTCGCGGCGATTAATATTCCTATATTGATCACTCTGTTCCTTTATTGTTTATTCTTTCAGTGTTTTTGTGGAAGATGAAAGGATCTTCCTGATTTCTTCGCAATCCGTGTAAAGTGATGAATATTCTGTTTCCGAAAGATAATATGTTTTATACAAAATTTCCAGCCAATACAATGTCTCTGATGTTTCTTTCAGTGCAATATATAATTTTGAAATAAAGTCGCTTTTACTGATTGCATATTCCGACTCTGCTATATTTGCTCCTATGCTTGTACTGCTCCTGAGTATCTGTTTAGACATTACGTACTCATTTTTTTCTTTGCAAAGAAATGTATACAGATTAACAATTCTTACTGCAAAATTTATGCTTTTTTCTTTAACTACATTCATTTTTTAAGCTGTTAGCGTAAGCCAACACCGTAATTCCTAATTCCTATTGCAAAAACTTTTTAATTACAGTTTTTTAAAATAGTTGGATGACTGAGAAAAATTTCAATCGTCGGCGGAGCCGACACCACAATTCCTAATTCCTCATTCCTAATTCCTCATTAAATATCAAGATTGACGACGTATTTCGCATTCTGTTCGATCCACTCGCGTCTCGGCTCGACCTCCTCGCCCATTAAGACGGTGAATATCTGGTCGGCCTGAATGGCGTCGTTGAGAGTAATGCGTCTGAGGGAGCGTTTTTCGGGATCCATCGTTGTCTCCCACAGCTCGTGGGGGTCCATTTCGCCGAGGCCCTTATAGCGGGCGATATCTATTTTGACATTTGGGTTGCCGCCGCGCATTTCGGCGGATATCCTGTCGCGCTCCGACTCGGAATAGGCGACCCGCTGCTGCTTGCCGCGTGTGAGCTTGAAGAGCGGCGGCACGGCGGAATATACATAGCCGTTTTCAATGAGCGGGCGCATATAGCGGAAGAAGAAGGTCAGAAGAAGCGTTCTTATATGGCTGCCGTCCACATCGGCATCGGCCATGATGACGATCTTGTGGTAACGGAGCTTTTCTATGTTGAATTCGTCCCCGATGCCCGCGCCGAGCGCCACGATAAGCGGGTAGAGCTTGTCGTTGCCGTATATCTTGTCGGCTCTCGCCTTTTCGACATTGAGCATCTTGCCCCACATGGCGAGGATCGCCTGAAAGCGTGAGTCACGTCCCTGAATGGCGGAGCCTGCGGCGCTGTCGCCCTCGACGATGTATATCTCGCAGAGGCTCGGGTCGCGCTCGTTGCAGTCCTGCAGCTTGTCGGGCATCTGTCCGGATTCGAGTCCGGTCTTTCTGCGCACGGACTCCTTGGCTTTCCGTGCGGCTTCTCTGGCGCGGTTTGCCATCATCGCCTTTTCAAGAATTGCCTTGGCTACCTGCGGATGCTCCTCAAAATATATGCCGAGCTGATCGTTGACGATGCCGTCGACAAGCGTTCTGATATAGGCGTTGCCGAGCTTCTGCTTTGTCTGTCCCTCGAACTGCGCCTCGGGGAGCTTGACGGAAATGACGGCGGTGATGCCCTCGCGCACGTCCTCGCCGCTGACCTTGTCGTCGCCCTTGATGACGTTTGTCCTGACGCCGTAGGCGTTGATTACTCTTGTGAGCGCGGTCTTAAATCCCGTCTCGTGCATACCTCCCTCGGGTGTATGGATGTCGTTGGCGAAGGAGACGATATTTTCGTTATAGCCGTCGTTATACTGTATGGCTATCTCGGCAATGGCGTCGTCCTTTGCGCCCGAGAGATATATAACGTCGTTATGGACCGGCGTTTTGTTTTTGTTGATATAGCTGACGAACTCTCTAATACCGCCCTCGTAGTACATCCTCTCGGACTTCTCCATACCCTCGCGCTCATCGCTGAGCGTTATGGAAATTCCCGCGTTCAGAAAAGCCTGCTCGCGCATACGGGTATGAAGAATTTCGTAGTCGTATACGGTATCGTCGAACATATCGCCGTCGGGCTTGAACCTTACGGTCGTGCCGCGTTTGTCGGTCTCGCCGATAACGTGTATCTCCTCGGTGATATGACCTCTGGAAAAGCTCATGGCGTATATCTTCCCGTCCTTATGGACGTTGACCTCAAGCCATTCCGACAGGGCGTTGACTACCGACGCGCCCACGCCGTGCAGACCGCCGGAGACCTTATATCCCCCGCCGCCGAATTTGCCGCCCGCGTGCAGTACCGTGAAGACTACCTCCAGAGCGCTCTTGCCGGTCTGCTCCTGGATATCCACGGGAATACCGCGGCCGTTATCCGAAACGCGGATGATGTTGTCCTTCTCTATCGTCACGCCGATCTCCGTGCAGAAGCCCGCGAGCGCTTCATCGATGGAGTTGTCCACGATCTCATAGACAAGGTGATGCAGACCCGACGACGAGGTCGAGCCTATATACATTCCCGGGCGCTTTCTTACGGCCTCCAGACCTTCGAGCACCTGGATCTGCGAGGCGTCGTATTCTTCCGCGTTTGCGGCGGTTTTGATGTTTTCGTTTGTTTCCGACATTTTTCTTTTCAGAATGAGGACTGAGGAAAGAGGAATTAGGAATTTTGGTTTCGGCTTAGCCGATTAATTTAATAATCATCGAAGCGGCACCATCAA
>JAUNND010000025.1 GCA_030531595.1 Eubacteriales bacterium | reverse complement strand
GCTGCTGGGACAGCCTTCCGCGTACTTACAGTTTTCTTTGATTTTGAGATTCATAGTTTTTCCTTTCCGATATATCCGCTGTTTGTTTGTCGGCTTGATTTTGCAATAGCCGACGGCGCGAGAATTGGCGAATGCTTTCTGTATTGAAGTATAATATTCCCGATATGCCTTGTCAACATCATATTCGTACTGTTTATCGTACTTTGAAAAAGAACGGAAGAAAATCAACGGGCTGTGCAAAGTTTTCTTTCTGCACAGCCCATATTATCCATAACAGAGATTATTTGAGCACCTCACCATCTGCCGGCGGAGAGTTTTGAAGTAAAACCCGCCTTGCAGTTGGAGCTTGCATCGAAGAGCGCTTTTTCGATCTCATGCATTACGATTTCGGACACTCAACCGAAGTCCGGGATCTGACCTCGGTGAAAAGTAAAGCTTACGCCGTTAAGGAGTCCCGAAACACTGACATTCTCCGCTGTCAAAGCCTTTTCATCTGAAAGAACTGGACATTCCGATAACCTTTTATTATAATATCTCAAAAAAGAATACAGGGAGAAAAGATATGAGGAAGAGCGAGATAAATGAAGTGCTGCGTATGGTTAAGCACTACCTGAACGGTCAGACGGATACGGCCTCATTCTGCAGGGATTTTCCGCAGGAGGTCGTCTGTCGATACTCGAAAATGCACACGGAAAATTCACTGATCGCGCACAAAATTCTCTACTATCTTGTTGAAAACGGTACCGATCTCTCCTACAAGCTTTCCGAGGAGGAGCTTCGGAAGCTTATAAAAAAGCAGTACGATTACATCATGAACGGCTCGTACTGATCGGAGTTACGCACTCTTTTTTGGTCTTCGTAAGTTGATCGTTAACGCTATCTTTGACACCAATAATTATATTGAAAATTGTAAAGAAGTTCTGCGGTAACGCTATTAAAGCTGTTCAGGCATTTGCCTGCTGCAAATAGAATTCACTCTCTGCGACCCTTGTCACAAAGTCATATTCAAGGAAAACCGCATGAAAAAATTGCATCTTCCTTTTCCGTATATCTTTTCGCTTCCTGCAAAAGATATGCTTCGGGTAAACAAAACCTAATCAGACAAAAAAGGAGATGTAAATCATGTCTGCAAACACAAGCAATCATCTGGTAAATCCCAATGCACGCGATGCTATGGATAAGTTCAAGATGGAGGCAGCTTCCGAGGTCGGTGTCAACCTCAAGGACGGCTACAACGGTGACCTCACCTCCCGTCAGGCCGGCTCCGTCGGCGGTCAGATGGTCAAGAAGATGAGTACCGTACGAACTTTGAACTATAAACGCTTAAACCGCACAGCGTTAGGGCACGAAACAGAAGTAAAATACATAACATCTATCACCATCTGACTAAGGAGGAACGCAAAATGAAAACTCTTCTTTCCTGTGAATTCAACACGGATACCGCCTGCGTGGAGCTGAAATACTCAGACGGCAGCAAAATTTCCATCGACACTATCGCTGTGGATAACGAAGTCTCCGGCAATCTATTTCAGCGGTCAGAACTGGATTGGCTGATTTACAATAAGCCGCTGGAATATGCGCAGCTTGTTCTCGGTGAGGATTTGCCGTCATATCTGAAAAGCAATTCGGAACATAGATTGACGGATTAGCCGCAGCCCTTACCATCAAAAAATCAGGCAGAAAATAACCGTTCAATAATCCCTCGTCTAAAAGTGCAGCAAATAGACGGGAAATTATTGAGCGGTTCAAATTATCTTTTGCGGCTATGATATTCATCGATCGTGACAAAGTGACCGTCAACATCTTTGATATGCCGTAATTCAATTCTGATTTCCGGATAAAAGAATTTAGTCGTATTAAAGAAAACCGGGAAACGATTGCCGTCGGCAAATCGGTATTCGGAAACATAAAAAATACGGAAATAGCGAAAGCTCAGTCTTTCGATCCGGATGATTTCCATAGCATATCCGGCATCATCGACAAAGGATTGGAAAATCTCTTTGAAGTCTTCCAGCTCTTCAGCCGCGATCCTGTCTTTTTCCTTCTTTTTCTGCTGTATTTTCCGGGAAAGAGCTTTACCAGCTTTCTTCTTTTCCAACTCTGTCCAATAAGGAGCATCGTCATATTTTTCAAAACGCGGGCAGTTTTTGCCTAAGCAATCATGCTCTTTCATTATCTTAAGAGTGAGTTTGCCGGGATGAAGCAAACTATGGCAGCAGCCGACGATTTTCCCCCGCCGAATGTCCAGATAAACATATCCGAGCATTTTTGTCCGAATGACTTCATCGTTTGGATCATAGGCCGGAGCTTTTTTATTGAATGGACTCGTCTTCGGCAATCTATCAAGCCCGTCTTCTATATGCGGCTTGCAGATCTTGCAGGGTCTGCGTTTTTGTATTGCTTTCTGATAATAGGAGCAGCCCTCGATGCTTCTTGCGTTAAGAACTAATTTACAGTCACTGCGATGGAATACAGCGGAATCATGAGCAAACACAAAACGGTGCCCGCTCCCGGCAATAATTCCCACATTTTTCTCTCTGCGTGATAATTGGATGGATGGGACATAGGCGGCGGAAGGCTCACCCTCTAAATCAGTCCGGCCAATTTCTGACGCAATAAGAATGTTCCGTAAGAGGCTGACATCGTGATCGGAGCAGTGGGCGGTATGCTGCTCAATATGTAAGGCAGCCGCAATGGCATACATACTCGGTCTCTCGGAAACATTGGTTCCCATCTTACTGCGGACTTTTCTGCCTGCGCATACCGTTTTATATCGAAAGGCATTTCCGAAAGTCACTTTCCACGCGGCATTGAGAACATCAACAGCTCCATGATGCCACACACAGATAACGTCTTCCTTATCAAGCCAGGACGAAAAATCTTTCAGAGCGTTTGATTCTGATAAACCGTTTTTAAACTCAGCCGGTGTATGTCCGGAGTGAGAAATATCATCCCATTTTTCCAGAGACTTTTCCGCGGGATAGATCAGGGTCGAGAAACGGTCAATTTCGCTCAGCTCGTCATCACAGCGCGCTGCGGTCATTTGCGTTATGCAGTCGGTACCCCGACAGTTTTTCATCCATTCAACATCTAATATCACAAGCATTTGACTATCTCTATTTATCCGAAATACCGATATTACCTCATTACTTTATCAATAAGAGCCTGATAGCTGTCAACCACGTCGTAAACAACATTCTCGCAGCTGATAGCCCTGAAATGTTCTTTTGCACAGTCAATTTTTGCTCTTTCCAGCGGAGAAATATGGTCGAAGTTCAACGTGTCCAAAGAGCCTTTGGTTTCTGCAACAAAGTAAATATGCTTGACTGCGCCCTCATAAAACGCGATAGCCCAGTCTGGATTATAGTGTCCTACAGGAGTCGGTATATAAAAGCTGTTCGGCAGCTTGACATATATGGCAACCTTGCTGTCGATATCAAGCTCTTCGGCAAAGTTTTTCTCATTGTCGGAGTCATAGACGATGTGGTCATAGAGATGCTTGTCTGCTTTCATGGCGTTTACGCCAAGTTTTCCCTTTATTGTCGGTTCCGTGAAGATTTCCGTGCCGTACTGATCATCGAGCGCATTGTATGTAATATGTTCGATCACAGCCGTCGCTTTTTCATCGTTGATGATCGTGGCGGTCATACTGATAAACTCTTCCGGATTATCCCGGAACTGATTAAATACACTCGGCTGGATACCCTGTAATATGCTTACTACGGCTTTTCGGGTAAGACCGGTCTCTTCGACGATTTTCCCGACAAGGTCATATTTTACATTGGCATTTGCCCTGACCTTCACATCATAGCTGTCAGATTTGGATTTTTTGAATGCTTCGCCATCAAGGAGAGCGTTTTTTGACTGAATGCTTTCCATGGCCCCGCTCTCTACCCGGAAGGAAATTCTGGATATCCTCAGTTTGCTGTCAAGCGCGGCGATGGATTTTTTTATAAGCTCATCGGTGTCAAAGTTTACAACATAGTAGGATTTGCTGTTGATCCGTTTCCAAAGCTCCTTAAATTCAGACATCTCAAGCTTATGCTTGTCGATCTTCAATTCGACATTATTGCTTCTGGCGTTTTCGGGCATCATGCTTCTTGCATCGTAAATCGAACTGATGATGGAAAGCACGGAGTCGGCGCAGTCCGCCACTTCTTCTGCGACTTTAACTTCACCGTTGGCTTTATCTGCATAATACTTATCCGTAAGAGCGCCTTTTTTATCTACATAGCCGTTGACAATCATATCAAAGTAGATTGCCTGTGCTGTATCGGCATCAATAACCTGCTCATTGCCCTGAGCGTCTCTGATGACTTTGTTCTTGAACAGTTCGGCGGTAACGGCCATAGGACGGTCAGCCACAGCCTCGGAAAGCTCGCTCTGCAGGCCTTTGGCGAAGCTGTCATAGCTTTCGCTGGCGATAACCGTCAGAATGTTGATTTTATGGACGTCTTTTCCAAGCACATTGGTGTCCATTCTCTCGCCGTCCTGATTGACGCACAGGCGCAGCCCACGCCCGACCTCCTGCCGTTTTCTCACCTCGCTGGAGGACTGTTTCAAAGTGCATATCTGGAACACGTTGGGGTTATCCCAACCTTCGCGCAGGGCGGAATGGGAGAAGATAAACCGAACCGGGCTCTTTTTCGGATCTCTTTCCAGAAGAAGCTCTTTATTTTTCATGATAAGCTCGTAGGCGCTGACATCGTCCGAGGTGGTCTCCTTGTGCCCGAGCTTGCTGTCTATCATCTTTCCCTTGCCGTCAACAGAGAAATAGCCTGCATGGGTCTTTCCTGCTTCAATGCTGTTCAGATATCGGATATACTCATCCTCATCTATGCCGATCTGCATACTGCCTATAATGTCTTCGTATTCTTCCTCAAACATTTTGGCATAAGTCCCGTTGGACGATTGACCGGCTGCATCATAGACCCTGTATTTGGATACTTCATCTATGAAGAACAGGGACAGGACTTTTATCCCCTTATAGAAAAGTTCCCGTTCCCGCTGAAGGTGCGACAGGATCGTTTCCCGTATCTGAATGCGGCGGAGCTGGTTTTCATCGACCTTGCCGATAACATCCCCGGCGTAGATTTTGATGCCGTTCAAAAACTCCACCGAATCATCTCTGCCGTCGATAAACTTGACAACAAAGCCGTTTTTATATTCTTCAAGCTCTCCCGATTTGTCAAAGAGATTAAAGCCGATGTCGGCTTTCTGGCTCTTTCTGACGATCTTTCCGGTTTTGGTTTTTACTTCAAACTGGATCGTTGCCGTGGGGTAAGCGTCCGAGAGATTGATGCTTTCAAGATAAACATAGCTGTCAGTCGCCGTAGTTCCGGATTCCGTGACACCTTTTACGGCGATTTTCTTAACAAGCTGTTTGTTGTAGGCTTCCAGCGCATCCAGACGGTAGATCATATTATAGATGCTGTCGGACTTGTGGGTCGCGGAATAACGCAGAGTCAATAATGGGTTAAACTGTATCAGATTCTTCTTGGTTTGTGTTCCTTCTACGGATTGAGGTTCGTCAATGATTAGAATAGGATTTGTTTTTGCAATAATATCAATCGGTCTGCGAGAGCGAAAACCATCTAACTTTCTGAAAATAATCGCTGCATTTTTATCAGCCTTTTTCCCACTTTCCAGTTTTTGCTGCGCATCCACGGACTTATTAAAAGCCTGAGAATTGATAATCATGACATTGATGGAGCTGTCGGAAGCGAAGCGGTCAATTTCCGTTAATCGGGCGGAATTATAGATGAAAAATCGTACTTTCTTTCCGTACTCCTCCGCGAAATGCTCCTGCGTCATCTCAAAGGATTTGTAAACGCCCTCACGAATGGCAACGCTGGGGACAATAACGATAAACTTGCTCCATCCGTAATGCTTGTTCAGCTCGTACATGGTTTTGATGTAGGTATAGGTCTTGCCGACACCGGTTTCCATTTCTATCGTCAGATTGTATCTGCCTTCCAGTTTGGACGAGGGTTCGATCTGATTGGAACGCTGAATTTTCTGCACATGTTCGAGAATGACCCTGTCGGAAAGAGCGGGGACGATCGGCTCGTTGCGCCAGCCGGTAAAATCATCCCGCACGCTGCTTATTGCCGTCTGCTCCGGCGCATTGCCTTTGTCGATCATGTAGGTGGGCGTCAGATACGGCTGTCCGGCAAAGACATCCACGACCGCCTTGGCCGCATCCGCCTGAAATTTCTGATGCTTAAATTGGAGCTTCATTCAGATCACCTCAAAATATATCACATAGGATATTGACACAGCATATCATATGTGATATGCTGCGCATGTAATAACAAAGAGAAAAGGGGGGGATTTGCTTGGAAGTGGAATTATATTCCACGGAAAGCGGAGAAGAACCTGTTGCAGAGTTTTTATCTGCCTTACCGTCAAAAGATCTGGCAAAGGTAATGCGGGATATTGACTTGTTAGGAGAATACGGAACAGACCTGCACGAGCCATACGCAAAACACATTGACGGGCTTATCTGGGAACTACGGTCAAAATTTTCGTCAAACATCTATCGCATATTCTATTTTATATGGCGAGATAATAAATTTATACTGCTGCATGGTTTTACGAAAAAAACGCAGAAAACACCGACACGCGAAATTGAAACTGCAAAAAAGAGAATGAACGATTATCAAAGAAGATATAGTAAGTAAGGAAAACCGACAAACCAAATTGAGGAAAATGAAAATGAATTTTAATGATTATAAGAACAAGATATTCAGCGAGCGTCCCGAGGTTGAAGAAGAATACAAGGCGCTTGCCCCGCAGTACGCGATCATTCGTGCCGAAATAGAAAGCCGCCGTGCCGCCGGACTGTCTCAAAAGGAACTGGCAGAACGCATGGGAACGGCTCAAGCCAATATTTCCCGTTTTGAGAGCGGGAATTATAACCCCTCGTTAGCTTTTCTTCAAAAAATGGCCGACAGTCTGGGGAAAAATCTGCACATCTCTTTCGAATAATCAATAATATACTTCGTATAGCGGAATGTTTTTCGATGAAGCATTCCGCTTTTTCTTTTCACGGCTTTATGTTTCCCTATTAGACCACCACGGAATTTGTGCAACGCCCCGTTGCACAAATGATTAGTCTGTTATGACTTCGCCTTAATTTGCTACACAGTGTGTAGCAAATCTCATTGTATTGTCAACCATGTTTCACCTCATATGACTTTCACTCTCGTGTCCGGAGCGAGGAGCTTGAATATCTCGAACACGTTTATTTTAGAGGGGCTGTCGGCAAAGCTGCTGTCGCGGAATACGGCGCGGAGAGGCTTGCGCCCGGCGATCTCTTTTATCACAGCATCCGGGATATTCTCACTGAAACAAGCGATCAGATCACCGTCATTGTAGGTATGCACGGTGCAACCCTCCATGGATTCGGAAGTGTACGGCAAAGACAGCGGCAAACCCCATTCCAGCAGACAGCCGAACAGCAGGTCGAGGTCGCTGCGGTCTTCCCTGATGTTGGACTCAAGATTCCCGATCATCTGCTGGCCGTATTCTGCGGCGGAGTAGTAGACATTTTTCATGTTGCTGTCGTCCAGCTTGAAAACGCGAAAACCGACATCCAAATCCTGTGTGGCCAGCGGGTTTTCTGATTTTATCTTCTCCCCGGCGCGGCGGATGCGTTCTTTGCCGATTTCGCAGATGTTATGTTTTTTCCCAATAGAATCTAAAAACGCTATTGCATTTTGAAGGGTCTTTTTTGCTCTGCTGTCGGATTTTTCCAATGAACAATTCAAATCCTCAGGTAATTGAACCATTATTGACTTAATTTCCATATTTCGCTTTGCATTTAGTCTCATTACAGCTTCAGCAGTAGTTCCACTGCCAGAAAAGAAATCTACGACGATATCTCCTTTCTCTGTCACAAAACCAATAAGCCTTTCAAGAATCATTGGTGATTTTGGATTCTGAAATATATCTCTATCCATTAACGATTCAAATTGTTTTGTTGAAGCCCTCCCATCTTCATATATAACTGAGCGTAAAACATCCTTAGCATTTTCTAACCGCTTTTTTGGCTTTATAAGTGTTGTTTCATCTGCTCCAAACATTATTTCGTCATTTTTCAGCATTTCTTGCATAGTGGATTCTGCAAAACGGAATCCTTTTTCGGGTATCTTGCACGGCTTATGTGTAACGGGATGAAGAACAGTGTATCTATATCCGCCAAATACAGTATTCGCAATGTCACCATCATGAAAAACACCTTTATTATCAACATTATCGTAATGTGTTACTCCTTGCAGAACATCTGAGTTGTTCTTTATCCATGCTCTTAATTCTGCTTGAATTGTCTCCGTATTCGTACCATGTCTTTTTTTGAGATCATTATATTTATCTTGAATAAGTTGAGCTTTATCACTTGGAGCAAACCATGGAGAAAGTTCATTGTGATTCTTAGCATAACACAATATGTATTCGTGTTCTGTGTTTATTTGACGGGGATTATTATCTGTAGCAGTTTGCAAAACTAAACAACCAACAAAGTTTGAAATATTAAAGATTTCATCACATATTTGTCGGAGAGTACTTTCTTCATTATCGTCAATAGAAACAAAGATTACACCATTTTCAGCCAGCAGATTTCTTGCCAGCATCAGCCGTGAATAGATCATGCTACACCAATCGGAATGAAAGCGCCCGTTGCTGTCGGTGTTTCGGAAAAGTCTGTCGCCGGTCTCCTCATCAAACATACCCATCTGTTCATCGTATTCTTCGGCAGATCGGGCAAAATTATCCCGATAGATAAAGTCATTGCCGGTATTATACGGCGGGTCGATGTAAATCATTTTGACCTTGCCGAGATAGCTCTCCTGCAAGAGTTTCAGCACTTCCAGATTGTCGCCCTCGATGTAGAGGTTTTCGGTCGTGTCCCAGTTCTTGCTTTCCGCCGGGCAGGGGCGCAGAGTTTTCTTAATGGGCTTGTTGGCCTCCACAATGGCCGCCTTTTTGCCCACCCATGTAAATTCATATGCTTCCTCCCCCGCCAGCTCCTCCGGAGAAAGCATCTGTTTCAGAAGCTCAAAGTTGACCGCCTTCTTCATCCTGCCGTTTTCGTCAACGCTCTCCGTAATGCAGTTCGGGAATAATGCACCGATTTTGTCAATGTTCTGCATAGTTATATCAACCGACTCCATACGCATTTTATCCATTATTGTTGTTCTCCTTTATTTTCTTGCTATGCATCAAATCATAGTAATAGCCGTTTAATTCGGTCAGAACACTTTTTTCCAATTCGTTTTCAGTACAGATAATCGTATCTCCATTCTCACCATCTGGTTTGTATTCTGTTTCTTTTATAATTAATGGCTCTATTTCATTGATATAGGTTTTCATCGCATATTCATTTCTTACAGAACCGTCTTTATGGCATCTGAATTGATAGTAATGATTTGCGACAGCATTGTTAACGTTTTGAATAGGCAAATAAATGGAACTATAAATGTACCGAATTTTATCCCGCTTTTTGAAGTCAGTAAAAAAGCAAATATTTCCGAATTCAGCATCCCATGCTGTTTTATCGAAATCCGCATAATCCAAGAAAAAGTTAACTTTCGTATCCACCGTTAACTCCTGTTGATACTTATTCAGAATGTGGACAATTTGTTTTGTGTAATACTTAAACCTTTCAAGGGTTTTGATTTTAGTATCTCGATAACTCAGAATTGAGGAAATCAAAGTCAATAATCCACTTCCAAATACAGAGAGGGCTACATTACACCAAAACTCTGTTTCTTTTCCGCAGTTTAGATAATGCAATAATAAAGCTGCACTGAATGAAACAATGCTTAAGCAAAGAGAGAACCAAATTGATTTCACATATATCTTCATTTAGTCTCCACCTCTTTTTTATCTTTTTCAATTACGCATTCATTTTCCTCTGCCTGTTCAGTTGCTTTTCGTTTCGTATCTCGTAATGCAGTTTGGGAATAATGTGCCGATTATGTCTATGTTCTTTCAAGTTATGTCATCCATGTTCGTGTACATTTTATCCATAAGTTATTTCAACCTGTACTCCCTGATTTCATGGAGTTAAGAACATACAAAACATTTTCTTCATAAGAATTCGGACTATTGAACCAATGAGCCTCAATTGAATTTGTAAAACAAATGATAATTGAATTGGCAAAACCACTTGCAAAGTTCAACAATTCCTCTATATCTCCCCAAGTGACGGGAAACTCCTTTTCTATTTTGTCTGGCTCCAGTACACACGCTTTGTCTGTATGTGCCCATAGTTTATCACGCTGTGCTTTAACATTCAAAATTATTGTACTATAACTCTCAAATTTAGTGTTTGTAGTTTTTAATATTTGCTCTAAATTACATGGTAGATTTGTTTCTTTCCCATTCTCCAACCGCATTTTGGGAAAAAGTGGTTTGTTTTGCTCGCATATATTGTACAGCTTTTTTATACTCATTACTTGTGAACTGTCTTCAAATAGTTTACATACTTCTATCATCAGTGCTGTAACAAGAGATTTTTCAGTAAGCGCAAAAAACAGTGGTGCTTGATTCATTACTTCATAGTATTCTTTACCATTATCGCAGAACGCTTTGTATGTATTAAGATACGCATGAGCAAATCTGATTCGCATCATTAGTGTTCTTGCATATTTTAAAATATCATCACTTGTCATATACATTCAATTCCTTTTTTAATCGTTTTAGTTCCGCGTTCATTTCCACTTGTCTGTTCAGCTGCTTTTCGTTTCGTATTTTCTTTTCTAATGCCGCGATCTGCTTTTCAATGCGTTTCCTTTTTTCGTCCCGCTCAACATTTTCTTTCAGACTCAACTCGTCCGACCATTCCGCATTCCTGACTCCGCGTTCCGCATTTCCCGCGATTTGCCGCACAAAATTCTCATGGACCGTATCCATGTCCAGCCCGTCTATTCGGATCAGCAGTTCGGTCTCTTCCATCCAGTCCGTGTGATAATAGCTGCCGACTTTAAAGGCTGCGCTGCCGGCGGAAGCCTCTTTATAGGATGTCCACGCCTGATATTTTCCTTCGTATTCCAGCAGAAAAATGATATGGTACGGTATTTCCCGGTCGATCTGCCGCAGAACGGCTTCGTTGAGGGGAATACCGGACAGCTTCACTTCAAAAACTTCCACCTCTGTCACGATCTTTCCGGGCGCAAGGTTTACGGTCGTGGCGGCGATCTTATTGCGCCAGGTTATCACTTTGATCTGCTCCACAAAAATGCGCTTAAGTGCCGGAGTGACCGTAAGATTCTCATAAAATTTCTGCTTCGGAATACGTTTATTAAATTCCGTAGATTGCGGCAAACCTAACATTTGCTCTCACCTTCGTTTGATGAATTACTAATTACTCATTACTCATTTCTAATTGCCAAGAAGCATATCAGCTCAAAGTCGTCCAATCCGGAGATTTCGGACATCAGCGCCGAAGTGCCTCCGGCGGAAAACAGGCTGTCTATGTCGCTTTCTTCCTTTCGGTCAATGATCGAATTGATGGCCTCGCTCAAAAGCTCCGACATTTCACTCATGTTCCTGCCGTCATCCGTTTCCTCATTGAATTTGCGGCAAAGCTCCATAACCGGCGCTGATTTTCCGCGGCAGAGAAGCCGAACCGTGTCAAGCAGTTTCTTCGGGTTCAGATAGTCGCAGATTATCTGCCCGTCCTCACCGATATACACCATGTAAAAGGGATGAATTCTGTTCTGATTATCAATGTTAACGCTGTTATTTACATTCCGTAAGACGAAAATCGCACCTTGCGGGTTCTCCTGCGATGCAGGGACGACCGCATGAAGCCCCTTTGGTTTCTTTTCAATATCCTCGTGTGTTTTTATGTATTCCAGCAAATCAAGTCGGAATTCATTCAGTCCTAAATCCATGATGGAAATGCCGCTGGACATTTCCTCGATATCGACGACCTCCTCCTGCAGGCGCTTTAACTGCTGCTTGCGGTATTCAAGGTCGCCTTTTTCTTCCGGATTGAGAAGGTCATCATCGCCGGTAGAGGTCATAACAGAAATCTTCATGCGCGTTTCGACTCGGGATTTGAGATTGATGTACTCGTCCAGCGTCATATCCGGCCAGAAATTGACAAGCTGTATATATTCGTTTTTACTGCCGATACGGTCGATTCGCCCGAAGCGCTGAATAATACGCACCGGATTCCAGTGAATATCATAATTTATAAGATAATCGCAGTCCTGCAGATTCTGTCCCTCGGAGATACAGTCGGTTGCGATCAGGATGTCTATTTCAGCAGGATTTCCCAGCATTAAGACATCCTTACTCTTGGAAATAGGCGAGAAGCAGGTCAACACATTGTTAAGTGTTGCTTTCAAGCCCTTTATCGTGGTGCGACCGTCAACCGCACCCGTGATCATTGCGGTATCAAGGCCATATTTCTTTTTGATATAAACACTGACATTATTATATAGATAGTCCGCCGTGTCCGAAAATGCAGAGAAAATAAGCACTTTCTTATTTCCTGCATTGATCGGATTCGACATTTTTTCATCTAATAACTTAAATAGCGTCTGAAGCTTACTATCATGTTCCGGCGTTATATCACCAACCATAAGAGTAAGTAACTCCAGCGTATCTGCGTCTTTTTGTAGCTCGTCACGCCATGACTTATAATCCATATCGGCAAGATCTATTTTCACCTTTTTGCCGACTGTGAAGAAGTCAGTATTCCCGTCCTCCATGTCAAAGTCATTTTCGGACATCTCGTACATGGTAAGATCAGAGCTGCCGACCTTCTCAAAACTGTCTATGGCTTCTATGGTCAATTGAATAAAATCGTGAATACGTTTTAATGTGAGGTTGAAAGAATATACCGAGCTTTCCAGACGTTTCAGCAGGTTGATACTCATCAGGCGCCGGATGCCCTGCTCACGCCCCCTCTGCGTAAGATTCCCCTTGTTGGCTGCAAGATCAGCATACTTTGAAATCTTACTCGGGAAAATGTAGTTTGACGGTGTGTAGATCACCAGACTCAGCTGCATGAGCTGTTCAAATATCTCGTTATAATTTATCGCCTTGTCCAGATCCGTCAAGCTCGGACGTTTTGAGATCGGTTTCAGCCTTTCGGGGAATTTCCCGATAGCTTCGGTATTATAGTATTTCTCAATGTGCTTTCTGGAGCGGGCTATGGTCACGCTGTCAAGCACTTCAAAAAAGTCAAAGTCAAGTGAGCGCAGGAGCGTATCTGTTGTCCGGGCTTCCGGGCGGAGCTTGCTCCAGTTTGTAAAGGCTCCCTGCGCCTGTTTGAAGATTTCATCAATCGATTTTGTGGTGTCCAGTTTATCATTGATGAATTCCGGGGTGCCCTCATAGGCAAGGGCCAGCTGATTCTTCAAATCGGAAAAATGATTATTGACCGGCGTTGCCGAAAGCATCAGCACCTTTGTTTTGACCCCGGCCCGAATGACCTTGTCCATCAGGCGGACATATCGGTTTTCCTGCGTGTTGGCATGCGTACCGGCACCGTTGCGGAAATTGTGCGACTCATCTATTACAACAAGGTCATAGTTTCCCCAATTCAGCCTGTCAAGGTCAAGCCCGTTCGATACACCGCCTGAGCGTGAAAGATCCGTATGGAACAGCACATCATAATTCAGCCTGTCCCCGGCGATGGGATTATTTACATAGTTGTCCTTATAGGTATTCCAGTTTTCCGCCAGCTTCTTGGGGCAGAGAACAAGAACCGACTTATTGCGGTTTTCGTAATATTTAATCACCGCCAGCGCCGTAAATGTTTTGCCAAGTCCTACACTGTCCGCAAGGATGCAGCCGTTATATTTCTCAAGCTTATGTATGATCGCCAGCGCCGCATCACGCTGGAAGTCATACAGCATATTCCAGATTTTGCTCTGTTTGAACCCAGAGGCTTCGTTCGGAAGCACATCCTCGGAAATATCGTCCAAAAACTCACTGAAAACATGATACAGCATCATAAAATAGATGAATTCAGGAGAATTCTCATTGTAGGCATTGGAGATGTTTTCAATAACGGTCTCGGTAACGTCCGCCATTTTTGTCTTGTCGTTCCAGATTTCGTTAAAGAGCTTTATATACTGCTCTGCAAACGGTGCATCAAGCTTGCTTATCATGTTATAGCTGTTATTTCCGCGTTCACAGCCGATATCAACCGTCGTAAAACCGTTCAGCGGCATATAGGCAGTCTGATCCCCCGGCGCTTCTACCGTCAGAAATCCGCCCATATTTTCTCCGGTCGTATTGGATTTGAATACTGCCTTTTTCCGGATCCACTCGGCACATTCTTTTGCAATCGCCCGCTGGGTCATTTCATTGCGAAGTTTTATCTCAAACTCCGTGCCATACAAGCTGTTCTCCCGGTTGAGCTGGGGAATATAAAACTCACGTTTTTGCTTTTCGGATCTCTCTTTTATGAAGGTGGGGGACGTAAAAATAAAGCGGAATTCTTCTACCTGTTCCAGCTGCTTTTTCAATTCCTGATAGGCATACATGGAGAAACAGGCCGCAGCAATAGAGATCCTGCTGTTGCTTTGTATTGTCTCTTTCAGATCATCCCGAACAATATCCGTTATATTATCAAATATCTTCATTCCGCCTTTTTCACTCCAAAAGGAAAAGTATACTATTCTTCAATTTTATTATACCATATTCCCGTCCAATCTACAATTTCTTAAATCATTTTTTCGTGAATTTCTTTAGAATCTCCGACGCGCCCCGTCCCGGATGATCCGCAGATCGTCCGAGATATTTTTGATGTCGGAATCTGCTTATACTTCTCTACGGCACCGACATCAAAAAAGAGGAGAATCCAAAGGGGAGATACGCTCCGTTGGCACACGATTTTGCTTGCAAAGTCTAGTGTGTTATACCTTTTGCGGCCGCTGGCGCGGGAAAGGGGCTGCCGGTCGTGGGCAGGACGTTTCCGGTGACAGAAAACAGAGGATATCTGTAATACTGCCTGATTACAAATATCCTCTGTTCGTGTGGAGTTGGCAGAAATTTTTCTGCCAACGAGCCGCAAAAGGTATATAAAAAGCTACTTCTCGTTTCCTTTCTTCGGAATGGACTGTTCCATCATCTGCTTTGCCAGCTGTTTCAGCAAGTCGGAAGTACCGTTGTCCATCGGAAAGACTTTTCCTACATATGCCGCCACTGCGCCGGAAACGTCATCGACTGTCAGATCACCTTCGGGCTTATCCGGCAAAGCTTCACGGATGCCCCGGACAGCTTCTGCCGCTGCGGTGTCTGTGGTTGGCCGCTGCATTTCCATATCCATTTTTATATCCCGCAGGATTCTCATAAATTCATTTTTTATCTTTTCGATATCCGCTTCATTACTGCCGATCTTCTGTGAATTCAAAAAGCGAAGATCTTTTAGTATTTCCGCTTTTTTTGAGGGATCTGTGCTTTTCAGCTCTGATAGCGGGTCGGCGGTGAGGTCAATGATCTCATTTCTTGCAGCAATTCCCTGTACCAGAGTATCATCAAAGTAAAAGCGGATCAGAGAGCAGAGTTTCGGAAAACGGTCATGCTCCATAAGCCGATTCAGAACATCCATATCAATATTTCCGCCAAGTATTCTCTTCACGGCTTTTTCCGAAAGATTCATCTGAGAAATATCATAGCTTTTCGGCACAGTGATCTGCGTAAGGCCGAGAAGATAATCCGCAGAAACATGAAAGAGTTTCGCGGCGGAGACTAGAATATCCGTACTGACGTTTACGGTTTCTCCGCTCTCAAGCCGACTGATCTGAGAAGCAGCAACATGAATCTTATCCGCAAGCTCTTTCTGACTCCATCCTCTGTCCTTACGCAGCTCGGAAATGCGATAGCCGATAGTATTTTCATTTTCTTTCATATCTTTTTTCATAAGGAGTACCTTCTTTCCTGATTTTATTATAATCAAGCCTGTGCAAATTTGCAACAAGTATATGGCTATACTTTCCTGATTTGCAGATTTCGTGAAAAGCCCAAGGCTGCTCTTTTTCTGTGTTATTGTAGCTTTACGATCGATCGGAAAAAACAATCAGGAGAAATCATGAAAGCACAATACGGAATCTTACGGTTCGCCAAATACAAAGGCCCGGAGATCGGACACATCGAAGCTCACAATGAACGCACAAAAGAAAAATACGCCAGTAATCCGGACGTGGACACCAGCCGAAGCCGATACAATTTTCACTTAGTCGAACCAAAGAGAAAATACCGCGCCGAAGCCGAAAAGCAGATTGCAGAGGCGGGCTGCCGGACGCGCTCGGACAGCGTCCGTGTCGTAGAAACGCTTGTTACGGCAAGCCCTGAGTTTTTCAAAGGGAAGAAACGCTCGGAAGTCAGAGAGTATTTTGAATACGCGCTGGAATTCATCAAGGCACATCAAAAAGAAAAAACGATCATATCCGCCGTAGTGCATATGGACGAGAAAACGCCCCATATGCACCTTTGTTTTGTTCCGCTGACGGAAGACGGACGGCTCTCGGCGAAAGATATTGTCGGCAACAAGAAAAAACTCACCTGGTGGCAGGATGAATTCTGGAGTCACATGGTCAAAAAGTACCCGGAGCTGGAGCGTGGAGAGAGTGCCAGTGAAACCGGGAGACAGCACATTCCGCCGCGTCTCTACAAAGAAGCGATCCATCTGAACAATCTCAAAAGCAAGATTATGGAGATGCTTTCCGGTGCAAATCCACTGAACGTCAGAACCCGTACATCGGAGATCGCTGCTCTGTTGGATGAATATATCCCCGGCGTGGAGAAACTGAAGACCCGGCTGAAAAAGTACGACGTCGAATACAAAATGCTCACTGCTGAAAACGCGGCGCTGGAATCGAAGCTCTCTGCCGCCGAAGAAGCCGGCAGAGAAAAGATCGCCAATCGGCTGAAATATATCGGAATGGAGCAGGAACTTCGAGAGCTTCACGAATTAGTTGACAGCATCCCGAAGGAGATTATAGATGCATATAAACGGCAGGAATTAACTGCCTCGCTGTATGAGTCCGCAAAAACGAGTCCATACTATGAGTGAAAGCGCGAGGTATTCTATGGCAGAAAACAAGGGAGCACAAAATAGTATGACGGAACCTGAAAAAGAGTGTGTACTTCAAAAACTGTGGCTAACTTACTACAACGACACTCTTTACGAAAAAGGTCTCATCACAGAAGCGGAGCGGAACAAAATGCGTATGAGAATTATAAACAGAGCTTCATCCATAAAACGATAGACAGTCAACCGGGCAGCAGCAAATGAATTTCTCTGCTGTCATCATTTTTACGAAAGGTATTGAAAAATTCGCTCTTCTATATTATAATGCATATAAACATGATTTTGCGAACTTTTAGGAGGGAGCCATTTGGATATACATAACGTTCGCCAAATGCTGCGCAATAAATCTATTTATGATATCCCGCTCCGTGTCACATATTACGCCCGCGTTTCTTCCGAATCCGATGAGCAGCTCAATTCCTTGGGAAATCAAATTGCCTACTATGAGGACTACATCAAGAAAAATGCAGCGTGGACTTTCGTTCCCGGTTATATCGACGAGGGTCTTTCCGGTATCTCCACAAAAAAGCGTGAGAATTTCAACCGTATGATAGAGGATGCCGCAGAGGGAAAATTTGACCTTATCATCACCAAGGAAATCTCCCGTTTTGCCCGCAACACGCTGGATTCCATTCAGTTCACAAGACAGCTTCTTTCATCGGGCGTGGGGGTATTTTTCCAGAATGACAACATCAACACCTTTGATGAGGATTCCGAGCTCCGCCTTTCCATCATGTCCAGCATCGCCCAGGATGAACTGCGTAAGCTTTCGTCTCGCGTGAAATTCGGACATCAGCAGGCAATCAGACAGAATGTAGTGCTTGGCAACAGCCGGATCTTCGGGTATCAGAAGGATGATAAGCGGCTGGTTATCGACGAGGAGCAGGCAGGGATGGTGCGAGAACTGTTTGAATTATATGCCACCGATGAACACTCCATGAAGCAGATCGAGACGATTTTCTGGGAGAAAGGCTATCGCAACCTCAACGGTAAGAAGATCGCGCACTCCACTTTGTCCAACATGATTGCCAATCCGAAGTACAAGGGCTACTACGTCGGCAACAAGGTCAAGGTCGTTGATATGTTCACCAAAAAGCAGAAATTCCTCCCGCCGGAGGAATGGGTCATGTTCAGGGATGAGACCGGAGAGATTGTCCCGGCTATTGTCTCGGAGGAACTGTGGGAAGCGGCGAATGTCGTTCTGCGCCGCAGGAGCGAAGACGTAAAGAATCGGCAGGGCATCTGCAATCACGCCAATCTGTTGACCGGAAAGCTTTTCTGTACCCATTGCGGTATGCCGTATTACCGCAGGGAGTCCAGGGACAAGCAGGGCAATGTCAATTCCAAGTGGGTCTGCGCCGGTAAGATCAACAACGGAAAAGATTCCTGTGCCTCCTTTGCCATCTACGAAGATGAGATTAAGCCATTGCTGTTTGAGGTGTTCCGAAACACAAAAGACATCTCCGCCGCTATGCTGGAAGAATACGAAACCATGTATCGTCAAATGACTGCTGACGGGAATCTCACGAGAAAGATGGAGGATGCGGAAGCAAAAATGGAGCTTTCCCGGAAGAAAAAGAGCAAACTGCTGGAACTGGTGGCCTTGGACAGCATCACGCCGGAAGACTTCAAATCCATGACCGCTCAGTGCAATGACGAAATCAAGGCATTGGATCAGGAGCTTTGTGAACTGCGTCAGCAGGCAGAATCAAGTCAGGAATTCCGCACACACATGGAGAAGATCCGCAGCGTCCTGAAAGCCGCCGAAGCAGATGCAGCCAACGGCACGATTTCCAAAGAGTTTATCGACACCTTTGTTGATAAGATTTTTGTCACACCGGAAGATGACGGCTCCATGCGGCTGGACATCCGGATTTTCACCGGGGATACCACGGAAAAATACCTTGAAAAGCTTAGGCGTCGTACGGGACACACGTTCAAGAAGATGATCGAGGCCTACGAAAACGGCATGAAGTAAGCTTTTGCTTATTGAAAAAATATGCAGGGAACGAAAAATTCGCTCCCTGCATATTTCTATCAATTAATCCTTATACTCAAACATGAGGTCGTACATACTCACCGTGTCGCCGTCCTTGACGCCCATTTTTTCCATGCGCTCAAAGACACCCGCCTGTCGGAGGATGCGGTCAAAGAACATACGGCTCTCCACATCGTCAAAGTTGACGGTGGACACGAGCTTTTGCAGCCACGGACCTTCCACGACCCACATATCGTCAAAGTTTTCGATCGTCAGCTCCTCGGAGGTATCGATCACCGGCTCGGGTCTGACGTAGTCGGGTTCATAAACGGTGACGGGCGGAAGCTCGCTTAAGCGTCTTGCACACTCGTTTACAAGCTCTTTCGTGCCCTGATGCGCCGCGGCACTCATAACGAAAAAGCTGTATCCAAGCGCCTCGACGTGCTCTCTGAGCCGCTCGACATTGTCGCTCCCCTCTTCCACAAGATCACACTTGTTGGCGACAACTATCTGCGGTCGGTCGGCAAGGCCGACATCATACTCGGAAAGCTCGGCGTTGATCGCGTCAAAGTCCTCTACCGGGTCTCTGCCCTCACTGCCGGACACGTCGACAAGATGCACGAGCAGACGGCAGCGGTCGATGTGTCTGAGAAAATCGTGTCCAAGACCCGCGCCCTCGGACGCGCCCTCGATGATGCCGGGGATATCCGCCATGACAAAGGAGACGCCCTCGTCCACATACACAACGCCTAAATTCGGAAAGAG
This sequence comes from Eubacteriales bacterium, assembly GCA_030531595.1. Classification (GTDB taxonomy): domain Bacteria; phylum Bacillota; class Clostridia; order Oscillospirales; family Oscillospiraceae; genus Limivicinus. The sequence continues at coordinate 13,887 of JAUNND010000025.1, read as the reverse complement.
CGTTGTAAAATGATAGTTTGCGATCTTCGGGTGCGCCTTGCTCACTACCGAAAGGAGCGTTGATTTGCCTACATTCGGAAAACCTACAAGACCTACGTCTGCCAGCAGCTTTAATTCCAGCGTCACATCGTGGCTCTCGCCGGGAAGCCCCGGCTTTGCAAAGCGCGGAACCTGTCTTGTCGGCGTGGCAAAATGCATATTGCCCCAGCCGCCGCGTCCGCCTTTGCAGATCATATAGTTTTCGCCCGAGGACATATCGTGCATGACGGCTCCGGTCTCGGTATCGCGGATAAGCGTTCCTCTCGGCACCTTTATATACAGCGTCTCGCCGTCCTTACCGTAACAGCGTTTGCCCATGCCGTTTGCGCCGTTTCCCGCGCAGTATTTGCGTCTGACCTTAAAATCCATCAGCGTGGACATATTATCGTCCGCGACAAAGACCACATTGCCGCCTCTTCCGCCGTCGCCGCCGTCGGGACCGCCTGCGGCTATATATTTTTCTCTGTGAAAGGCGATCGCACCGTCGCCGCCCTTGCCGGCGTGTACCGTGATGCGGGCTTTATCTACAAAGGACTGACCCATACTAAGACCTCCTGATGTAAAAAAGACCGGACTGTTTCTGTCCGGTCTTCGTCGTCAATTACTGAGCGATCTCTTCGTAAACAGAGACCTGCTTACGATCCTTGCCCATGCGCTCAAACTTCACCTTGCCGTCAATGAGGGCGAACAGGGTGTCATCCTTACCCTTACCGACATTGGTACCGGGGTGGATCTTGGTTCCGCGCTGTCTGACAAGGATATTGCCGGCCAGAACGAACTGTCCGTCGGCTCTCTTGGTGCCAAGACGCTGTGCTGCAGAATCGCGGCCGTTCTTGGTAGAACCCATACCTTTTTTATGTGCCATTCAGGTTAATCCTCCTTATGTCATAATCAGTTGCGGAAAAAATTATGCGTTGATGGTCTCGATCTGAACCTTGGTGTAGGGCTGTCTGTGGCCCTGAGTTCTGCGATAACCCTTTTTGGGCTTCATCTTGTAGACACGGATCTTTGCGCTCTTACCGGTCTTGACAACGTTTGCGGAAACGCTTGCGCCTTCGATAACGGGTGCGCCGAAGACTGCGGTCTCGCCGTCGATCACTGCCAGAACCTGATCGAACTTGACAGCCTCGCCTGCTGCAGCCTCGAGCTTCTCAACGAAGATAACGTCGCCCTCTGCAACACGGTACTGCTTGCCGCCGGTCACGATGATAGCATGCTTCATGAATTCATATCCTCCCTCTTTTCAGGTCTCGCTCTTGGGGTGGAGGGCAAGCCTCAGCTTCATTACCCCTTCGATGCGGCTTTAATAGAATAGCACGCGCTTAGGCGCTTGTCAATAAAAATATTGAATTTCCGCTATATTTTTTACCGTATTTTGTTATCCTCGGGGCTGAATGCTGTTTTTGTCCACAAGAATAAGGCTGCCGTCCTCGCCGCTCATTGTAATAAGGAATTCCCGTACAGTCCCGCTGCTTTCTATATAGCTCAGCATGAGATCGGGAACACCGTCCGGGATGTCCGTCAAAATCTGCAGTGCACAATCCTTCATTTCGCTGCAGGCCCAGAGCTGGGAGGTCTCATAGAAGACGTCCGCATAGCCGACCTTTGAAAGAGTGACCTGAGAAACGCTTCCGTCCGCGACCACAGCAAGCTCCGTCCCGTTTTCGCTCACTGCCACACGGTCGAGCACCTCAACACTGCCGTCATCGATGTCGGAGACCGGTCTCAGAGAGAGACGGCCGTCTCCGGCGTATCCGACCGGCAGCCACCTGGGATCGATATGCCCGCTCAATTCTTCATAGGGGATATGGAACTCAACGATCCCGGATGCGTAAGGAGCTATCTCATAAGGCGTGGAGAAGATGCACATTCCTTCGCTGTCAAAATACCACGCGCCGTCACGTATCAGTCCCGAGAGAGCCGTATTAAGGTCGCCGCCCACATAATCGAGCGACAGGCGGTCTGAATAATAGCCGTCTTTATTTTCCTCAACAAGCTGCAGCATGAGATCCGTAAGGTACGTGCGCAGTCCGCTGATATCGCCGGCAAGCATTTCCGTAGTCAGTCTTTCGCCGGTGGAGGCGTCAAAAACATATGCAATATCCGAATAATTTCCGTGGGCGCCGCCGGTGTACAGATAATTTGTATACACAAGGTCAATGCATCTGTCATCTATGCGCTTCGTTCTGACCGTCATATCCGAGGCGAATTCCAGCGGAAGCTCTATCTGTTCCTGCACAGCCACATAATAGTTATCCTGTGCCATTTCAAGAAGCAGGTTCATACCCTCCGAAGTACCGACGCCGTAGTCGTTTCCCGTGATGTATGTCTCATCCATGCGGGCAATATATTCATTTATTGCCTCAGTGGCCTCTTCATTGTTATCGATGACAACAGATGGAGTGTCATAAGAAAAGGTCAGTATCTTCACGGCTCCGTTCTGAGGATCATAAAACTCATTCGTGCTTCTTGAAATACCGATGACTACATGGTTTGTCTCCGCGGAGACCGCCGGTGCGGGAGTTTCTGTCGGCTGAGGCGTCTCGGGCGGAGCCGTCTCCTCCGGCTGCGCAGTCGGCAGAGGCGGAAGCTCGATCTGCTGTATTTTGTCCAGTGTCGAGCAGCCGAAAAACATAAAGCTCATTACGATGCAGAGAATAAATGTCAAAATTCTTTTCATGGGTTCCTCCGATTGATAATATCCATTGTTATAACCGTCCGTACAGATATTAATACGGATCCGGCAGGAAAAAGTTTCAATTATATTTCGTCATATGGCACACAGCGAGCCATGGACGCATTGGAGTAGCGTCTGTCCCCCGTAACTTCCTTCAAGATCCTTATTTCCGGTGGGAAGAAGATCGTCTGCCCTTCGCTTTCCAGCTCAATTTCCATGATCGCCCTGTCCGTATAGAACGGATAAACATCGATCTCAAAAAGCTGATCCTTATACTCAAGGCACCAGCGTTCCTTCACAACAGGTTTTCTGTCCGTATCCTCTCTTTCAAGAAGGCTCTCATACTCTTCTCTGCCGATCTCCTTCTCATACTCCATTTTTGTTACGGCTGAGATATGGCGTTTCTCGGTGTAGTAATAAACGCATCTGTCCGCCCACTCTCTTTTGCGCACACGTGCCGTCAGACCTTCCTCCGAGACAAGATAGGTCTGTACGATCAATGAGCTTTCGGCGTTTGAAGCAAGCCACGCCATGTCGGGATACGCGATCAGGTATTTTCTTTCAATTTCAGGTGCACATTTTTCAGTCATTGCTGCCGTCCTTTTCCGCAAGAAGTGTGTTCAGATAAACGGAGGCTCTGCCGAGTATCTCCGAGATCTCACGGTCCGCCGCCTCACAGTTTCCCGCCGCTATGCTCGCCGTCAGATCGCTGTACCTGCCAATACAGCCTTTTGCTTCTTCTCTGTCCTCAAAATGGATGCGTATAAGCCTGCGCATCATCTTCTCAAAGCTCCGGAAGATCATCGCATAAGCCGCATTTCCCGATATCTCCGTAATGCAGCGGTGATAATCGTATACGGCGTCGGCGAGCTCACTGTCCGATGCCGAATAGATCGCGCCGTTCTTTTCCCTGAGAAGCGCTGTGTTCCGATCGTTTATCCTCGCGCAGGAGAGCCTGACGCACTCACGCTCGACAAGGATCCTCAGCTCCATCAGGTCACGGAAAAGAGCGCCCGAGATATAATCCGAATCATAGCTCATGATCGCCGAGACGGTTGAGGGGGTGGCATTTTTCAGATAGTCGGATACAAAAGTTCCCTTTCTGGGGACTATGCTGAGAAACCCCATTCTCTCCAGATCAAGGATGCCCTGATTGACAGAGCCGCGGCTGATGCCGCAGCACGCGGCCAGCTCTCTTTCCGGCAAAAGCCTGTCTCCGGGCTTCAACGTACCGGAAAGTATCTGCCCCACTATACGATTTATAAAGCTCTGTTTCAGATTTCCCGCTTCTTTCTCTCGCATCGGTCGGTCTCCGTCTGATATGATTGATTTACATAATTATACTCCCATGATATTAAAAAATCAAGTGGGCAGAACTAAAGCCGCGCTCCGGTCGTTCCGATCACAGCTATGTAAAATGCCTGTATGCAGCTTTATTGTCTCAATATACATTTTTTCCCGTTGATTTCAGCCAAAAGACCGGGCATTGCATTTCACAACAATTTTTCCACTGCTTTTTGTTTTATTGTGCACCGTTTTATTTTACAGACAAATGAGCTCGAAAAACACTGTTCTTTACCACAATATACATTTTACCGTCACCTTGTTATACTTTAAGCATCCATTGTGAATAAAAAAAGGAGAGAAAAACAAATGGACTATTTATCAATATCCAACCTTCCCATTTTCTGGGTCCTTGCGTCTGTCACGGTCATTATTTCGGCACTTCAGGCGGTTCTCTACATCCGTCAGGCAAAGAAAGCGACCGCGGTGTGCAGCCTTGATCCCCAGCTTCCCAAGAAGGCCTTCAAGATCGGTCTTATCTCCGCTATCGGTCCGGCTCTCGGCGTGTTTATCGTCATGGTCGGTCTGATGGCGGCTATCGGCGGACCGATGGCGTGGCTGAGACTTTCCATCATCGGTGCTGCCGCGACCGAGCTTTCCGCCGCCACCCTCGGCGCACAGGCCTGCGGTCTTACCGGTCTTGCCGACCCCAACTATGACCTCATGGTGCTTGCGGTTTCGTGGTTCGGCATGGCGCTCAACGGCGCCGGCTGGCTGGTGTTCACCGGCGTTGCAACTCCCGGTCTTGAAAAGCTCCGCGACAAGATGTCCGGCGGCGATATGGGCTGGCTTGCCTATATGTCCGCTGCCTGCTCCATCGGTATCTTCGCTTACCTCAATGCAAACCAGATGATCTCCGGCGGTCCCAAGATCAATGCCGGCGGTACGGTCGCCTGCCTTTCCGGTGCCATCAGCATGATGCTCATAGGAAAATTCGTTGTCCCCAAGCACCCGAAGTTTGCCGAATATTCCCTCGGTATCGCCATGATCATCGGTATCGCTCTGGCTATTATATTTGTCGGTTAAGAGAGGAGAGTACGAAACTATGGAAAACAACTATATGTCAACATGGAAGAAAAACAGCGTCCGCATAGGCAGCCCCACAAACCTGCTCGCCGCGCTGACCTCCTTCCTCCCCGTTATTTATCTTTGCATCAGATTTGACTGCTGGCCCGACATCTCCCTCGTTCTGGCGGCATGGGGTCTTATCGCCCTGTCCTTCGGCGCGTTCTACGTTGTCGAGCCTGTATCCTACTACGCCTCCCTCGGTATGTCCGGTACATATCTGAGCTTCCTTTCCGGCAACATCGGCAATATGCGTGTCCCCTGCGCCGCACTTGCCCTTGACGTAACAAAGAGCGAGGCAGGTACCATTCAGGCGGAGGTCGTCTCCACTATGGCTATCTGCGGCTCCATCATCACGAACCTTATCGCGACCACCGCCGCCGCTCTCGTCGGCACCGCCGTTGTCGCCGTACTGCCCGAGGCGATCAACAAGGGTCTCCAGACCTACGCCTCCGCCGCAATTTTCGGTGCAACTCTCGGCAACTTCGGCTTGAAGAAGCCCAAGGTCGCCGTTATCGGTCTTGCCATCCCCGTTATCTGCAAGCTCATAGGCGGTATCCCCTCCTGGATCATCATCGTCCTCTCCGTCTTCGGCACGGTCGGCGTTGCACGTCTTTTCTATAACGCGGAAAAGAAAAAGGCCGTACAGTAATTCAACAGGAGGCTGACTTAAATGATGTGGAACAAATGTAAAGAAATAGAAAGCTATATCATAGGTATGCGCCGCGATCTGCATAAGATACCCGAGCTGGGCTTTGAACTCCCCAAGACCCGCGCATACGTGCTCGAAAAACTTGACGAATACGGCATACCCTACACGCTCTCCGAAAAGGACAGCAGTGTCATAGCGACCTTAAAGGGCGGCAAGCCCGGCAAGACCGTCGCTCTGCGTGCAGACATGGACGCTCTGCCGATTAAGGAGGAGACCGGCGTTGACTACGCATCCACCCATGAGGGTTGTATGCACGCCTGCGGACACGACACGCACACAGCCATGCTGCTCGGTGCAGCAAAGGTTCTCGCCGAGAATAAGGACGAGCTGTGCGGCGAAGTGAGATTTATCTTTCAGACCGCAGAGGAGCTGGCAAAGGGTTCCTCCATTGTCATTGAAAACGGCGGCATGGACGGTGTTGACGCTGTTTTCGGCACTCATATCGGCACCATACTCAGCAAGGATATCCCCGCCGGTACGCTCATCGTCTGCCCCGGTCCCGTTATGGCGTCCTACGACCGCTTTGTCATCAATGTAAAAGGTGTCGGCTGTCACGGCTCTACCCCCGAAAAGGGTGTTGACCCTGTCAATATAGCCGCACATATCGTTACCTCTCTCGAGGCGATAAGCGCACGTGAATTCAACGCCTGCCTTCCAAATGTCATCACCATCGGCAAGATCGCCGGCGGCGACCAGTACAACATCATCCCCGGCTCCGTACTCATCGAGGGTACTACCCGCGCTCTGAGCGAGGAAGTACGTCAGAAGATGGCAAAGCGTATCGGCGAGATAGCCGAGGCGACCGCAGCCGCTTTCGGCGGAAGCGTGGAGTATACCATGGACTGGGGCGCACCTCCCGTTGTCAATGACGCTGCCTGTGCCGCATTTGCCGCCGAAGCAGCAAAGGACGTTTTCGGAGAAAAAATCATCACGAGCCGCGAATTCCCCAACATGGGCGGCGAGGACTTCGCCTTCTATCTGGGCAAGGTTCCCGGTGCGTTCATGTTCCTCAGCTCGTCCAACCCCGAAAAGGGCACTGATATCGCACACCATAACTGCAAATTCAATGTCGATGAAGATGTTCTCTGGCAGGGCAGCGCGGCATTCGTCGCCATTGCCGAAAAATATCTGAACTGCTGAGAAACAGAGGCGAACAGTATGACCGGAAAACTCGGCTCCTATCTGCTTATATACGCTGTCGGTCTGGTGATATTTCTTTTTCTTATCGTTGTTCTGCCGGGGAAAAAGAAAAACAAACAGGTTCAGGCAATGCACAATGCCGTAAAGCCCGGTGATGAGATATCCACCATCGGCGGCATTATCGGTATCGTTACCGAAAGAGACGACAGTACCGTCACGGTTTTAATAGACGCAAAGACCGGCACAACGATGAGGATAGTGGTGCAGGCTGTGCAGTCAATCCTGACCCCCTCCGAGCAGACAGTAAAAAGAGAATAAAAAAGGTTATTCACTATTCCTCCCAAAGGTCACATCTTGGATGCGCGATGCGCTATCCGAGATGTGATTTAAATTTTAAGTCCGCTCATCGGCAAACAAAAAAACGGGATATAATCGGGCGAACGCACATATTTTGTTGTCACCGGACAATATAGCTTCAAATTGCTGTAATTTTAACGCTATTTGTGCTTTTAAACAAAAAAAATAAAGGATTTATTGTTTTGTCAGACAATATACTTTGTGGAATTCTTTTGGTATAATTATTACTGGATACAGAAATGATCCGAGGAGAAAGCTTGCAGAATGAAAATACAGGATTTGCTGACAGATGAAAGATTTACGGATTTCTCCCTGATCTCGGGAGCGACCGGAATAAACAGAGAGATTTCGACCGTAACCGTGGTAGACACGCCGGACGGTGCTCAATGGCTCACGGGCGACGAGCTGGTCATCACGACGGCGTTTATGCTCAAGGATGACGAAAATGCGCTTCTCGGGTTTCTCAATCTTCTGAATATGAAGAAAGTCAGCGGCTTGTGCATAAAGACGGGACGCTATATTCAGGAAATCCCCGAGTCTGCCTGCCGCCTGTCGGACGAATTGCAGCTCCCGCTGATTTTAATTCCCGCAAGGTACTCGTTCGCAGATATAATAAACCCCGTTCTGAGTCAGATCGTCAATCAGCAGGCGGCAAAGCTGATGCAGTCGAACATAATCCACGCAAAGTTTACCAAGCTTGCCATCAGCGACGCCAGTATACCGGAAATTCTGACAACGCTCACGCTGATAATCGGCGTTCCGTCGGCGTATCTTGACATGGAGTCAAGGAAATTCTGGTTTTCCGACCCCGCCAGCGAGCTTGCGCAAAGCCTGTGGCACATAGACCCGGAAAAACTGAGCGAGAAAAGCCTTGAGGGATTTGATATACATATCACCGCCAATCAGAACCACAGATTCGGGTATCTTATATTCCAAGGAGGTACCTTTGACACTCATAAAGATTCGGGCTTTCAGACGGCGATTGAAAACGCCGTTACAAACATCATCCTGCGTGAGCAGACGCTCATATCCAACCGTCAGGTCGCGGAGCAGTACAAAAACGCGCTTGTCCATGACCTTCTGATAAACAACATCAAGAGCGAGACGGAGATACACAACCGCGCCGGGATTTACGGCTGGGATTTCAGAAACGGCGGTATAGTGGCTGCAGTGGACATCAACAACATCAAACAGCGCTTTACCGAGCAGATAAGTACAAATACAAATCAACTGCTCGAAAATCTTACCACCGAGATATTCAATATTTCCATCGAGGAAATGAAGAAGCAATATCCGAATTCCTATTACATGAAGCTCAGTGATATCATTGCCTTCATCGTGACGGTAGTGCCTGAGGAGAAAGACAAGCTGCGTGACGGCATGGAGCGCGTCTTCCTCAACATTCAGACGCGCCTTAAAAATATTCCCTTTACCATCACGCTCGGCGTAGGGAGCTACTGCGAAAATATCAGCCACGTGCATCACAGCTACGAGGAGGCACGAGCGGCTATCAATCTGGGCTATGCGCTCAACTGGTATGACAGGGCGCTGTTTTATGACGAAATGAGCCTATACCGCATAATGATGCCGATACTGGAGTCACCGGATGCAATGTCCTGCTGTAAACGCTGCTTAGAGCCGCTGGTGCAATACGATAAGGAGAACGGGCGGTATCTGCTGGATACTCTGCGCCATATCTCCCGCAGCGACTGGAACATCAAGCTCGCCGCAGAGAGAATGTTTCTGCACCCGAACTCCGTTAAATACCGCTTTGAACAGATATGCAATCTGCTTAATATGAACCTGCGTGAAAGAAACGACCGGCTTCTGGTGGAAATGGCACTGCTCGTGGATATGATGAGCGGGGAAAAATGCTTCCGCACTCAGGTGAAGGAGCAGGATTGAAGCTGTCAGCCGGCTCCAGACTCCTGTGAGTCAGCGGTCTGTCATCGGAGACAGTCAGCGCACTATGAATGCCGTATTTACAGCCAATGATGAAAAATGCCGTGCAGTGCTTTTTGCCTACATGGCTTTTTTCTGTCCTGTCTGAAAAAGGTTCTTGCCAAAAGAGTGACAAATGGTGTATTATATGTGGTATAGCCAGAAAATAATATTTCGTAATGAACCGTGCGGCATTGCCGGTCGTGCGAAAGAAAGGAAATATCAGATATGGAAAAAAGAGCTAACATTCTCCGTCTTGCCACCAAGATCAGTCTTGAGAGCATGACCTACACCGGCATTACATACTCAGACCCCGAATACCGTATTCTCGCCCCCATCGTTGATGACGATGAATGCGAGGTCATGATGCATATGCGTCTTGAAGCCAGCCGTACTCTTGAGGATATTGCCGCACGCTGCAAAAAGTCCCCCGAATTTGTGGATATGCAGCTTAAAAAGCTGATGAAGTCCGGTATCGTCCGCCAGCGTCAGGTAAACGGCAAGACCTGCTACTACTACCCCATCTGGGTCCCCGGTATCATGGAGGGCATTCTCTCCGACCGCGAGCAGTGCGAGAAGTACCCTGACCTCGGCGCCTGCTTTGAGGAATACACAAGGCGCAGGCTGGAAATGCTCGTCCCCACGCTCAACTCCGGCAAGCTCGGCATGAGCTTCATGCGCGTCATGCCTGTCATGAGCGCAATAGAGAACAATTCCAAGACCGCATCCTATGATGAGGTCGCGTATCTTATCGACAAGGCATTCGCCGTCTCCGTCGGTCCCTGCTCCTGCCGCCGTTCCCGCCGTCTGATGGGCGAAGGCTGCGGACACCTTGAGGACGATATGTGTATGTACCTCAACGACAACGCCGTCAATATGTCCAAGACCGGCGCTCACCGTCTCATAAGCAAAGAAGAGGCGTACGAGGTATTAAAGCGTGCCGAGGACAACGGTCTTGTCCACGAGATCAACCAGACCCCCGGCTTTGAGGACGCGACCGCCATCTGCAACTGCTGCGGCTGTTCGTGCTACGCACTGCGTATTGCGGAGCTGTTCCGTTCCAAGAACGCCATCCGCTCCAACTTCCAGGCAAAGGTCGACAAGGACAAGTGCGTCGCCTGCGGTCAGTGTGTCGAAAATTGCCAGACCAACGCTCTGAAATTAGGTCAGAAAAACTGCATCAGCGACCCAACCGTCTCCGATGCCTACGACTCCGACAGGGCTGTTCCCTGGGATAAAAAGAGCTACAATGTGGATTACCGCACCAACAGAAGCGACGTTATGACCAGCGGTACCGCTCCCTGCAAGGCCACCTGCCCCGCACACATCCCCGTACAGGGCTACATAAAGCTCGCCTCCGAGGGTCGCTATCAGGAAGCCTTAGAGCTTATCAAGAAGGAAAATCCCTTCCCCGCCGTCTGCGGCCGTATCTGCAACAAGGCCTGCGAAAGCGCCTGCACCAGAGGCATCGTTGACTCCTCCGTCGCCATCGACGATATAAAGAAGTTCATCGCGGAAAAAGACCTTGAGGCCGAAACGCGCTATGTCCCGAAGATGCTCAATCAGACCGGCAAGCCCTATCCCGAGAAGATCGCCGTCATCGGCGCAGGTCCCGCAGGCATGAGCTGTGCATACTATCTGGCTGTTAAAGGCTACCCCGTGACCGTATTTGAAAAGGAAGAAAAGCTCGGCGGTATGCTCACGATGGGTATTCCGGAGTTCCGCCTCGGAAGAGAAGTACTCAACGCCGAGATCGACATTCTCAAGGAGCTGGGCGTTACGTTCAAAACCGGCGTTGAGGTCGGCAAGGACGTTACCCTTGACGCTCTCCGCGCAGAGGGCTATAAGGCATTCTTCCTCGGTATCGGCGCATCCATGGGCGCAAAGCTCGGTATTCCCGGTGAGGAGCTGAACGGCGTTTATTCCGGCATCGATTTCCTGAAAGCCGTCAACCTCGGTGAAAAGCCGGAGATCGGCAAGAAGTGCGTCGTTATCGGCGGCGGCAATGTCGCAATAGACGTTGCCCGCACCGCAGCCCGTCTCGGCGCGGAGGTAACTGTGTGCTACCGCCGCAAGGAGAGCGATATGCCCGCAGCCGCCGACGAGGTAGCCGAGGCAAAGGCCGAGGGCGTGAAGTTCCTGTTTGAGCATAAGCCCGTGGAGCTGGTCGGAGAAAACGGCAAAGTGGTAAAGCTCGTCTGTGAGGGCGATGAATGCGCCGTTGACAGCGTGATAGCCGCCATCGGTCAGAAGCTCGATCTCAGCGGCTTCGGTGAATTTGAGCTGACCGAAAAAGGTACCGTCAAGGTCGATCCCAAGACTCTGCAGACCAGCATCCCCGATGTATTCGCAGGAGGCGACGTCGTGACCGGTCCCAAGTTTGCCATCGACGCCATCGCCGCCGGTAAGGAGGCATACATCTCCATCCACCGCTATGTCCACGCCGGTCAGACCCTCGATTTAGGTCGTGACAACCGCGATTATAAGGCTCTCGACACCTCTACCGTTACCGTCTCCGCCGGAAGCTTTGACACTGCCCCCAGACAGAAGGCGCTGTCCGCCGACGCAAAGGAGGCTCTCAAGACCTTCAAGGATCTGCGCGGCAATCTCACCGAGGAGCAGATAAAGAAGGAGGCCGCAAGATGCCTCGGCTGCGGCTGTGTCGTTGTTGACGAAGACCTGTGTGTCGGCTGCGGTATATGCACTACCAAGTGCAAGTTCGACGCGATCCGCCTTGAAAAGACCATCGACACCGTCGGTACTCCCTACTTCCGCACGCTGCTTACCGCCGTGACCAACGCCCCCTCCGCCGTCGGCAGACTTGCAAAGAAAAAGCTGGGCAAGAACTGATAAGGAGAGCTTCCCATGCACGAAATAGGCATAGTCAAAAGTATGTGCAAAACCGTCAGTGACTACGCACGGGAAAACGGCATTGAAAGCATTGCCGAGATCGTTCTCGACAACGGGGAGCTGTCGCTCGTTATCAGCAGATATGTTGAGGAGCTTTTTCCCGTTGTCGCCTCCGATGACCCGCTTTTCACAGACACAAAGCTTATTATCAATACCGTTCCCGGTCTTGCCGAATGTGACGAGTGTGACGAGATATATAATGTTATTGAGTTTGAGGGCTACTGCCCCAACTGCGGAAGCTTCGAAAAAACCGTTCTGAGTGGCAAGGAGTTCAATATAAGAGAGATACATATACCCGAGTAGAAGTCCGGACCCGCCGTATTCTTCGCAGAATACGGCGGGTTTTGCAATAATATTTTGCTGTTTTTCAGATTTTTACTAAAATGAGTAATGACAAATACATTATTATATGTTAATATTGAATTACCTATGATTGTTGGAGGGTGATCACCATGGTAACCAATAAAGAAAAACTACTTGCTCTCGGCAAAAAGATGACAGACAGAGTCCCCTATAAGCTCGGACTTCAGAAGCTCGATGAAGACTGCCCTGAATACTGGGGTCTCGTCAATGTACTTGACGACGATATGGTCGATATCGCGCTGAGCATGAAGCAGCGTACTCCCATGACGTTTGAGGAGATCAAAGCATCCTGCGGCTGGACTGATAACGAAGCTCTGGAAAAGAAGCTCTTTGATATGAGCGTTCTCGGTCTTATCGAATACAACTGGGAAAATGAAGATCGCCACAAGCAGTATATCCTGCCCCTGTTCGTCCCCGGTGCGGCGGAATTTCTCAATATGAGAATGGGCACTGTCGATGAACATCCCGAGGTATGTGACTTCTTTGAGAGAATGTCCAGACTGCCTCTGGAAGCCGTCACGCCTATGGTTCCTCTGGGTGGTGCCGGTATCGGTATGCACGTTATCCCCGTAGAAAAGGCAATTCCCGCAAATTCCAAATCCGTCAGTATCGAGCATCTGTCCCACTGGCTGAAAAAGTATGATTATTACTCGGTCGGCGTCTGCTCCTGCCGCCGCTCTCAGACAAAGCGCGGCGTCGGTTCTGGCGATATAGAGGACTACTGGTGCATCGCCGTGGGCGACTGCGCCCGCTATTGCGACGAGACCGGCAAGGACGGTCACACCGCGACCTATGAAGAGGTCATGGAGATACTGCAGCGTGCCGAGGATGAAGGCTATGTCCACCAGATCACCAATATCGACGGTGAGGACAAGATCTTCGCCATCTGCAACTGCGCCCCCGGTGTATGCTATGCTCTGCGTACCTCTCAGCTTTTCAACACGCCCAATCTGTCCAGAAGCGCCTACCGCGCCCATGTGGACAAGGAAAAGTGCGTAGCCTGCGGCAAGTGTGCCGAGGTCTGCCCCGCCGGTGCAGCCAAGCTCGGTCAGAAGCTGTGCACCAAAAACGGTCCCGTACAGTATCCCAAGCACGTTCTGCCCGACGATACACCATGGGGTCCGCATATGTGGGATGAGGACTACCGCGACAACAATATGCTCGTCTGCTACGACTCCGGTACTTCCCCCTGCAAGGCAGCCTGCCCCGCGCACATCGCCGTACAGGGCTATATAAAGATGGCAAAAGAGGGCCGCTATATGGACGCTCTCAAGCTCATCAAGCAGGACAACCCCTTCCCCGCCGTCTGCGGCAGCATCTGCAACCGCCGCTGCGAGGA
>JAUNND010000024.1 GCA_030531595.1 Eubacteriales bacterium | reverse complement strand
ACACTCCACACTATTATCAGAGCTTGGAGGAACGATGATGAAACTTATGATATTGGACGGCAACAGTATAGTAAACCGTGCGTTTTACGGTGTGCGTCCGCTTACCGCGCCGGACGGTACGCCCACAAACGCCGTTTACGGCTTTCTTGCCATTTTTCAGAGAATATATGAGGAGGTAAAGCCCGACGCCGTGGCTGTGAGCTTTGACCTCAAAGCCCCTACGTTCAGACATAAGGCGTGTGACTTTTATAAGGCAACGCGAAAGGGTATGCCCGACGACCTTGCCGTACAGATGCCTGTTCTGAAAGAGGTTCTGGACGCGATGGGTATTCGCCGCTATGAGCTTGAAGGCTATGAGGCGGACGATATTCTGGGAACCGCGGCGCGTATCTGCGAGGAAAAGGGCTGGGAGTGCGTCATTGTCACGGGCGACAAGGACTCTTTGCAGCTTGTTTCCGACAAAACGACCGTATGCAACGTAAAATCCCGCATGGGTCAGACGGAGACCGTAATGTATACGCCCGATGTATTTCGCGCCGAGTACGGCTTTGAGCCGAAGCTCATGGTAGACCTTAAAGCACTGATGGGCGATTCCTCCGACAATATCCCCGGCGTGCCCGGCATCGGTGAAAAGACCGCACTGAGTCTTGTACAGACCTACGGCACGCTCGACAACATCTATTCCGACCTGTCCGCGCTTGATGTGAAGGCGGGAGTTCTGAAAAAACTGACTGAGGGCGAGGAAAGTGCGCGTCAGTCCTTCTGGCTGGCGACCATCGTGCGTGACGCGCCCATAGAGCTTGAACCGGCTGAAAACATCTGGAACAGGAATTTCAAAAGTGAGCTTTTCGGCATTTTCAAACGTCTGGGCTTCAATAAGTTCATAGAGAAGTGGGGCATTTCGGAATGTATAGCAACGCAGACGGAGGAGATAAAAGAGGAAGCCCCTTCAATGAGCTATACGGAAATCACCGATGAAGACGGTTGTAAAGAGCTTATTGAGAGAATAGGCTCCGCCGGATATGTCGCGGTAATGCCCCTTGACGGGCTTGACGCCGTTGAGGTATGTGACGGCAAAGGCGTTTATAAAGCCGCGTGGAGTATGTGCGGGGAACAGTACAACGAGCTCCTGAAAACGCTTTTCAGCGCGGATGTCAAAAAAGTCGGTCACAACATCAAGGATCTCATGGGTCTGCTGATGAAAGAAAATTTGAGTGTTGAGGGCTTTGTTTTCGATACCGCGCTTGCGGCGTATCTCATAGAGGCTACCGACAGCGATTATTCCCTTGAAAGACTCTCACAGGGGTATTTAGGCGCGGAAAAGAAGGGGACGGAGGCCGTTTTTCTGCTCTGCCCCGTCCTTGAAAAGAAGCTTGAGGAGCTTAATATGAGTGAGCTTTTCAACACGGCGGAGCTTCCGCTGTGCGAGGTGCTTGCGGACATGGAAAACGCGGGTTTCCTTGTGGACAGAAAGGCGCTGTACGAATACGGCGAGAGCCTCAACGCCGACATTGACCGTCTGCAAAAGAGTATATGGGAGCACACAGGTCACGAATTTAATATAAACTCCCCCAAACAGCTCGGAACTGTCCTTTTTGATGAACTTATGCTCCCGTTTGGAAAAAAGACAAAAACCGGTTGGAGCACAAATGCGGACGTGTTGGACAAGCTTCGCGGCAAGCATCCGATCATCAATGAGATACTTGAATACAGGACTCTCACTAAACTGAAATCCACCTATGCCGACGGACTTCTCAAGGTGATCGGTGCGGACGGGCGAATACACACGAGCTTCCAGATGACCGTCACCGCAACCGGCCGCCTTTCCTCCACCGAACCGAATTTGCAGAACATTCCCATCCGCAAGGAGCTGGGCGCACAGATACGCCGGATGTTTGTCGCGGGAGCGGGAAAGACCCTTGTGGACGCGGACTACTCGCAGATAGAGCTTCGTCTGCTTGCTCACATCTCCGGCGATGAGACTATGAGGGACGCTTTTTTAAGCGGCATGGATTTTCACACCGTGACAGCCTCAAATGTGTTCAATGTGCCGGTCGATGAGGTAACGCCTGTTCTGAGAAGCCGCGCAAAGGCTGTCAATTTCGGTATCGTCTACGGCATTTCCGCCTTTTCTCTTGCGCAGGATATAGGTGTTTACCAGAATGAGGCGAAGGCATACATGGACGCGTATATGGCAAAGTACCACGGTGTGCGCGACTATCTGAAAAACGTGGTGGAGCAGGCAAAGGCGGACGGATATGTAACGACATTGTACGGCCGCCGCCGCAATATGCCGGAGCTGAAAAGCTCAAACTTCAATATGCGCTCTTTCGGTGAGAGAGTTGCTATGAATATGCCCATTCAGGGCACAGCCGCCGATGTTATCAAGATAGCAATGGTCAACGTCTACCGCAGACTGAAAGCGGAGAAGCTTGAAGCCAGACTCATTTTGCAGGTGCACGACGAGCTTATTGTTGAGTGTCCCGAAAGTGAAACGGAAAAAGTAACTGCTGTTTTGCACGA
This sequence comes from Eubacteriales bacterium, assembly GCA_030531595.1. Classification (GTDB taxonomy): domain Bacteria; phylum Bacillota; class Clostridia; order Oscillospirales; family Oscillospiraceae; genus Limivicinus. The sequence goes on along the minus strand of JAUNND010000024.1, from coordinate 31,631 downwards.
GGAAATGGAGAACGCCGCAAAGCTCACGGTTCCGCTGATCACGGATGCGAACTCCGGACACAGCTGGGGGGATGCACATTGATCATTGAAGATGTAAATATTGAACAGCTTGACGAGATCGTGAAGCTGGAAAAACGGTGCTTTTCGATGCCGTGGACATGGGAGCAGCTCAAAAGCCAGTTAAAGGACTCTCAGCATGAGTTTATCTGCGCTCTTGACGGAGAAACCGTGACCGGTTACATCGGCATGATGTATGTGCTGGACGAGGGCTATATCTCAAACGTGGCGGTCTCGCCCGATCACCGCCGACAGGGTATTGCCGACGCGCTTATCGATGAGCTTGTAAGCCGCTGTATCTCGCTGAAGCTCGCGTTTGTGACGCTTGAGGTGCGCGAGAGCAACGCCCCCGCCATCGCTCTTTACACAAAGCACGGCTTTTCTCCCGTGGGAAGACGAAAAAACTACTATGCACTTCCCAAAGAAGATGCTATACTCATGACAAAATATTTTGAAAGATAGAAGGCTTTATTTTGAAAATACTTGCATTTGAATCTACCTGTGACGAAACAGCCGTCGCCGTCGTCGAGGACGGCAGAAAAATACTCACCGATCAGATCTTTTCTCAGGCTGACCTGCACGCCGTTTACGGCGGAGTTGTGCCGGAGATCGCTTCGCGCTGTCATGTGGAATCTATCTCGATACTTGCTCAGAAGGCGATAGACGCGGCGGGCATAACAAGAAAGGATATTGACGCTGTCGCCGTGTCCTATGCCCCGGGGCTTATAGGCGCGGTGCTCGTGGGCGTGAATTTCGCCAAGTCCTGCGCACTTGCTCTGAATGTGCCGCTCATTCCGGTGCACCACATCCGCGGTCATATCGCGGCAAATTATCTCGCATATCCGGAGCTTGAACCGCCCTTTCTCTGCCTTGCCATATCCGGCGGCAATACCATCCTTGTCGATGTGCGCGATTATACCGATATGAAGATCCTGGGCGCGACCCGCGACGACGCGGCAGGGGAGTGCTTTGACAAGACCGCCCGCGTTTTGGGTCTGCCATACCCGGGCGGCAAGCCCATCGACGAGCTTTCAAAGACGGGCGATGATACAAAATATGTCTTCCCAATCTCCCACGTGGACGGAAACGAGTATGACATGAGCTTTTCGGGACTGAAAACCGCCGTTATCAACCTTGCGCACAACTGTGAGCAGAAGGGGGAGACTCTTGACCGCGCCTCTTTGGCGGCGTCGTTTACAAAAGCCGTGAGTGACTCTCTTGTTCCGAGGACCGTGAAAGCGGCAAAGGAGCTGGGCTATAAAAAGGTCGTCGTTGCGGGAGGCGTGGCGGCAAATTCCCGCATCCGCGCCGATTTCAAGGCGGCAGCCGAGAAAAACGGCTTTGAGCTTTATATCCCGCCCCTCAAGCTCTGCGGCGACAACGGCGCGATGGTCGGCGCACAGGGCTATTACGAATACTTAGCCGGTCACACCGCCGGCAGCGACCTCAACGCCTACGCTACGATGGAATTATGAGTCGGAGTCAATGGGGACGGTTCTTTTTGACTCACTTGCCCTTGCTCTCAAAAAAGAGTCAAAAAGAACCGTCCCTATTGACTCAAAATAATTTTCTGAAATGTATGGTAATTTTGCTGTTTGCGAGTATAATGACAACAGAACCGTCCCCACTGTCACAAAATCACGAAATAAGGAGAACGGAATATAATGAGCATCCATGACGGACACAGAGAACGTCTGCGCACATCCTTCGTCGAAAACGGGCTGGACAGCTTCAATGAGCTGAACAGTCTCGAGCTGCTGCTCTTTTATGCCATTCCCCGCCGCGACACAAACGAGATCGCCCACCGTCTGCTTGATACCTTCGGTTCTCTCAGCAATGTTCTGAGCGCCGAGCGGGAGGAGCTGATGCAGGTAGAGGGAGTGGGCGAGAGCGCCGCGAACCTTATCAGTCTTGTCCCGCAGATCATGCGCAAAAGCTATGTCTCCCGTACCGCGAACATGAAGTACATAAACAGCTCCGCAGATGCAGGAAAGTATTTTTTACCGCGGTTTTTATATAAAAATGAAGAGATCCTTTTCATAGTGTGCATCGATTCCTCAAAACGCATTATTTCCTGCATTGAGATAAGCCGCGGCTGTGTCAACGCCGTAGAGACGAATGTCCGCAGGATCGTGGAAACGGCGCTGAAATTCCGTGCGACCTCCGTGATCATGGCGCACAACCATCCCAACGGAATCGCGATGCCGTCCAGAGAGGACGATATATCCACACAGCTCGTGCGGGACACCCTTCGTACAGTCGGCATTACACTTGCGGATCATATCATCGTTGCCGGAGAGAGCTATACTTCCTATGCCGATTCGGGCTTTCTCAGATGATGCGCCCCTGCTTCCCGCCGTACATCGGCGGAAAAATAACTGTTGACTATTGAAAAGAAGTGTGCTAAAATCCACCTGTTGCAAAAAATTCACAGTCTGCTGGTATAGCTCAGTCGGTAGAGCACTTCACTCGTAATGAAGGGGTCGTGTGTTCGAGTCACATTACCAGCTTAGAAACCGTATCTTTCATGGATACGGTTTTTCTTTGGCAAAGTGCACTAAATTCATGCTTGTTTTTTGGTCAAAAAGCTCTATAAAACGATCTTGATTATTTTACGTTAAATTAGTAAAATATCATATTTATTTTACGGTGATTTGCGGGAGACCGCAGAATATAAAATCACAAGAAAAGAAAGGAAAAGCAAAATGAAAAAATTCTTAGCAATGGTTCTCGCTCTGGCCATGATCATGGCTCTGGGTATGTCCGGCGCTGCTTTCGCAGCAGATGACGAATACGAAATCGTCGTCGTCCCCAAGGATTCCTCCAACCCCTGGTTCGTCCGCATGAAGGCAGGCGTAGATGAGTACGCCGAGCTCAACTCCGATCATGAGATCTACCAGAAGGGCACCGATGAGATCGACGCCACCAAGCAGGCTCAGCTCGTCGAAGACCTGATCGCACAGGGCGTTGACGCTATCTGTGTCGTTCCTGTTGACATCGAGTCCATGGACGCTGCTCTTAAGAAGGCAATGGATGCAGGCATCGTTGTTATCGCTCACGAAGGCGCTGCTCTGACCAACGTCAACTATGACATCGAAGCATTCTCCAACTCCGCATACGGCGCATTCATCATGGACAACCTCGCTCAGGCAATGGGTGAAGAGGGCGTCTACACCACCATGGTCGCTGACCTGACCAACGGCTCCCACAACGAGTGGGCAGACGGCGGCGTTGCTCACCAGAAGGAAGCATACCCCAACATGACCCTCCTCGAGGCTATGCCCCGCGTTGAGTCCCACGACAACGGCGACACCGCTTACAACGTAGCAAAAGAGCTGTTCAAGACCTACCCCGAACTCAAGGGCATCATGGGCACCTCCTCCTTCGACGCACCGGGCGTTGCACGTGCAATCGAAGAGCTCGGCCTTGTTGACAAGGCATTCACCTCCGGCACCGGTATGCCTGCTGACAATGCAGAGCTGCTCAAGTCCGGCGTTGTCAAGTCCCTGACCCTGTGGGATCCCGCACTGGCAGGACAGGCAATGGTCTCCCTCGCAATCAAGGTCCTCAACGGTGAAGAGCTTGGCGATGTTGTTGACCTCGGCGTTGACGGCTACACCGAACTCCAGCTCCGCGAAGGTTCCGAGACCGTCCTCGAAGGACAGGGCTGGGTCACCATCGATGCAGAGAACGTTGACTCCTTTGGCTTCTAATCAGCAATTTTCCCGCAATTTTCTATAAGAAATATAAACCTCGGGCCGATCTCCCTTTCGGGGGAGGTCGGCTTTTAGGTTAGTGGAGGTACTATGCCACAATCACTTCTGAACGCGGTAGACATCAGCAAATCCTTTGCCGGTGTTCACGCACTGAAAAATGTCTCTCTTGAGATCAAGCCCGGCGAAATTCACTGCCTTGCAGGTGAGAACGGCTGCGGCAAATCTACTCTTATCAAGATCATCTCCGGCGTTTACCAGATGGATTCGGGATATATTGAATTCAACGGTAAAAAGTTTACAAAAATCACTCCCTCTGAGGCTATCGCTTTAGGTATTCAGGTTATTTATCAGGACTTTGCGGTTTTTCCCAACCTCACGGTCATGGAAAATCTTGCGATAAATACAGAGCTTGCAGCTAACCGCAAGTTCGTTAACTGGAAAAGAATGCGCCGTATCGCGGAGGACGCAGTTGCAAAAATAGGCTTTAAGGTAGACCTTGATGCACTTGTCGGCTCCCTTTCTGTCGCTGAAAAACAAATGGTTGCAATAAGCCGCGCTCTTATGTCGGACGCAAAGCTTATCATAATGGACGAGCCGACCACCGCTCTGACAAAGAAAGAGGTCAAGGCTCTCTTTGAGATAATCCTCAAGCTCAAGGAGCAGGGCATTGCAATTCTGTTTGTAAGTCATAAATTGAACGAGGTCTTTGAGATCTCCGAACGCTTCACCATTTTCAGAAGCGGTGAGCTTGTAGTTACCGGCTCCACCAAGGAGCTTGACGACAGAAAGTTTACCTACTATATGACCGGCCGTGAGTTTGAAAACCGCGTGTTTGTCCCCGAAAAGCTCACCGAAAAGCCCATTTTGGAGCTTGAGCATCTTGGCTTAAAGGGCTATTTTGAGGATATCAACCTGTCGGTGCGCGGCGGCGAGATACTCGGAATTACAGGTCTTCTTGACTCCGGCAGAACCGAGCTGGGTCTTGCGATGTTCGGTCTGAAAAGGACCGACAGCGGCAAGATAAAGATGCACGGAAAAGATGTTACGCTCAGCAGTCCCAGAGACGCTATCGGTGCCGGTATCGGCTATGTCCCTGAGGACAGACTTTCCGAGGGTCTGTTCCTGCCTCAGTCCATCGGTGACAATATCGTTGTCTCCGAGCTTGACAAGCTCAGGGGCGGCATGGGTACATACGATATTGCCAAAGCGGACGAGGAAAAGCAGCTCTGGGTAAAAGAGCTGGGCGTCAAGACTCTGGATCATAAGAATGCGGCTTCAACGCTCTCCGGCGGAAACCAGCAGAAGGTCGTTCTTGCCAAGTGGATGGCTGTCAACCCCGATGTGCTGATCCTCAACGGCCCCACCGTGGGTGTTGATATCGGTTCCAAGCACGACATTCACGCTATTCTTCAAAAGCAGGCAAAGGACGGCATGGCGGTCATAATCATTTCCGACGACCTGCCGGAAATTTTACAGAACTGCTCGCGTATTCTTGTCATCAAAGAGGGCAGATTTGTCGCAGAAATGTCCGCCGAGGAAGCATCCGAGGATGCCATCCTTGAGAAAATGATGTAAGGGAGGAGAAAAGATGTCTAAAACACTGAAAAAGCTCACGCGAAAGAGCGAATTCTATACCTTCCTTATTATAGTGGTGCTTGCCATCGCCATCGAAATTGCTTCCGGTCAGTTCTTCACCGCAAACAACTTTGTCGATATCCTCAACGCCATGATAGTTCCCGGGCTTTTTGCCATAGCGGAATTTATGGTGCTTGTCTCCGGCGGTATCGAGGTATCCTTCCCCGCCGCCGCGTCGCTGACGGTTTACGCCACAACAAAGCTGCTGCTCGACAAGGGCTACGAGGGCGGAATTTTCCTGCCGCTTATAATGGTTATCGTTATCGGCGCGGTTCTCGGCGCCTTCAACGGTTTCCTTATCGGCTACATGAATTTGACACCGATGATCGTCACGCTCGGCGCGTCCTCCGTTTTCAAGGGCATCATGCAGGGCGCCCTGAACTCAAAGCAGCTTGCCGTTATTCCGGCGGGTATGAAAAAGTTCGGTGTTGACGCGCTGTTCGTGTCCACAAACCCCGTGTCGGGTCTTACCTCAAAAATGCCGATGACGTTTATCGTCTTTGTTGTCGCCCTGATTTTGGCGTACATTCTGCTCAACTACACCTTCTTCGGCAGAGCTATCTATGCCATCGGCGGCAATCCGCAGAGCGCAAGATGCGCGGGCTATAAGGTCGAGCGCACAAAGTTCCTTATCTACGTCATTTCCGGCGCAATCGCCGGCATCGGAGGCCTGTGCCGAGTCTGCGTCATGCAGCAGTGCCACCCGACGAATATGCTCGGCATGGAGATGAACGTTATTGCCGGTGTTGTTCTCGGCGGTACGGCCATCACGGGCGGCTCCGGTTCGCTTGCCGGCTGCTTCCTTGGCACACTGCTTATCGTTATGGTTGAAAACTCCATGATCATGCTGGGTATCCCGACTACATGGAAGAATGTATTCACAGGTGCTCTCATCGTTATCGGCGTCGGCATAAGCGCGTTGCAGGTCAAGAGAGCTGAAAAAGCCGCAGAGCTTGCCAGACAGGAGAAAGCATAATGGATACAGTAAAAAGAATTTATAACAAAAACCGCGAGGTTTACCGCCTTCTTCTGATAATCGTGCTGTGGATGATCTTCATGGCCATCACCAAATTCAAGAAGTTCTATTCCTTCAAAAACTTCCAGACCATCGCAAGCCAGTTTCCCGAATACGGTCTTATGGCTCTGGGCTGTATGCTGTGCATGATGACAGGCGGCATTGACCTTTCCTGCGTAGGCGTCGCAAACCTCACCTCTATTCTCGTTGTCAACCTGCTGATCGCTCAGTTCGGCGCGGAAGGCTCCATGCCTTTGGGATATACGGTCGTTCTCTTTGCCGTGGCTGTCGTTCTCGGCGCTGTGGCCGGTGCCTTCAACGGTTTTCTTATCTCGACCGTCGGCGTCCCGCCGATCCTTGCGACCCTCGGCGTCAACGAGCTTCTCACCGGTATCAGCATCGTTCTGACCGGCGGCAGCCCCGTGTCCTCCTTCCCCAAGGAGTTCTGCGAGCTGTTTTCCACAAATATCGGCGGAGTAGTTCCCGTGAGACTTGTGATGTTCATCGTTGTGGCGATAGTTATCTGGTTCATGCTCGAAAAGACGGATTACGGTCTTAAAATCAAGCTTTTAGGTACAAATCAGAATGTCGCTAAGTTCTCCGGTCTCAACAATGTGGGGCTTCTGATGAAGACCTATATCACCGCCGGTATATGCTCCGCTCTCGGCGGTATGCTGATGATGTCAAACTACGCCTCCGTAAGAGCAGACTACGGTTCCCAATATACCATGCAGGCTATCCTTATCGTCGTTCTCGGCGGCGTAAGCCCCAACGGCGGTACCGGCAAGCTCTCCGGCGTCTGCACAGCGATCGTTCTGCTCAAGCTCCTGGAATCCGGCATCAACCGTTTCCACAACATTTCCAGCTATTATATTTCCCTTATCTGGGGAGGTGTGCTTATCCTCGCCCTTGTGATGGACTACTTCTCCAACGGACAGCATAAGAAGGTATAAGGAGTGAAAACATGGCAAAAAAGGCTTATTTCGGACAGATCGGCAAGCTGAAAAAGGATAAGATAGAGGAATATGAGATTCTTCACGCAAACACGTGGCCTCATATCCGTCGGCTTCTGCGCGACTGCAATCTGGAAAACTACTCTATTTTCCGCTATGAGAATCTCGTTTTCTCCTATTATGAATATGTAGGTGACGATTACGAGGCCGATATGGCAAAGATGGCGGCAGACGAGATCAATCAGAAATGGTGGGACTGCACTCACCCCTGCTTTGAAAATAAGGTATTCGGCGATGCGGACTACTATTTCGACATGAAACAGATATTCTATAATGAGTAAACCCACCTAAAACAGTCAACAGTTTATTTGAGCAAATATTCTGAGTTGTAGGGCGGTGGCTTGCTCCCGCCGTAAACACTCGGTTACTCAAACTCTCGGCGGGAGCAAGCCCCCGCCCTACATACTTTTTTAAAAAATGAAAGGGGAAAGCAAAATGTATAAAGCACCAAGCGAAGCTGTCATTCTGCGCAATTACGAGGATGCAAAGGAAGTCTACGCATCTTTGGGTCTGGATACTGAGAAGGCTATCGCCGATTTTCAGAAGGTAGGTATCTCCATAAACAGCTGGGCAGGCGATGACGTCACCGGCTTTGAGGTACACGACGGTGCTGTCCATTCTGAAAATACCGTCACCGGCAACTACCCCGGCAAGGCACGCAACGGCGATGAACTGCGGCAGGATATTGCTCAGGCTATTAAGTTCACCCCCTGTACCTCCCGTCTGGGGCTGCAGAGTATGCACGCCGAGCCTAAGACAAAGAAGGAACGCTGTGACTACGATATGGAGGATTTCCGCGGCTATATAGATTTTGCCAAGGAAAGAAACATGGCAGTCGACTATAATGTATCCTACTTCACCCATCCCATGATGAAGGACGGCTGCTCTCTCGCATCCCCCGATGACGCGGTGCGCGAATACTGGGTCAAGGCAGGTATCAACGGCCGCCGCATCTGCGAGGGCATAGGCAGAGAGCTTGACTGCCGCGTGTTCAACAACACATGGACTCCCGACGGCGTAAAGGATCTGACCGTTGACCGCATGGGCTACCGCGAGAGACTGAAAGACTCCCTCGACAAAATCTACGCCGAGGAGCTCGACCAGCGTTATATCTGCGACTGCATGGAGGGCAAGGTCTTCTCAATCGCCAACGAGTGCTTCACCGCCGGTTCCCATGATTTTTACATTGCCTACGCATCAAAGCATAACCTCGGTCTGACTATCGACACTGGTCACTTCCACCCCACCGAGAACTTTGCCGATAAGATCTCCGCCCTCAAGCCCTTCCTCGGCGGCTTCATGTTCCACCTTTCAAGAGGCGTGCGCTGGGACTCCGACCATACCCTCATTCAGGAAGACGCACTCTATCAGGTCTTCCAGGAGCTTGTACGCGCCGATCTTCTGCTCAGCAAGAATGTCGCCATCGGCCTTGACTTCTTCGATGCACAGATCAACCGCGTCACCGCATGGATCCTCGGTTCCCGTGCCGCGGGCAAGGCCATGCTGGCGGCGCTGCTTGAACCCACCGCTATGATGAAGGAAGCCGAATATTCCGGCAACCTCGGCAAGAGACTGGCACTTTTGGAGGAATGCAAGAACCTGCCTCTCAACGCTGTGTGGGACTATGTATGTCTGAAAAACGACGCCGGTATCGGTATGAGCTGGATCGAAGAGATGGACAAGTACGAAAAGTCCGTCCAGTTTGCGAGACTGTAAGATATGAAAAAAGACAGATTATTAAATCCGCACATTTTAGAGGCGGTCGCTTCCCTCGGTCATACGGAGTATTTCGTTATCGCCGACTGCGGTCTGCCGATCCCAAAGGGCGTAAATGTCGTTGATATCTCTCTGACAGCGGGCGTACCGTCGTTTACGGACACCCTGAAAACGGTAAACAGTGAGCTTGTGAGCGAAAGCTATATCGTTGCCTCAGAGATCGAGACCGTTAACCCTTCAAAGCTTGCCGAAATAAAAGAAATCCTCGGTGAGATGCCGTACACAAGCGTTCCGCATGAGGAATTTAAAAAGCTCCTTGCTGACGCCAAATGTGTTGTGCGCACAGGGGAGACAAGCTCCTATGCCAATATCATCCTCATCGGCGGCGTTAATTTCTGAAAAAATGCTGAAAATTGCCTCAACTCTTTGAGTTGGGGCAATTTTTTACGAATTATTCTGTGATGGAGAACATATAATATATGTGAATATCATACTGATTCATTAAAAACGGACAAGGTCTTATTTCGACAGCGCCGACTCTTTCGCAAAAATCCTTTCCTTTCTACGTGGAACAGTATCAATGAAACTTTTTCCTTTGGTAATCATACGGCTTTCTGATGTTTTTTTGCCGTGGCATACCATATAATACCGATAATGCAGGTGGCCAGCGCCCAGAGAGCGAGTTCTGAAATGTTCCGGATGACTTTTGTGTTATCTGCGGCAAATTCCCAAAGGAAGCGGCTCCCGCCATATAAGATCAGCATCAGAGGATAGAGCGTATTATCACTGCTGTCGTAGCTTTTCTTCTTTGCGAGGCAGATCATCAAAACGGCAATGGCAAGAGATGTAACAGCTTCACAAAGCTGAACAGGGAAATAGTAATAATCTTCGAAGGCACAGTACATACCGTGTTCCCATGCAAAACCTCTGCAGCATCCGGCAAAAATGCAGCCGAGACGTGCAATACCATATACGATACAAGTGGACGGGGTCACATATTCACAGCAGTCACGGTAATCAAGATTGAACAGTCTGGAAGTGAGAAGCATTACGATCGGGAACCAGATATAGACACGAATAGCGTTGTGATGGCCCCATTCGAACCCGTTCATGATCCATGCGAGTATGTACGACCATCCGAAATAATAAGATAGGAGACAAGCGTGAACAGAAAAGATTTGAGAGGTTTGATTTTATATTTTTTCCCGTAGAAGGTATTGAAAACAAAAACCGTTAAAAAACCAAGAACATAGCATAAGCGATAGAAGAAATTAGCAAGATCATATGATTTTATCATTACAGCTTTCCTGAAAATAATATGGTGTCACCGGAAAAGTCAAAGCCGGATGTTTCGGCGGTATTTTAACTCTCTGAGAGAAAAGCCGTCGTCTCGTACCATGCGGGAATAGACGGCGCGGCGCCGGCGCGGGAAACGGTGATGGCAGAGGCGGCAGAGGCAAAGCGGAGCGTATCGGGGACAGACATGCCTTTGCACCGGCAGGCGAGGAAGTACCCGCAGAAGGTATCGCCGGCAGCGGTGGTATCGACAGGCGTGACCCTGAAAATCGGCTGAGAGAAAACTTCCCCGCCGACCTTGCAGATTACGCCGCGGCTGCCGAGCGTCAGCACGATGTCGGCATTGGGATAACGTACGGAGAGCGTGTCCAGAATGTCACGGGGCTCATCATCGGGACTCATCCCGGCAAGCTGTGCCCCTTCGATCTCGTTGACCATGAAGAGACTGACGTTTTTAAGCGGCAGAGAGAGAATATCTTCCGTAATAGGGGAAGGGTTGAAAACGACCTTTGCTCCGCGCTTTGCCGCTTCTGTAATAACGGCAGATATCTCATTTGTCTCATTCTGGAGCAGAACATAGTCGCCCTTATCAGCCTGCGTGAGACACTCGCGGACATATTCTTCCGTAAAAGTGCGGTTTGCACCGCCGAAAATAACGATGGAGTTCTGACCATCGGGAGAAACCTGGATGATGGCGTGACCGCTGCTTCCTCCGATGCGGCGTACAAGGTGCGTATCGACGCCGGCGCCGGTCAGCAGTTCGAGAAGAAAATCACCGTCTTCACCTATGGCACCTATGTGTACTGTTTCCGCCCCGGCTCTTCCGAGCGCGATCGACTGGTTGAGACCCTTTCCACCGGCGTAGGTATTCAGATCAGCGGCGGTGATCGTCTCCCCGGGCAGAACATGGTGGGTGACATTGTATACCCTATCAATGTTCAGAGAACCGAAATTGAGGACTTTCATTCTGACTGTTTTCCCCCTTTATTTGGCAAATTCCCATGCTCAGAATACGCGCTGTCATAAATATAAGTTGAGAGCATATGGAAAATTTTTGGCATCCTCGAAGCTGAAATTATATAAAAGATTATATCGTACAGAGCAGAAACAGTCAAGGAAAACATGGCGAGAAAACGAGCGTTTACCGTTTTGAGCTTAAAGAAAAAAACCGTTTGACAGCTGCAAAAATGATATATTCAAAATCTTATGCAAAATATTTTGAATAAAATTCATATAAAACAGAATAAATATACAAATTCGCAGAGATTAAATGCGTTTCGATAAAAAAGAGAATATAAACAAAAAATGGACATCAATTACAGCAAAAGGGATATTTTGTTACAAAGATATGGCTTGAATGACACATTCAACGTCGAGAATTACATTTTTTAAAAAATAATTAAACAAATATATTTACAAATGCAATTGAACGTGTTTTAATGAAAATAAACCTATTTAGTTTATATAAATTATGAATTGGTTTACATAATGAATACTTATTACATTTTGGAGAGAATGTTCTGCTTCAAAATGAATAACAGAGAAGCAATTTCAAATTTGGTTTTCCGTTTGTTTTACCGATATTGACTGCTTTCTTCATATAAGAAGGCATTTAATATAGAGCATACAGATTACAATCTCACGGTAAAAATGACTTACTCCGGCGGCAAATGGCACAAAAGCAGCATAGACAAGGGACGGGGGATAAATGAATGAAAAAAAGCTGATAAGCAGAAAAGGCGAGTCACTCGTTGAAACGCTGGCAGCGCTTCTGGTGATCACCCTCACCTTTGTCTTCCTTGTAAACTCGATCACCAAGGCAAGTGAGCTGAAAAAGAAAACGGACAGCTACGATCAGCCGTTTACGTATTCCCCCGGCCCTCAGGGCAGTATAAACGTGACAGTTAAAGACGGGTATTCGGGCAGCGAAAACGCACAGCTCTATGTCTGCAAGAATGAAAAAAATGAGGGATACAGCTATTATTACTATACTGCCGCCGAACCGGAGTCGTGATCACGGCTGACAGAGGGAAGGGAATGCCATGAAAAAGCTTGAAAACAACAAAGGCTATACACTGACCGAGCTTCTCTGTGCTCTGGTCATACTCATCAAAGCCCCGAAGGAAACCCCGACTGTTACCGATGATCAATAAAAAAGTTCTGTACTTTATTGAAAAACAGTAAAAGACGTAAATTTGCCCTGTCGTTTTGACAGGGCAAATCATTTTGCCGCGCCTATTCACCGAAGCCTCCCCCGACCGTAGGGAACGGTCCTGACCGTTCCGTCCGACCCAAGGATGCAGCGCATGGAATTTTCCCGCGTAAGGTGCTTCATTTTGTACTAATCAGTTGACAAGCAGAGCGAATAAAGCTATAATTACAAAAAAGTGTTAACATAATACTTTGGAGGAATAGAAATGAAAAAGATAACAGCACTTGTTTTGCTTCTGGCGATGGTCCTTACACTGTGCGCCTGCAATGAGGACGACATTTCGAAGTATACGACTCCTCCCACGGCACAGCCCACGGAGCTTCCCGCACTTGAAACTCCGGAACCCACTCCGGAACCTACTCCCGCACCCACGCCGGTACCGACTCCCGCGCCTACGCCCGCCCCGACTCCGACGCCGGCTCCCACACCGACGCCTACTCCCGTACCGGTCGATCCCGCAATTACGATCACCAAGCATCCCAGCGGCGAGACACTCTATGAGGGCGGAAAGACTCTGTTTATCGCGCACGCGGACAATGCCGCCAAGATCACGTGGATGTTCCGCGACCCCAACGGCGCTGAGTTTTCCGTAAACGACACGATCGCGGCCAATCCCGGACTTGAAGTCAATACCCAGACCTACGATACCATCTATGTCAGCAAGGTGCCGAAGACTCTCGATAAATGGGGCGTATTTGCGGTTTACTCAAATAATATCGGCTCCGTTAAGACCGATGCCGCGACCCTTACCGTAAAAGAAGTACCGGATGCCTATAAGGGCGTTATCGATAAGTACGCAAACGCCTATGTCTCGGGTGTAAACGAGCAGGCCGCATACATTTCCGGCTACAGTGAAATGGCAGCTTACAGCAGTGCCGCAGGCTATGCTCTTGTAGACCTGAATTCCGACGGCGTACAGGAGCTTGTAATTGCCGGTACAGGCAATAACAACAATTCGGGCAATATAATTTATGAGATATGCACGCAGGTCAACGGCATCGCCCAGACCGTATGTATCAGCTCTGCCCGTGACCGCTACTATCTGAGAAGCGATAATCTTATATACAACGTCGGCTCCTCCGGCGCTGCCTACACTCAGTATTACGTTCTCGGCCTCAACTCCAACGGCACGCTTGTTCAGCTTGAGGGGCTCAGAAGCGATCTGAACGATAATGCAGAGGCAGTTTGGTATTATACCCAGTATAACGCCGGTGCGCCGGAGACCGTGATCTCAGGCCAGGACGCATTCGGATATACGAGCGCGATAGAAAGCGCACTGTATGTGCCAAAGCTCTCCACAATTCAATAAAACAATAAAGGGACGCATCGCGTCCCTTTAATCGTTCTATGAGCGTTACAGCTTCTGAGATTCGGCGAGAGCGCGGTTTTTGAACTGCGCAATGCCCGTGACTTCCTTGAGTATTTTGATACCGTCGGGAACAGCGCCGTAATCGCCGTAGACGAACAGAATGGCATGATCGTTCGAGAAGGGGTATATGTCTATCTCCATCCGGCAGTCGCCGCAGACGAAGCGGTATTTGGTCTTACGCACACTGCGCAGGGACATATCGCTCTCCATAAGATATGCGACATACTCCTTTTCGGATATGGGACGCTCGGTGATCCAGCGCGTACCGTCCTCGCCGAGACGCTTTTCCGTGTAGAAATAGAGATACTCCGTCCCGTTTCTCTGCTGACGTATGCGCCGCTCGATCCGGGGGTTCTGCGAGGCGAGATAGGTCTGCATCATATCAACGGAAGCGGCGCCGTAAGTGCTCACGAGACCGTCACAGTCGGGTCTTTCGATGAGGAATTTCCGTTTGGCGGACTGCGGCACGGAGCGCCCGACGAGAGAGTATATCTCGTTCACGGCACGGTTGATCTTTTCGTCAAAGTCGACCGAATTATCGATGATACGCACTCTTGGGTGCTTTGACCATGCACGGAGAGTCAGATCGTCCTTCTCCCTTGCCACCTCAACGCTTTCATATCTGGCGGCGTTTCCGAAGTTGTAGGCAAACTCCGCTCCCTTGGCGCAGGTCACAAGGTGCAGTACCGCGTCGTAACCGGCTAAGATCTCGTCCTCGGTCTTGCCGAAGAAGGCGAGGGTCTTGACGAACTGCTCGTCGGAGATGTATGCCTTGTCGTCAAAGACCGCCCTGTCGTAGACGATAAGAACATTTTCCTCCGGCACCATCTGCGCTGCTTTTAAGGCCAGACGCTCCTTATGGAGCTGGTCTTCGATAACAAAATACTGAAAGTCCTCCATGGAGACACAGTTTCCGAAGGGCTTTATACCGAATCCGGAAATAAGGTCGGTCGCCGTTTCGGGAATGGTGATGACCTTCCAGCCGTCCTCCTGTTTAAACTCTTTCAGAATACGGCTGATCAGAGTGGTTTTGCCGGCTGCAGGTCCGCCTGTGAGAACGATGCGAGTAATATTTTTCAACTTTTTCACTGCTCCCCATCAAAAACAAGATATAATAAAGATAGCATGATTTACCTTTCTTTTCAAGAGAATTATCCGAAAACGGCACATTTTCGAAAAGCGAAAAATCAACGCGGAGCAGGCCGTAAAAATAAAAGAAAAAAGTTGAGAAAAACTATTGACATTTTAATGTTTTCTGTTATAATCACTTATGCCTTAAATGTGGCGCACCGATAAAGGCAAACGGTCTTAAATGCGGTCGAAGCCTTGGTGATATGCGAGAGTGCTGGAACAGGTAGACAGGCACGTTTGAGGGGCGTGTGTCAACCGACGTGGGAGTTCAAGTCTCCTCTCTCGCACTTATAAAAAGCACTTGCTTCATGCAAGTGCTTTTTTGTTGAGCTGATCGAGTTTTAAAGCTGATACGGTGAGGATCGGAAAATGAGCGATATATTAAATAAACCCTTTTACAAGCCGCTGTGTGTCATCTGGGACTATCTGCGCCGCCCGTCGGAGATGAAGAAAGCCGACTGCATCGCGGGCTTCGGCAATTATAACTGCGATATAGGCATCAGAGCCGCCGAGCTTTATCATCAGGGCTACGCCGAGAAGGTCATTTTTTCCGGCGGACTCGGCCGCAATACTCTGGGCATACAGAGCACCACCGAGGCGGAGCGCTTTGCCGAGACTGCCATGAAGCACGGCGTTCCCGAGTGCGATATCCTGATCGAAAACCGCTCGACTAACACGGCGGAGAATATCCTCTTCACAAAAAAGCTCCTTGAAGAAAACGGTATATTCGCAAAGACGCTTATCGCCGTCCACCAGCCGTTTATGGAGCGGCGCATCGCCTCGGCCTTTGATGTGACATGGAGCGAGGTCGAGCTGCTGACAACGTCTCTTGAGATCGATAAACCGACGTTCTTTGACCATGCCGTTATGTACGGTGTGACGGAGAAAATGGTCGTAGAGGAGATCGTGGGGGATTTTCAGCGCATGGAACTGTACGCCGACAAGGGCTGGCAGAGCCGTCAGTATATCCCGCAGGAGGCGTGGGACGCCTTCAACACGCTCGTGGAGCTTGGCTATGGCGGACAACTGGCTTAGTTTACATAATCTATACAGACATCATAAAGGAACGCCGCGGCTGCCGCAGCGTTCCTGTTTTTTTATTTGCCGGTAAACAGCTTTGCGAGGGGGGACTCGGAGGAGACGACGAGCGTCTTGTTGCCGCCGCCCATGGAGGCGGTCGCCATGTCGAGCGCTCTCATGAATTCATAGAAATCAGCCTCGGTGGGGGTGTTGTAGGCTTCGGAGAGGATGCGCATATATTCTGCCTCGCCCTCGGCCTTGAGCTTCTCAGCGTCGGAGTTGGCCTTGGAAATGGTTATCTCAACCGACTTGTCCGCTTCGTTGCGTATTCTCTTTGCCTCGGCCTCGCCCTCGGCGACGAATGAAGCGGCGATGTTTCCGCGCTCGGAGATCATACGCTCATAGACGGCGGACTTGTTCTCGTCCGGCAGGTCGATGCGCTTTGTCTCGATGGCGAGAACGGTTATACCGTACTTTTCAAAGGTATTGCCCACGTTGGCCATTATCTTCTGCGCGAGAAGTCCGTCACGGCCGGAGATAACATCCTCCTGCTTCATGGAGCTGATGACGGTTTTCAGACTGTTGTAGACGACCGTATCGATCCTGTATTCTGCATTTCCGATGTTTCCCGAAAGAGACTGAATGAACTTGAGCGGGTCGGAGATGCGCCAGAGAACGAAGCTGTCGGCGACCATGGATTTTTTATCGCTCGTTATGACATCGCTGACGGCGAGGTCATAGAGCATTTCGGTCTTCGGCAGGGTGCTCGTAGTCTGGATGAAGGGGACCTTGAGCGACAGACCCGGGTGGTCGATGATCTTGACGACGGCGGCGAACTGGCGCACGATGGTGTACTCATTCTGATGGGTGACGACGAAGCAGCCGCCCATGATGCACACGATCAGAAGGAGCGCGACGAGAGGAATGACTATTTTCAGTGCTTTTTTCATTTTGTCTCAACGCCTCCTATTTCCGCAAAGTTATCAAGGGGCAGAGCGGTCTGCACACCGGTATCGGCGTCGATGATATAAAGCTTCATATCGGGCAGAATTTTCTCCATCGCCTCGTAGAAGAGACGCTGTTTTGTTATGAGCGGGTATTTTTCGTACTCATTGAACAGCTCCGAGAAACGCGCTGCCTGACCCTCCGCTTCGTTTATCTTGCTCTGCTTGTATGCCTCGGCCTTCTTGATTATCTCGTCGGCGTCGGCCTTGGCGGCGGGAGTGACCTGATTGGCGTACTTCTTGGCGTTGTTCACGGTCGTGTCGGCGGACTGCTTTGCGGTCTCGACGGCGGTGAATGCCTGCTGTACCTCATAGGTTGGCGGCTCTGCGTCCTGAATGGTGATGTTGGTGAGCTGGAGACCGATGTCCTCGCTCTCCAGACGGTTGACGACTTTTTCCTTGATGGAGGACTGGATTTCACTCTTGCCGGTGGTAATGACGCTGTCGACGTCATAAAGACCGATAGTATCGCGGATATAGCTCTGGCAGAGCATTTTCAGGATACCGACGGGATCCTCGGAGTTGTAGAGGAACTTGATGGGATCGGTCACACGGTATTCGACGTAGAAGTCCACATTGACGAAATTGTAGTCATAGGTGATCATCAGGGACTCCTCGTCCACGTTGACGTTGCTGTCGCTGCGATAGCCGAGAGGGAAGCCCTGAATTGTCTTGGAGACCTTTGTGACCTGCTGGATAAAGGGAATTTTGAACTGCAATCCGGAGGCAGAGACCGCTGTGGGCTTGCCGAAGGTCGTGATGACCGCGTACTGGTCATCTTTCAGAGTGTAGTAGGAGTCGAATACGAGCAGACCGGCGATAAGCACGATGGCTATGACGATGATCAATCCCTTGGAGAAATTGAAGCTCTTTCTTCCGCCGCCGCTGTATTGGGCATCCTGATAGGTGCCGTTATTGTTCACGCGAAACGTTCCTTTCTGTAAATATTTCCGAGACGAATATACCATTTACAGGTATTATGCGCAATATTCAGAGCGATAAATTCATAAAATGTTTTGATATTCCCTGACGGTATCAAATTCGACGATGCGGATATTCGTCCAGACGTCCATGCAGGTATATAGGACAAAGTCGTGGTCTGTGCCGATGGAGTTGTACTCTCCGTCCACAAGTCCGGCGTGGTTGTTGTTGTGACCGTCGGTAAGCCTTGTACATTCAAGCTCGACGACCTTCTCACCGGTGATGATATACGCTCTGTTTCCCGGTTCGACATTTATGAGAGTCGCAAAGGCCTGCGTATTGTGGTCGGCGATGACCATGCCCTCCTCGGGGGAATAGTACAGCAGTGCGCTGTCCTCCGCGTCGCACACGTTCTGGCGTATGCTCTCCGTACTCTCTCCGTATCCGTCGTTAAAAACGGCGACGTCGATGCCGACCTCGGGTATCACAAGCCTGCCGAACATACCGTAGCGGCTGCACGCCTCCGCTTCTACAAACTTTGTCCTCAGAAGCATCGCGGCGGCCTCCGGCGGGATCGGTGTAGGAGTGGGCGTGGGCGTCGGTGTCGGCGTTGGTGTCGGTGATGGTGTGGGAGAGACGGTCACGGTGGGAGAGGGCGGCTGATGGCGCTCGAGCGACTCCCTCACTCCGGCAAAGAACAGAATAAAACCCGCCAGACCGAAGCATATAAGCGTTATATATATAGGAAGGAAAGGATTTCTTTTCAAGCATTTTCTCCTGTTTTTCGATGATATATCAATTGTATCGCTTTATCTTCGAAGTTTCAAGAGCTAAAAGAGTGAAAAGAGGAAACGACGCTCTTTACAATTTCGGTGTTGTAGTATATAATATATTGTAACACTTTTGAGATAATTATGAGATGAAATATGAAACATACACATATCAGTGCCGAACATGATCTGTTCGACCTCAAGCTCTCCGAGGTGCGGGAGTATTGGGAGCTTATATTTCTCTTTACGCGCCGCAGCTTTCAGGTCAGCTACAAACAGACGATATTGGGACCGCTGTGGCTGCTGATCAATCCGCTGCTGACGTCGGTCACGTATGTCATTCTTTTCGGGAACATTGCGAAGCTGTCCACGGAGGGAGTGCCGCAGCTTTTGTTTTATATGGCGGGCAATGCCGTCTGGGGCTTTTTCTCGGGCAGAGTGAAAGAAAACTCCGTCACCTTTACCAACAACGCGTATCTTTTCGGAAAGGTGTATTTTCCGCGCCTTGTGATACCGATCTCGGATATTCTGAGCGGGCTTGTGCGCTTTGCCATCCAGATGCTGCTGGTGCTGGTGCTCTATATTTACTTCCTTTTAAAAGGAAGCGTGCGTCCCGATCTGCCGATGCTGCTGACGGTGCTGCCGGTGATCGCGGAGCTGGGGCTGATGGGCATGGGCGTGGGTATCATCATATCGTCGCTGACGACGAAATACCGCGACCTGACGGTACTGGTGGACTTTGGGCTTCAGCTCTGGATGTATGCGACACCGGTAGTATATCCCATGAGCTCGGTCGGCGGCGCTCTGCGGACGCTGTTTTGGCTCAATCCGGTCACTGCGCCGGTGGAGCTGTTCCGGCTTGCGCTGTTCGGGAGTGGAAACGTGTGCGTCTGGAGTCTTGTGTGGTCGCTCGTTTTTACGGCGGCGGTCGTATTTTTCGGGATAATGATATTCAACAAGGTGGAGCGCACCTTTATGGATACGGTCTGAGGAAGCGCGTATGGACGAACAGAGAGAGATTGCCATCAGAATAAAGGGCGTGAAGAAGCGGTACCGTCTCGGCGTGATCGGCGGGACGACGCTTCGTGCGGAGCTGCAGAGCCGGTGGGCGAAAAGGCGCGGCAGGGAAGACCCGAACATCCGTATCGGCGCGGATGTGAGCCGTGTCGGGCAGGAGTTCTGGGCGCTCAACGGCATTGACGTGACGATCTTTGCCGGTGAACGTGTGGGCATCATCGGCTGCAACGGAGCGGGAAAATCGACGCTTTTGAAGCTTTTGAGCCGCATAACTGCGCCGACGGAGGGCGAGATCGACATTACGGGACGCATAAGCTCCCTTCTGGAGATCGGCACGGGATTTCACCGTGAGCTGACGGGGCGCGAAAATATCTATATGAACGGCGCTATTCTCGGTATGTCGCGCTCGGAGATCGACTCGAAGCTCGATAAGATCATAGAGTTCTCGGAGATCGCGGAGTTTATCGACACGCCGGTGAAGCGGTATTCCTCGGGGATGTATGTAAAGCTTGCGTTTGCGGTGGCGGCTTTTCTGGACAGCGAGATCCTTGTGATGGATGAAGTCCTCGCGGTAGGAGACATGGCGTTTCAGCGCAAGTGTCTTGACAAAATGCGCGAGGCGGCAGATACCGAGGGCAAGACGGTTTTGTATGTCAGCCACAATATGGACACGATCCGCCGCCTGTGTGACCGCTGCATCGTGCTCAATCAGGGTCGGGTGATCTATGACGGCGATGTGGAGCAGGCGATATCGGTCTATATGAACTACAATCTTGACGGCGACCCTGTGGACATCGACCTGAGCGGCAAGGACGCGGGGAAGAACGGCGTTATAATGGAGCGTCTTGTGCTGACGGACAAGGTCACGCCGGTGTATGTGCCGGAGGAGCTGCTGAGACTGCGACTGACGGCGGTCATAGACCGAAAGGCGACGGAAAAACTCTGTCTGCGCCTGACTTTTCGCAGTCAGAGCGATGCGGCGATAGCGACGTCGTGGTCAAAGCCGTTCGTCTCGTCGGAGCCGGGGCGGCGGGAGCTTGATTTTGCGCTGCCGCTGTCGGACTTTGGCGGCGGGAAGTTCTATGTGAGCATCGGGCTGTACCGCGTAGACGAGCTTGGGCGGCATTTTACTCTCACGCATATAACCCGCGCCTTTGAACTGGAAATACAGTCTCTTCCGGTCTGGGACACGAATACCCACGGGTATATCGCCCTTCCGGATACGGAAGTGTGGTCATGAGCCACACAGGGGACGGTTCCATGTGTGCTTGCCACACATGGAACCGTCCCCAATGTCGGGAATTTAAGAAAAGCGTATCTGTAGGGCGGGGGCTCGCTCCCGCCGTAACCGCACGGAAACTCCGACTTTCCGGCGGGAGCAAGCCCCCGCCCTACAGATGAAAACGTTAACTTACCGCCATTGAGAACCGTCCCCTACGTTTCGCCGGAAAACAGAAAAATAAACGGTATAATATCCACTCCTGCCAGCTGAGAAGAAAAAATTTACCATTATTCATTAAAAAGGACTTGATTTTCAGGAAAGAAAAGGTATAATAAATGATGTATACAAGGCGAAAAGCATAATTTTTTTCACTAAATTATGTTAACTTTTCACAATATTTAGCATTTTCCGTTTTTCTATCGGAATATCTGACGAATAGTCCGAAAAAAGTACGAAATGGTAAAATTGTGCATAAAGTAAACAGCACGGACGTTTTCGGACGCCGGTGTTATTTACCGTCGGGGCGGAAAGACCCGTCGGAGATATAAAAGCGAATATTGTGTGCTGACGAAGATCTTGGCTCTTGTTTTGCCGTTGTGTGCCTGTGCTGTGCGGGGAATGACCCTTGCGGAGTTACGGCGCACGGTGTGCGGAAAGGGGAGGGAGGATCGTTGTCGGCACGGCGACCCGTGCGGCTTTTTGAACCGGCGTATGCTCAACAGCCGGCGCGTAGCTGCTGAGTATGCAGTGCAGAGAAGAGCGAAACAGATCGCAAAATGGCAGTAAACGAACGTTTACCCGCCCGATTTCCCTCCGGTGGTGTCGTAGAGCACCGTTTAAGCCGAGGGGTGCGGCGGCGGGAATTTTGTTTACGGTCGTATTAGGAGGTGGTCGTGACAGGGCTGAAACGGCGATACCCGGCAAATACCCATTTCAAAAAAACGTAAAAACTAATTAAGGAGGTTTTTATGAAGACAAAAATGAGCAAGCGATTTTTTTGCCTGTTCCTTGCAGTTGTGATGTCTCTTTCTCTGTTACCGACAGCGGTTTTCGCGGAAGAAAACGTTGCTGAGGTCGTTGAAGAGCAGCTTGATGCACAGGTTGAAGAGATCGTAATTCCGGAGATTCCGGAGGTTATCGAGGAGACTGTGGCAGACAACGCCGTAGTTCCCGAATTAAATGAGGATCCCATGATCCTGACAGATGTCGTCGAGACTCTGACTGATGTCGTCGCAGAGTCCGTCGAAGAGGAAGAAGTGAATGCTTCCAATGAGATGAAGCGGTATCTGACTCCGGCTGATGGCACGACTCGTCAGGCAGCAACACAGGATGAGCTTAATACTGCTGTTGCAACGGCAAATGCAGGTGATACTGTTGAAATCACTGTGGCTGGCACCTACACTCTGCCCAACATTCCCAACAACATCACCATTAAGGGCACTGTTGACGGCGTAGTGTTCGAGCATACAACATCAGGTAGTGTTGCGTCTGTTCCTAATGGATGCACATTTGATAATGTAACATTCAATTTTGGGTGCGTAAACTATCATGGCTTCCAGGGCGCGGGCGATATTACCATGAAGAACTGTATTCTGAATGGCAAGTTCTTCTCTTATGGTAATATGACCTTCACCGGCTGCACTTTCAATGGTCCTGATGGCGATTATTGCATGTGGCTTTACGGAAAGCAATGCTCCTTTACGGATTGCATTTTCTATGGACATGGAAAATTCTTCAATGTCTACAATGAAGGCAATGGTTCTTGGGTAATTACTGCATCAGGATGCACTTTCAATTCGGATGTAAAGAATAAGGCAGCATTTAATGTCAAAGATTCGTGTTGCAATAATAATCAGCTTTACTATGACGTTTCAATTTCTAACTGCTCAGTAGGTGATCCTACTATGTTCCCTGCAGCAGGAGATAGTTGGGACAATGGAGACGGTACGACTGGTCTTGCTCTCAGTCCGCTTGTACAGGTTGACGATGTCAAGACAGAATCGGATGTACATAACATCACTGTGTATTTAGACGGTGTCAAGGTCTACGAAAACGGCGCAAAGGTCGAGGCAAAGAAGCTTCCCGTTGCGGAAGTAACGACCTATGACCTCACAAATCCTGAGCATCTTGCCGCACTGGCAAAGGTTGTCGGACAGGATGGCTTCCCCATTTGCGACTTCAGCAATGGCGTGTCTCTCAGCGGCAGCGGTCTGTACACGCTTCAGATCCCCGACTGCGCGTACAAGTTTGCGGCTACTGAGGAAGTAGGCGAATCCGACTACGGTAATTGGTTCGCAGACTACACCATCTCCTTTGATAAGCCTGTTGCAAAGGATTCCATGGGTCTTGTGGGCTATTACGGAACATGGGGAATCGGACTCGGTTTCCTTGCACCTAGGGGAATTCCGGCAAACGTAGAAATCCCCCTGCTGAACACCATGATGAATAACAGCAACTGGACTTATAACCAGATCATTGAATATGTCGGCGAGTTTTATTGCGGTGCGTTCAACCTCAGCTCTGCAAACAACGACACCACAATGACCGTCAAACTCAGAATCTTTGATCCTGATAATTTCAATGATCCTGAACTGATTCAGAATTCCAGTGCTTATATTGAAGGTGAAAATACTTACACTATTAAAGAAATCCAGTACAAGCTGACAAAGAACGGCGCGATCCCCAAAAATGCTGTAGATTACACTGTTGCGGGGACAGCAGACGAAGGTACACCCATCCCCGCCGGCAAGTTCTATATTGATAGCGGCGAAATGGTGAAGGCAGAGGAAGCTGTAAATGTCAATCAGCTCACCGCATACTTCACCGACGGAAAGTCTGTTGTTGTAGTTGACCCCGACGACCCCTCAAAAGAGACTACTGTCACCACCGAGCAGACCTCCTCTGTTGATGATAAAGAAATTCCCGCTGGTCTCAACAAAGAAGAAGTCGAAGCCAGCACCAGCGTTTCCGGCGTGGAGCTGAAGACCACCGAGGGCGTTGTCTCCGGCGTTCAGCAGATCGTTAATGAAGCTTTGAAGACCGAAAAAGTCGAAGCGATCAAAGCAGCTGATGAGATCAAGGTTGAGGTTGACGTTGTTGTCACACCTACGGGCTATGAAGCTGAAAACACCCTGAAATTCGACCTGACTCCCGTTGCAACGGTTATCGCTAAGAGTGGAGATAGTGTGACCGCAACGGTCGAAGGCATCAAAGTTACCAACGAAATGATCGATCAGACCCAGAACATCACGGTCAATATCTTCTCCGACTTTGAGCCAAAGACAGTTATTCATATTGCTGATGACGGCGAACAGAGCGTTTATACAAAGGGTCAGACACCTTCCGGCAGTACCTTTGTATACGATGAAACCGCAAAGAAGGTCACTCTGATCATCCACCACTTCTCCAACATTCTGATGACTGCGGAGCCGACAGTGGCAATGATCGGCGCAGAACCTTATAGCTCTCTCGCCGAGGCAGTCGCAGCAGCACAGAGCGGCGATACCATCAAGCTGCTGCAGGATGCAACCGGCGACGGCATCAAGATCAATAAGAGCCTGACCATTGATCTCAATAACTATACTTACACCGTAAACGGTAACCTCACCGGCTCCACCGGAACCAAGACTCAGGCATTCCAGCTTCTCGCAGGCAACAATGTTACCATCAAGAACGGTACCATCACCACCACCGCAGAAGCACAGGCAAAGATGCTCATCCAGAACTACTCCAATCTCACTTTGGACAATGTTAAGCTGGACGGCACCAACCTCATCGGTACTAAGTACACCCTTTCCAACAACAACGGCAATATCTTATTCAAGACCGGCACCAAGATCATCGCAGCCGAAGGCGGCGTTGCATACGACCTCTATGACTGGGCAAGCGGCAGCACTGCATACACCGGCGTTTCCCTCACCATTGAGGAAGACGTTACCGTGACCGGCAAGGTCGAGGTTGGCGGCGACCGCGATGTACTCAACGTTAAGGTTAAGGCACCCGAAACCATGCTTCCCGAAGCTCCCGCAGATTACAAGTGGGTCGATGGAGAAGACGGCGCAAAGGTGCTGGCTCCCAAGACCTACGTCGCCCAGATCGGCGATGACAAGTACGAGTCCCTCGCAGAAGCAATCGCAGCGGTTCCTGAGAACGGCCAGACGGCAACAGAGATCAAGATGATCGCAGACGAGACCAATGCAAAGGGTATCTCCGTTTCCGGCAACAAGAACTTCACGGTCGACTTCCAGCATCACACCTACACCGTGAACAAGCCCGGCGCAGGTTCTACGAATACCAAGACCCAGGCATTCCAGCTCCTGAAGGGCAGCACGATCGTCTTCCAGAATGGTACCATCAATGTTGCAGCGGAAAACAAGGATTATACCTGGACAGGTGATCCGAAGGGCATAGCATTTGTTATCCAGAACTACTGCGATCTGACTCTGGACAACATGACCGTTGACGGTACCAATGTTTCCCGCAACGGCGGCACCACTCCTCGTTACGTTCTGTCCGTTAACAACGGCACAACAACTATTAAGAACACCACCACCATCACCGCAGCAAATGGCGACTTTGCATTTGACTCCTACTATGATGGAAACCAGAATTACACCGCACCCACTGTCAACGTGACCGGCACATCCGTGATCAACGGTAAGGTCGAGGCCACCGGCGGTATAGTAACTCTCGGAAGCGGCACTACTGTAAACGGACAGGTTCGTGTCGGCGAGAACAAGGAAGGCACCAAGATCAAGGGCAGCGATCTGACCATCGGAACCGGCGCAACCGTAAACGGTGTTGTCGCTGTATTTGGTGTGAACACCCTGAATGTTGAAGGCACAGTCAAAGGTTACATTGCAACCAACGGCAACGCATACAACGCAGGCTCCATTGTCAACATCAAAGAAGGCGCGAACATTGTCGCTACAGGAGATGGAATCGATGTTTCTGTCTACATCCCCAACGGCACTCTGAACATCACCGGCGGTACCATTACCGGCGAGACGGCGGTGTACTTCAAGTCCACCAACCTCAACATCACCGGCGGTACCATCATCGGCACCGGTGCAAAGAAGGAGTATAAGTTTGACGGCAATGGCTGCGCAGCTACCGGCGACGCACTCGTGATCGACAGCTGCAATTATCCGAATGGCATCGAAAATGTTTCTATTTCCGGCGGACAATTCAAGAGCACGCATGGAGTTGCGGTCATGGCCATTACCAAGGATGAAACCTACGAACCTGTCACCAAGTTCGTCTCCGGCGGTCTGTTCAGTCAGGAAGTTGACGCTTCCTACATCGTCGAGGGTAAGGCTTGCGTTGCCAACACCGATGATGCGACCAAGGCAGATTACCCCTATACTATCGGTAAAGCTGTCGCCCAGATCGGCGATGTGAAGTACGCCACCCTCGCAGAAGCATTCGCCGCAGCACTGAAGCAGAACGGCGACTATGACTCCACAACAAGAACGATCACTCTGCTTGACAACGTTACAGTCGATCAGAAGATCAATGTTTCCGGTGTCTCCGATACGGCTTGGAAATATTTCAATCCTTCCATTGACCTTGACATGAACGGTCACGACATCTCTACCGGCGAGACCAATGATCTCTTCCGGATCGAGAAGGCAACTCTCAAGATCAATGGCACGGGCACGATCAACCTCAACTCCGAATACGGCAAGGGCGAATACTACGGCATCGAGGTCGTGGGTACGACCCAAAATAAGTCCTCCGGCTACACCGAGCTTGAGGTTAATGACTATGTAACGATCAAGGGCGGCGATACCTACGGCGTCGCAGTCATGAACAACAACGGCTATGCCAACGGTGTAACTGTTAGAATAGGTGAGCCTGCTCAGGGTGAAACCGGAAATGTCATCATCGACACTAACTACGGCGTGACGGTCAACGGTCAGATCAAGAATGTTACAGATTTTTACCGCCCCGACATCGTGATCGGTAAAGTTGCCACCGTCAAAGGCGGTCTCTACTTAGCCGGCTATGCAAATACTGTGGTCGCCGGCAAGATCACCGGCGAAGATAGTGGTATAGCTATCAAGGCAGGTAAGCTGTATATCAATAATGGCGCAGAAGTCACCTGCACAGGCGAGGATACCACTCCCACCGCTGAGCACAGCAGCGGCGTGAATGCCTCCGGCGCAGCTATCCAGATCGAAAGCAACATTGGCTATGCCGGCAATATCATGATCGATATCAACAATGGCGCAAAGGTCACCAGTGAAAACGGCGTTGCGATCTATGAATACGTTGCAAGCGGCACGACGGAAAGCTCCGTGAAGAGCATTAAGATCAATGGAGGCATGATCGGCAGCGGCGCAGACAAGACCTCCGACTTCATGGTCTCCGAGCAGTTCGACAAGACCGGCTTCATCTCCGGCGGTCTGTTCAGTCAGGAAGTTGACGCTGCCTACATCGTCGAGGGTCAGGCTTGCGTTGTCAACACCGATGACGCGACCAAGGCAGATTACCCCTATACTATCGGTAAAGCTGTCGCCCAGATCATTGGCGGCCAGAAGTATGAGACCCTTCAGGCGGCACTTGACGCAGCAAAAGACAATGACACCGTCACGCTGCTGACCAGTGTCACGGAAAGCGTTCTTGTACGTCCGGGCAAAATTCTCACCCTTGATATGGCGGGATTCACTCTGACAGAATCCAGCGATAACACTATCTCGTCCTACAACATTGATAACCAGGGTACACTGACCATTATAGGTAACGGCTTCTTCGTCGATGCAGACGATGGAGACAACTCCTCTCTGATCAGAAACCTCGGTACCATGACCATTGAGAACGGCACCTTTACCTCCAAGTATGGCTGCAATGTTGTCAAGAATGACGGTGATGAGAAAAATGTCAACGGAGAGAATGTCCACACTTCCTACCTCACCATCAACGGCGGTACCTTTAAGCAGGAAACCGAGAACGCCCAGTATTCTGTGGTCAACAGCTGGACGGATGTAACCATCAACGGCGGTGAATTCATCGGCAATGGAGTTTCAGGTTCTACTGCGATCTCCAGCGGCGGCGATTCCGGTGATGAAAATCTTGGCAAACTGACCATTACCAATGGCACATTCACCAACTTCGACTATGTCATTAAACTGAACAACGGCTATGGCGATTGCGGTGATGCAATGATCAGCGGCGGTAAATTTATCGGTAAGCTCTACATGGCTGACGAAACCGGATCATTCGCTATCTCCGGCGGTCTGTTCAGCAGTGAAGTCGATGCTGCTTACATCGTCGAGGGTAAGGCTTGCGTTGCCAACACCGATGAAACGACATTGGCAGAAGGTTACCTCTACACCATCGGCGAGGCAAAGACCGATGTCGATCCCGTAAAACCGATAGTTGACGAAAAGGAATTCAAGGAAGCAAGCAAGGAAAATATTGAAGTTCCCGTAGGCGCACAGGAAGGTGTTCCCGCGGCAGTTGTTGATGAGGTTCTTAGCGAGATCACTAAGAATGAGGCTGTAACCGCTGAGGGTGCAACCAACATCCAGAGTAAAGAGGTTGAAGACAAGCTCCAGAATGTTGAAAGCCTTAAGAGTCTGCTTGAAAAGTCCGAGCAGCTGAAGATCACCGTCAAGTCTGTTGCCGCTACCACTGAAAAGACAGAGGTAAGTGCAATCAGTGCAAAGACAGTGACCACCACCAAGGCAACCTACGATGTCGAGCCTTGGGTCACTATTCAGAATGGTGATCAGACAGAAACTCGCAAGATCACCAATGATGAGCTTAGAGAAGCCGGCGTATCTCTCAAGTTCCGTCTCGCGGTTCCCGCATCCATGGGCGATGTTAAGGCTGTCCAAGTGATCCACTATGACGATCCTGTGAACAATCCTTCTGGAACAGACCTGGGTCTGCGTCAGGTTCAGGGCATCAGTCCCGACAGATACGTAGAGCTTGCAAGCGACCACTTCTCCGAATTCGAGCTCAAGGTGTCCGAAGTACAGGATGTAGTCGCCAAGAATGTCGGCAGCGGAAAGGTATACACCACCCTCACTGCAGCACTTAAGGAAGCAAAGGATGCCGGCGAAGATCAGGAAGTCCAGCTTCTGGCTGACATCAGTGATGAAGAGTATGTCACTGTCAAGACCAATGTCACTCTTGATCTTGCTGGCCACAACATCTCCGGCGCAACAATGATGTATGTCACCGGTAGTATCAAGGATTCCATGACGACCGCAGCGACCAAGGGCATTGTAAGTGCAGACGGTTATGTGCTCCCGAGAGGCGGGGATGGAGAAAAGATATATCTGCCTGTTTACAACGGAACAGGATATCAGTTCTATGATCTCGCTGTTGCAAATGCATGGGATACTAATGAAAATGACCAATTCCTGTTTGCGCTGCAGAAAAGTGACACCGAAGCAGCAGAAGTTTATGATGCCCTTAAATTAGGAAGGGCTAAGGCTGTTGTAACTGTAACTTGGGACAGCCAGAGTGGTATCAGTGGAAAGCAGACATTCACATTCAGTGATTCCCTGTTAATTGAATATGCCAATGCAAAAGGAAGCAAAGCGCTGTATGCCAAATTTACCGGATTGGAGTCTCTTACTAACGCAAAGCTGCAGGGAAGCTTTGAGATTTACAATGAAACAACTAATATGATATCGTCTATAAACGGAGCGCTGATATCTAAATAATTAGAAAGTGAGGAGTATAAAATGAAAGAAT
Organism: Eubacteriales bacterium; assembly: GCA_030531595.1. GTDB lineage: Bacteria > Bacillota > Clostridia > Oscillospirales > Oscillospiraceae > Limivicinus. The sequence continues at coordinate 1,808 of JAUNND010000024.1, read as the reverse complement.
ATCAAGTTCCTACAGTAGAAATCGTTGAATTGGAAGCTGAAAACATTTATACACTGGATGATCCCGAAACTGGATTGAAGTCTTATAATCCTCTCGGTTGATTACATGGGATATCAAACCCAAGTCCTCGTTTCAGAGGACTACTGAACAACAAGCTCTTCTCCCCTTCGGGGGAGAAGAGCAGGACGGGAGCATTAGCTCCCGTCCTGTGTCCGGTTAAGCGCATAACCCCAAAAAAAGATTATATGGAAAATAAAAACAATGATTTGTAAAATAGCCGGATTAGGAGTGGATGTGCCTCCCGTGGGGGATATGCCCGAGAGATGCAAGTCATATCTTGCCGACGTCCATTTAGATATCATTCTTGACCGGGACGAAATGCGTTCCGATTACTGGGAAAAACTTTCCGAAAGTGATAATTATTATTTAGAGAGCGGCTTTCAGTTTTACCGGAAGCTGATGGACTTTGACGGCATGATGCTCCATGCCTCCTGTGTGGTGGTGGACGGTTATGCCTACCTGTTTTCCGGCCCGTGCGGTATGGGCAAATCCACCCACACACAAAAATATCTGAAAACCTTCCCCGACGCAGTTATTATAAACGACGACAAGCCCGCCCTCAGACGCATAGACGGGAAGTGGTACGCCTACGGTACCCCGTGGTGCGGCAAGGACGGCATTAATGATAACAGCAGCGCCCCCGTCGCGGGCATATGCTTCCTCCACCGTGGGGACACGCAGATAAATCGCCTTGCCCCTTTGCAGGCGGCGGGCTATGTCCTGCAGCAGACAACCGGCAGAAGAACGCCCGAGCTTGCGAAAAAGCTTATGCGGCTCGTGAATTTACTTGTCACGGAAGTGCCCGTGTTTGAATTTTATAACCACGCCGACGACGGCGCGGAAATGATCACCTATAACGCCATGCGTTTAGCTAACGATTTCACACTGTAGGGCGGGGGCTTGCTCCCGCCGAAAAGTTGGATTTCCCGCGATGTTACGGCGCGAGCAAGCCCTGACGACATTGCCTCCTTCCGTCTCGGCTTTCAGCCGTGCCACCTCCCTCAAAGAGGGAGGCACAGCGCACATGGCTTTCCCAGTGGGGAAGGCAGGAATACGCATTTTATATGAAAGGAATGCTTGTCAATATGAGACAGAATCCCGATTTTATCATGACCGACGTGGCGGATAACCACGTTCTCGTTCCCGTAGGCGAAGCCGCGGCAAACTTCAAATCGATAATAAACCTTAACGATATGGGCCAGACGATCTGGAATATGCTCGAAAACGAGACAACGCTCGATGAAATTCTGAAAAATATTCTCGCCGAGTACGATGTATCCGAACAGCAGGCGAGAACCGATATAGAAGCCTTTGTCACAAAACTGCGTGAGACCGGCTGCATAACAGAGTGAACCCACACAATAACAGAAAGGAATGTTCGATAATGAAAAAACAAAGAATCCTTACCGTATTTCTCGTTCTTGCGCTCGCTGTCTTCATAGCAGCCTGCGGCGCGAAGACGGAAGCACCCGCCGAAAGTCCGGAGCCTACCGCGACCTCGGAACCGACCCCCGAGCCTACTCCGGAGCCCACCCCGGAACCGGCTACGGTGATCATGAATGAAGAGGGAACGGTAACGGCTTCATTTGGCGTTGTGGAAATCGAAGGAGATTTGCTGCAGGACGGTGCGCCGCAGACTGTGGTAACATATAATGATACATCCTCTGCATCCAAACCCACGCCCACGCCGACTGCAAAGCCCACACCGTCGACCGCTCCCACAGTCAAACCCACACCGTCGACCGCTC
>JAUNND010000023.1:24979-34379 GCA_030531595.1 Eubacteriales bacterium | reverse complement strand
TCTACGACTAAGTTCTTATAAAATAAAAGGGCGTCGGTTTATCCGACGCTCTTTTATTGGGAAAAGAGTTTTGTAGGGCGTGGGCTTGCTCCCGCCGCTTTCATCGGAAGCAGACCCATGTCTTATGAAAATATGATATACAGGAGAAAAGCAATGACAATACAGGAAGCAAAACAGCAGGTCGTTCATTTCAGCAAAAGACTTTACGCCTCCGGAATGGTAAGCGTATATGAAGGCAATATCTCCATGCGCGTAGGCGATAAATTCGTTATCACCCCTTCCCGCACTGACAAATATACTCTCACCGAGGATATGATTATCGAGTTTGACGCGGACGGAAATATCCTCAATCCCGACAACGGCAAAAAAATATCCTCCGAGTGGAAGATGCACGCCGAGGCATACAGAGTCAGACCTGACCTTGACGCGATAGTCCACTGCCACAGCCCTTACGCAACGGCATATGCGATGGCTCATAAGCCTATCATTCCTCTTGGCAATACCGAAGCTATCGCCATTTTCAAGGAGATCCCGATGGCGCCCTACGGAAGACCGGGCACAGCCGACATAGCAAACGGATTTAAAGATATACTGCCGAAGTATCCTGCCGTGCTGCTTGAAAACCACGGTGTGCTTACGATCGCCAAGGATCTTGCCGAAGCCTATTCCATGGCGGAGGGCGTGGAAAAGATCGCCAAAATGGAGCTGCTGGCATCTCTGCTGGGCGGCGAGAAGAAGCTTGCCGAGGGCGAGATTGCATTTCTCAGATCCTTATAAGACTCGCGAAAGATAACCATTGACCGTACGGCAACTGCCCCGTCAAAAGGCGGTTCGCCATAAGGATTTACAGGTTTTGATCCGCCCTTTTCCGCCCATACTGCATAAAAAATTCCGGAAATACGACAGTATTCCCGGAATTTTATTATATTGTCTGGACGAAAAATGCCTGGCTCAAAACTGCTTCGCACCTGAAAAGCAGGATGTTTTTGGCAGGACAAGGTTCCTCGTCGCAGGAATACTTTTTGTATTTCAAGGCGATTTAACGCAGTACTGCCGAAAAAAGACGCTTTTCAGGCTGCAAATCCCTATGGTGAAGCGCCTAAAGACGGGGCAGTTGTGCTGCCGTTATCAGAACACGGGCGCTGTCCATTCAAGCTCAACGTCGGAAGACGGGGAGACGGTCTCGACGATCCGACAATCGCTGACCTGATCCTTGGCTATGTATCCGATGTTTGCACCGCCGTCGACCAGATAACAGCTCTCCATATCGGCAACGACCTTGAATTCGGTATTTTTGTTAAACGGTGTGTAATTACCTGCCATTCCGATGTCCTCATACAGTTTTGCACCCTGGGTGGTGTAACAGATCCAAGACTCATATTCCGGGGCGTCCGCTTTGCGGAGGAAGCGTGCCTCAGTGTCGCCAAAGAAGCCGAGGATAGAAAGCGTTGCCGTGTCATCGCCCCATTCGGAAACACGGACGGTCTCGCCGCGCTCATAGATCGCTCCGAGGAGAGGCGCACCGGATATGATGATCTCTGCCTTTCCGGTGATCTCGCCGTCGGTCTGCTCGATCACGGTAGCGAGCTTTTCAACAGAAGCGGACGGCGCGTTCATATAGCCGGAAATAATAATATCGCTGCCTTCGCGAGAGACGCCGTCCCAGACAGGACCGGAGGGCGTTTTGCCGCCGCTGCCCGAGCCACCGCCGCCGGAGCCGCTCTCAAACTCAAAATCGCTGCCGGGGTTGCCGCTTTCCGAACCGCCATTCATACCGCCGGTGAGATCGCCGCCGGAAGAGGTACCGCCGGAGGAAGGCGCACTGAACCCAGCCGGAAGCTCATGAGAACCATCAAGTGATATGCCGCTGAGCTGAATAACTCCGATCTGCCCGTAAAAAGAGACAAGGAAGCAGGTGTCGAGCTTTTCAAGAACGGTGATCTCCGTGCCCTTTTCGAAGGAGTCGACTTTAACCTCTTTCATGGTGTAATCGGTATACATCACGGTGGAAGGAAGAGTATAACCTGTCCAGCTCTCATATGCGGCTTCACCTTCAAGGCGCAGGAACTGCTTATGGACAAGACCGTAGCCCTTGTCGGACTTTACGATGTAATGATTGTCATATTTACTGTCTCGTCCCATTAGCTCAACACTTCAAGCCTTGCCAGCACGGCGGGCGCCTCAAGCACAATAATATGAATATTTCCATAGTATAAAATTGCCGGGAATGATTTTCCCGGCGATTTTTATAAGATTTACAATTAATTCATCAATGAGAGGAGTTTCCGGTAAGCGTTTTCCCAGTCTTCTGTATGGTTGGGCTTGTAGGTTTCGACCTCGGTGGAATTGCGGACGATTTTTCTCAGATGTTCAATATCCTTCACATCGCCCAGAGCGATAGCCTGGCAGAGCAGATTGCCCATAGCGGCGCCTTCAATGGGACCGGTGATGACCTCGCGGTCGATCGAATCTGCAACAAAGCGGTTGAGCAGCCTGTTCTGAATGCCGCCGCCGACAATGTTGAGCCGGTCAATATGCTGTCCCTTGATCTCCTGCAATCTCTCAAGCGCCCAGCGGTATTTCAGCGCTAAAGACTCATATATACATCTTGCGATCTGACCGACCGTTTCGGGAACGGGCTGGTTTGTATCGGCGCAGAACTTACGGATCTTTCTGACCATATCGCCGCCGGAGAAGAAATCGCCGAAGTCAGGGTCTATGACGGAACGGAAGGGTTCTGCCTTTTCTGCCTCGGCAACGATCTCGTCCCAGCTGTACTTCGATCCCTGTTTGATCCAGTCGCGGCGGCACTCCTGAATGAGCCACAGACCCATGATGTTCTTGAGCGGACGGAAGCCGCCCTGAATGGTACCCTCATTGGAGAAGTTGGCGTCGCGCACGGCGTCGGAGAGGATGGGCGCATCCGTTTCGGTGCCGAACAGCGACCATGTACCGGAGGAGCAGAAGGCAAAGCTGCCCTCACCGGGGATGGCGGCGACGGCGGAGGCGGTGTCGTGGCAGCCGACAGCCGCGTAATTGGCGCGGTTGATACCGAGCTCTTCGGAGAGAGAGGCGGTGAGTTTTCCGCGGAGCTGACCGGCCCGGTCTATCTCGGTGAAGATCTTTTCGGGAAGACCAAGCTCACGGATCGTCTCCCAATCCCAGCCTCTGGAAGTGGGGTTATAGAGCATGGAGGTGGTGACCATGGTGTATTCGGACTTTTTCTCGCCTGTGAGGAAGTAGCCCAGAAGGTCGGGCAGAAGAAGCATAGTCTCTGCGTTTTCAAGACCGACGTCGCCCTCGCACTTGCGGCGATAGAGCTGATAGACGGTATTGAAGTTCATGGTGGCGATGCCTGTGCGCTCAAACAGCGTGGGGAAATCCACCTTTTCCCATGCTCTCTCCATGTCCTCGTCCACAGCCATGCGGTAGGCTCTGGGGTTGCTCAGAAGATGACCGTTTCTGTCCAGAAGACCGTAATCGACGCCCCATGTGTCGATACCGAAGCAGTCCAGCTCGCCCGCGTTTTCGTGCTTGAATGCCAGAAGCCCCTGCTTGAGCTGGTTGTAGAGGTAGGGCAGATCCCAGTAGAATACGCCGTTCATTTCGATGAAGTTGTTTTCAAAACGGTGCAGCTCGCGCATGGTGAGCTTATCTCCGTCAAGCTGACCGAGAATGGCTCTGCCGTTGCTGGCTCCCAGATCGAAAGCAATTAAATTTCTCATAAAAATCCTTTCTGTTAAATGAGGAATTGCGGTATCGGCTGGCACCTACAATTGTAATTGCCGCGAAAATGTTCCTTAATTCCTAATTCCTCACTCCTAATTCCTAATTGTTTACACAGCGTCGGGGCAGTCGACGATCACGCCGTCTTCATCCCAGAGGTCATGCCAGTCGTTTGCGCCGGGCCACAGGAAGACCTGCCCCTTGACGAGACGGTTGTTGCGCTCCATTGTGGCGATTTTTGCCATTTCCTCATCGGTCAGAGGCTCGGTCAGAGTGCAGTCGAGATTGCCCTCAAAGTTGTGGACAGAGAACGGAATGGGGAGCTGACCGCGCTGGAAAGCCCATTTGAGGCAGATGGTGGCGGGGTGGCAGTTGTGTGCCTTTGCGATCTCCACAAGCTCCGGCTGCTTCATATCCTCGATGTCCTCGGGCACGATGTCGCGCTCGGGTCTTCTCGGAGAGCCGAGGGGCATGAAGCCGACGGGCAGAATGTCGTGCGCCATCAGATAGTCGAACAGCTCCTGCTGCTGGAAGCAGGGGTGCAGCTCGGTCTCGCACATGACGGGCTTAATCTCAAACTTGTCGATGACCTGTTCAAGCTTGGGGATCGTCAGATTTGAGATGCCGATGGCTCTGACCTTGCCCTTCTTGACAAGAGCTTCGATCTGACGGTAGGTGTCCATGAACTCGGCGACGGAGAAGGGCTTGGAATCGGGATTTCTGGAATCCACGTCACAGTGCGGTGCATGGTAATTGGGGAAGGGCCAGTGGATGAAGAGAATGTCGATGTAGTCGCACTGCAGGTCTGCAATGCTCTGATCGGCGGACTTCTCTACCTGCCTGTGCATATCGTTCCAGACCTTGGTCATCACGCACAGTTCTTCTCTCTTGCATACGCCCTCGTCAAAGGCGGCTTTGAAGACCTCGCCGATCTGCTTTTCGTTGCCGTAGCAGGCCGCACAGTCTACAAGACGGTAGCCGCACCGGAGTGCGCCCGCCACTGCCTTGGATACATCTTCTGCCGAAACTCTGTCGCTGCCGAATGTGCCCAAACCGACACAGGGCACCTTCATGCCGTTGTTTAATGTGATCTGCGGAACATTTTCAGGTTTAACTGCCATTTGTAATTTCCTCCAAAAAATATTTATTATGATAAGACGGAAAATTCCGAAAAGGTTTTTTCCAGATTTTTGTAAAGCCTGAGATACAGCTCCATGTATTTTTTATATATTTCGTGCTTTTCCATATCCGGCGTATGAACGCGCTTTACGGAAATGTACTTCTTTACCGCGCTCTCAAAGCTCTCGAACACGCCGCAGCCGACGCCGGCTAAAATGGCGGCGCCCAGAGTGGAGGCGTTGTCGGACTCGGGGACGGCGATGGGCTTGCCGGTCACGTCTGATTTTATCTGTGTCCACAAAAGCGAATTTGCCGAGCCGCCCATGGCGTTGAGCGTTTCAACCGTCGCGCCCACCTCCTCGGCGGTGCGGAGGTTGTGCTCCAGCGAGAATGCCTCGCCCTCTAAAACGGCGCGAACCATGTGACCTCGCGTCTTGCTGTAACCGAGACCGTAGAACACGCCCTTCGCGTCGGGATTCCAAAGCGGCGAACGTTCACCCGCCATGTAGGGCAGAAACACAACGCCCTCGGAACCGGCGGGGATATTCTCGGCGAGTGCCGTTATCCCGTCAAAGCTCATGTCGGGGCAAAGCTCCTGCCTGAACCATTTCAGAAGACCGCCGCCGCCCACGGTGCCGCCCTGCAACAAGAACATACCGGGTACAACATGGGGGGAGAGAATGAGCTTTTTGTGGGCGAGCGCGTTGTCGGCGCAGATCGACATACCGCCGGCCTGTCCGCCCTGCTCCTGTGTCTGCCCAGGTCTGTAAACGCCCGCGCCGAGAGTACCGCACGCCGCGTCCAGACCGCCCGCGACAACGGGAGTACCCTCGCAAAGTCCGGTAAGCCTTGCGGCCTCCGCCGTGACCTTGCCGATGATGCCGTGGCAGGGGAAAATATCGGGAACGAGATCGGCGCTCAGACCGAGCGTGTCGGCAAGCGCGTCGTCGTATTTCATTTTGTGCAGGTCATAAAAGTGTATGCCGTAGAGCTGGGACACATCCTGCGAGAAAACGCCCGTGAGCTTTAAGGCGATATAGCTGTTGCTCTGCATGAATTTACAGGTTTTGCCGAAAATTTCGGGAAATTCTTTTTTAAACCACAGCATTTTCGGTGCGGTATAGGACGGCAGAAAATCATTTCCCGCAATATTGAATACCGTATCCTCGCCGAGCCGCGTTTTCACTCCGTCACAGATATCTCTGGCGCGGGTATCCATCCAGATCGGCGTTCTCGCCAGAGCATTACCCTTACTGTCCACGGGGATGGCCGACCAGCTCTGCCCGTCGATGCCGACGCAGGCGATATCGGCAGGAGCTATCTCCGAAAGCACACGGCGCACGGCGTCGCAAACGGCGTTCCACCATTCGTCCGCGTCCTGTTCCGCCCAGCCGCTTTTCGGATAATATACGTTATAGGGGCTGTTCGCATCGCGCAGAACTCTGCCGCGTTCGTCAAAAACCGCGGCTTTGCAGGCAGAGGTGCCTATGTCAATTCCAAGAAGCAAATTACTCATAATACTGCCCTCTCTTGCAAATCTTCTATATATAATGTATTATAGCTTTACTGAAGAAATTGTCAATCGGGAGATTATATTAAACATGAAAAAGAGCATTTTATTGATCCTGTTCTGCCTTTTCCTGCTGCTTTCCGCCTGCGGAAAAACAGAGCTTACCGCACCGTTCGCGGAAAATGTAAAATGGGACATGGGTGAAACGGAGATGAAAACCGCTCTCGGCGAGCCGACGGAGACGTATCTTTCCGTCTACGGCGGGGATTGTTTTACTTATCCCTGCACATATCTTGACAGAGACGGTACATTGAAGATCATGTACGACGAAAAAGGAAAGCTTGCCAGCGTCGCGTGGGCATACGTCACATGGGACAGCGAAGATCTGAAAGAGCTGACAGCCTCCATCACCGACGCGGAAACAAAGCTGCACGGGAATACAAGCGTTGACCCCAACGGCAGGGGCACGCAGGGCAGTGTTTGGTATACCGACGGCGGGGATATCCTCACCGCCTCCATCGCCGTGGACGGACAGTACGGGTTTCAGTATTCGTACATCGATAAGGCCCATTCGGGACGGGGATGATGAGTGTGGAGTTAGCCCGTGCGTGACGGAGGGAAAAAAATACAGGGGACGGCGGCGCATATCGCGCAGCCGTCCCGTTTTGCAGAGCGCTGTTATCCTGTGGCGACGGAGGCACGCAGAGCATTCTCCACGAAGCTGTTGAGCGATATCTGCTGTGACGCGGCACAGACGGCGGCCTTCTTATGCAGCTCCGGCGAGATACGGACGTTGAAGCTGCCCTTGTAGGCGCGTTCCGGCTCGATGTTCTTTTCCTCACACAGAGAAAGATAGTCGTCCACGGCACTGTGAAAATCCTCAAGAAGCTCTTTTCCGCTTTCCCCCACGTAGGAGATAAGCGCACGGATGCCCAGAACTTTGCCGAAAAGGATGCCGTCCTCCTCGGAAAATTCCACGCTGCCGACATAGCCTTTGTATTCCATGGTGTTGTTCATAAAAGACCCTACTGTTTCAGTCAATGGCTGTAAGTTGACGTTTTTTGCGTAGGGCGGGGGCTTGCTCCCGCCGGAAAGTTGGTCATTTTCCGAGGTAACGGCGGGAGCAAGCCCCCGCCCTACGGAGTTGTAATAAATTGTGAACTTTCGGTAACAACCGGCAGGAACGCTTGACAAGTCAGAAACAAAATGCTATATTAGCACTCGGATAAAGAGAGTGCCAACAGTCGGAAGCGGTGAGTGCTAAATGACCATCAGCGAGAGAAAAAAGAAAATACTTGCAGCCGTTGTCGATGAATACATCCGCACCGCCGAGCCTGTGGGCAGCAAGGCCATCGCCGAAAAGGCGGGTCTCGGCTGTTCCTCGGCGACGATAAGAAACGAGCTTGCCGAGCTTGTGAACATGGGCTTTTTAGAGCAGCCCCATACCTCCGCCGGACGCGTCCCCACGCCGACCGGCTACCGTATGTACGTCAACGAGCTGATGGAGCGGCAGAAGCTGTCTTTAGAGGAAACAGAGGAGATAAACCACCGCCTCAACGAAAAGATTAAACAGCTTGACGACACCATAAGCGACATCGGTCGCCTCGCCTCCCAGATAACCGACTATCCCGCCCTCGCCGTCACGACACGAACGGCGGTGACGGTAAAGCGGTTCGATATCATCTATGTGGACGCGAACACCTTCATAATCGTTGCGCTGCTGTCAAATAACGCGGTGAAAAACAAGCTCGTGCATCTGCCCGTGTCCGTAAACGAGCAGATGATACGAAAGCTTTCGACTCTCTTTAACGCCAACTTTACGGGCATTGAGGAGGAGCAGATAACACCTATCCTCATTTCCTCCACCGAGCGGGCGGCGGACGACACGATGGGCATAACCTCGGTCATTGCCTCCTTTGCCATCGAGGTACTGAGCGAGGCGTTCAAGCCGACCGCGTTTGTCACCGGCGAGAACAGACTTCTCAATCAGCCGGAATACCGCGACCCCGACAAGGCGCATAAGCTCATGAGCTATCTTTCACAGGGCGGAAATGTTCTGCTTCAGGGGGACGCGACAAGCTGCGGCTGTGACGGCGTGCAGGTGCTGATCGGTCCCGAAAACGTGGCGGAGGAGCTGAAGGATTCGAGCGTTGTAATAGCCACCTACGATGCGGGAGATAATACCAAGGGACTCATCGGCGTTGTCGGTCCGACGAGGATGGACTATTCCGCAGTCGCGGCAAAGCTCAGCGCACTGGCGGCGGGACTGTCAAGACGTCTGGGCGCACCGGAAGCCCCACCCGAGGGTATGCACAATAAATTAATTATCAAGGGAGATGATCCAAATGAGCACAGATGAAAAGAGAGAGGAAACCGCAGCTCAGGCGGAAGAAGAAATAAAGGAAGAGAACGTCGGCACGGTCGACGAGATCATTGAAGAGGTCAAGGAAGAGACCGCAGAGGATAAAAAGGAAGAAAAGAAACGCTTCGGCCGTAAGGATAAAAAAGCGGAAGAAAAGGAAAAAGAGGAAAAGCACGCGCAGGAAATGGCAGAGGCAAACGACAGGTATCTGCGCCTCGCCGCCGAGTATGACAATTTCCGCCGCCGCACCCAGAAGGAAAAGGACAACCGCTATAACGACGGCAAGACCGACACCCTCATAAAGTTCCTGCCGGTATATGATAATCTCGCAAGAGCGCTCGGCACCCCCACCGAGGACGAGGCTTACCGCAAGGGCGTTGAGATGATAATGACGGCGTTCACCGACACGATGACAAAGCTGGGTATCGAGAAAATAGAGTCCCTCGGTCAGACCTTTGACCCGACAGTCCATAATGCCGTCATGCACGTTGACGACGAGACCAAGGGCGAGAATGAGATAGTCGAGGTCTTCCAGGAGGGCTTCAAGATAGGCGAAAAGATAGTTCGCTTCGCTATGGTCAAGGTTGCGAACTGATTTTCAATGTTTCACTGTAGGGCGGGGGCTTGCTCCCGCCGTAGCCCGAGAGCGTTTGAAAAAACCGCGGGAGCAACCCCCCCCCCAA
>JAUNND010000023.1:0-24969 GCA_030531595.1 Eubacteriales bacterium | reverse complement strand
GATTTAATTGGTTTCAGGGGGGGGGGGGGGCTTGCCCCCGCCGACCCCCGATAGGTTAAAAAAAACGGGGGGGACAACCCCCCCGCCCTACGGGTCAACAAAAAGCAAGAAACAGCACAAACCGGCGTTTGCCGTTTGTAATATAAATTAAGTAAAAAATTTTCACTTATATAGGAGGAACAAAACAATGGGTAAAATTATAGGAATAGACCTCGGTACTACCAATAGCTGTGTTGCCGTCATGGAGGGCGGCGAGGCTGTCGTTATCGCAAACGCGGAAGGCGCACGCACCACTCCCTCTGTCGTTGCATTCGCAAAGACCGGTGAGCGCATGGTCGGTCAGGTCGCAAAGCGTCAGGCCGTCACCAACCCCGACCGCACCATTTCTTCCATCAAACGCGAAATGGGCTCCAACTACAAGGTAACAGTTGACAACAAGGCATACACTCCCCAGGAGATCTCCGCTATGGTTCTCCAGAAGCTGAAAGCCGACGCTGAAAGCTACCTCGGCGGCACCGTCACCGAAGCCGTTATCACCGTCCCCGCATACTTCACCGACGCACAGCGTCAGGCCACCAAGGACGCGGGCAAGATCGCGGGTCTGGATGTAAAGCGCATCATCAACGAGCCTACCGCGGCGGCTCTTGCATACGGCCTTGATAAAGAGACCGACCAGAAGATCATGGTCTATGACCTCGGCGGCGGCACCTTCGATGTCTCCGTTCTGGAGATCGGTGACGGCGTTATTGAAGTCCTTGCGACCGCCGGCAACAACCGTCTCGGCGGCGACGATTTCGACGCCTGCATCACCGATTACCTCGTCAGCGAGTTCAAGAAGACCGAGGGCGTTGACCTCAGCGGCGACAAGGTCGCTATGCAGCGTCTGCGCGAGGCGGCTGAGAAGGCAAAGATCGAGCTTTCCGGCGTCACCACCTCCAACATCAACCTGCCCTACATCACCGCCGACGCGACCGGCCCCAAGCATCTTGATATGACCCTCACCCGTGCCAAGTTCAACGAGCTGACCCACCACCTTGTCGAAAAGACGATGGGCCCCGTAAAGCAGGCTCTTTCCGACTCGGGCTTAAGCGCAGGCGAAATTTCCAAGGTTCTGCTCGTCGGTGGCTCCAGCCGTATCCCTGCGGTTCAGGAAATGGTCAAGTCCCTCACCGGCAAGGAAGGCTTCAAGGGCATCAACCCCGACGAGTGCGTTGCCATAGGCGCTGCCATTCAGGGCGGCGTGTTCTCCGGCGATACCAAGGGTATGCTCCTGCTGGATGTAACGCCTCTGTCCCTCGGCATCGAGACTCTCGGCGGCGTATGCACTAAGCTTATCGAGCGCAACACCACCATCCCCGTGAAGAAGTCTCAGGTCTTCTCCACCGCAGCCGACAACCAGACCTCCGTTGAGGTAAATGTATTGCAGGGCGAGCGCGAAATGGCGGCATACAACAAGTCCCTCGGCCGCTTCAACCTCGACGGTATTGCCCCCGCCCGCCGCGGTGTGCCTCAGATAGAGGTAACATTTGATATCGACGCAAACGGTATCGTCAACGTCTCCGCAAAGGATCTCGGCAACGGCAAGGAGCAGCATATCACCATCACCGCTTCTTCCAATATGTCAAAGGAAGACATCGAAAAGGCCGTCAAGGACGCCGAGATGTACGCCGCAGAGGACGCAAAGCGCAAGGAGGAGGTCGATACCCGCAATCAGGGCGACCAGATGGTATATCAGACCGAAAAGACTCTCTCCGAAATGGGCGACAAGCTCGACCCCGCCGACAAGAGCGAGGTAGAGGCAAAGCTTGAGGAACTCAAGACCGCTCTCAAGAGCACCGATACCGCCTCCATCAAGACCGCGACCGAAGCTCTGACTCAGGCATTCTACAAGGTCTCCGAGAAGCTCTATCAGCAGACCGGCGCACAGGGTCAGCCCGGCGCGGGCTACGATCCCAACGCGGGCGCACAGGGCGGACAGGACTACTACGACGCGGATTACACCGTCGTTGATGACGATAAGAAGTAATTTTTCTGACAAAACCGTAGGGCGGGGGCTTGCTCCCGCCGCAACCTGTCAGCTCGTTCCACATTCCGGCGGGAGCAAGCCCCCGCCCTACAGTCAGATGAGCCATAAAAAAGTTGAGGCGAGGAATTTTCCCCGCCTCAACGGCGCGTAAAAATATATTCTTTTTTGCGCGGATCGGAGGAAATATGGCAGATAAAAGAGACTATTATGAGGTACTCGGCGTTGAAAAGAGCGCGAGTGCCGATGAAATAAAAAAGGCGTACAGAAAAATAGCCAAGGAGAACCACCCCGACCTGCATCCGGGCGATAAAGCCTGTGAGAATAGGTTCAAGGAAGCGAACGAGGCTTATGAGATACTCTCCGACGACGAAAAGCGCAAGAAGTATGACCAGTTCGGTCATGCCGCTTTCGACCCGAGCTACGGCGGCGGAGCGGGCTTTGACGGCTTCGGCGGTTTCGGTGGCTTCGGTGATTTAGGCGACATATTCGGCGATATCTTCGGCGGCTTCGGCGGCGGTCAGCGTTCAAACCCCAACGCACCGCGTAAGGGCGAGAACGTCCGCGCCAGTGTAAACATAAGCTTTGAGGAAGCGGCATTCGGCTGTGAAAAGGAAGTCACCGTTGCGCGGGTGGAGCAGTGCCCCGACTGTAAGGGCAACGGCTGCGCCCCCGGAACGACTCCTGAAATATGCCCCGAGTGTAAGGGCAGCGGCTATGTGACACAGGCTCAGCGCACACCGTTCGGCATGATGCAGTCTCAGGCTCCCTGTAATAAATGCCGCGGCACGGGAAAGATCATCCATCAGCCCTGTAAGACCTGCCGCGGTATGGGCAATATACGCCGTCAGCACAAGGTCAATATGACCATTCCCGCCGGTATCGATGACGGACAGGCGATCTCTCAGCGCGGCAAGGGCAACGCGGGCGCAAACGGCGGTCCCGCCGGCGATCTGCTGATCTCCGTCACCGTCCGTCCCCACGCGAGGTTTGAGCGTGACGGCAATTCCGTTCTGCTCGAAATGCCCATCACCTACGCACAGGCGGCACTGGGCGCGGAGCTTGAGGTTCCCACGCTCGACGGCAACGTGAAAATGACCGTTCCCGAGGGCACTCAGCCCGGCGCGACCTTCCGTCTTCGCGGCAAGGGCATACCGTATTTAAGAGGCAGCGGCAGAGGCGACCAGTTCGTCACGGTCACTTTAGAGGTTCCCAAAAACCTCACCAATTCTCAGAAGGAGCTGCTCAGACAGTTCGCCGCCTCTATGGGCGAGCTGGACGGCGTAAAGCCCTCCGGCGGCATTTTCGGAAAAAAGAAGAAATAATGATCAAACCGGCAGCTCCGATGCGACAGGAGCTGTCGGTTTTTTACTATCGCTCTGTTTTAGCTGTATAAAAACTGGCGGAATGTGACGCAAAATGTCGGTTTGAATGTCGCATATTGACTTTTATGTCGCTATAATCTATAATACAGATAAATGCAGACGGAGGGGAAATTATGAATGGTAAATATATCGAATCTGATAAAACAGAGCTGAAAGTCAGATATTCGGACACGATAGTCAAAGAAATCGTTGCTTTCCTCAATACGGAGGGCGGCACGATAATTATAGGCGTTTCCGATGACGGGGAGATCGTCGGTGTGAGCAGAGTCGATGAGACTATGCAGAAGCTTTCCGACATTATCACAGGGCAGATCGAACCTAATCCGCAGGAAATAATCAGTACGCAGCTTAAATTTGATGAAGGGAAAACGCTCATTGTTATTGACGTTCCGAAAGGGAACAGAAATATATACTGCATAAAAAAATACGGCTTTTCATCGGTCGGCTGTCCTGTACGTATCGGAACGACCTGTCGGGAAATGACACCGCAGCAGATCAGGGCAAGATATGAGCTGAATATTTTAGATCATGAATATATGCTCAAGGTCAATGCCAAATATGCCGATATATCCTTTAGAACCTTTAAGGTGTATTATTCCGAAAAGGGTTATCATCTGAGTGACTCGTCCATTGAGACAAATTTCAATCTGCGCACGGAAAAAGGTAATTACAATCTTTTGGCGGAGCTTTTGTCGGATCAGAATAATATTCCTTTGATTTTCGCAAAATTCAAGGGTCGGAACAAAGCAAGCATTTCCGAGAGAAGCGACTACGGGCATGGCTGTATTCTGCTTGCTTATGAGAAAATAAAAAACAGATTAACGGCGGAGAATATATGTGTTTCCGATACTTCTGTCCGTCCGAGAAAAGACAGCTATCTTTTTGATCTTGACTGCGCAAATGAGGCTGTCATAAATGCGATCGTTCACAATGACTGGACGGTATCGGAGCCGCTGATCTCGTTTTTTGAAGATCGAATGGAGGTTTTTTCTCACGGCGGTTTACCGTCAGGCCTGTCGACGGAACAGTTTTTCGGAGGTGTCAGCAAGCCGAGAAATGCGACCTTGATGCGTATTTTTATGAACATGGATATCACCGAGCATACGGGTCACGGAGTACCGACGATCATTGAACGCTACGGAAAAGAAGCCTTTGAAATAACCGATTCGTCGATCAAGTGTACCATTCCCTTTGACGAAGCCGTTTTGTCGCAGATACGTTCCGAAAATGTCGGTTTGAATGTCGGTTTAACCGATACCGAAAAGAAAATATTGAAACTGCTGATCACAGAGCCCAAGGACAGTGCCGCCTCATTATCTGAAAAGACGGGTGTGTCAAAGAGAACGGCGGAGCGTGCGCTGAAATCGCTTCGGGAAAAAGACTATATTTCCCGCTCCGGCTCAAAAAGGGACGGATACTGGATCGTGAAAAAGTAAGAAAAAGAGTACAGCCCGCAAAGGATTTTATTCTCAGCCTTGACAGCAAAATGCGGGCAAAGGTTGTGAGTACGATTTCGGTTTTGCAGGATAACGGATATGAACTGCGGGAACCGTATTCAAAGTATCTGTCAGAAGGAATATTTGAATTGCGCTCAAAGTTTGGGACGGATATAACAAGAGTGCTGTATTTCTTCTACATAGATAAGCATATAATACTTACGAACGGATTTGTAAAAAAGGCTCAATAAACGCCGAAGACAGAAATAGAAAGAGCGAAGAAATACCGTGCAGATTATCTGCAAAGGAGGAATATAAAACCGTGAGCAATAAATTTGATGATTTTCTGGCCGAGCAGCTCAAAGAGCCGGAATTTCGTGCGGAATATGAAGCACTCCAGCCGGAAAGAGCGGTTATACAGGCAATGATCGACGCACGCCGAAGCAGCGGTATGACGCAGAAGCAGCTTTCCGAGATAACGGGAATTGCGCAGAGCGATATAAGTAAGCTTGAAAACGGAAGCTCCAACCCCTCGATCCGTACTTTGCAGAGACTGGCCTCCGGCATGGGAATGACCTTGAAGGTCGAATTTGTTCCGGCGAGATTGGGACAGTAAAGACTTTGTACTGATATTTTTATATTAAAAGAGTACAGCCCGTTTCCGAGCTGTACTCTGTGTTTTATCTGTATGGAGATTACGCCAAACGGCGAGCTCATACAGCCGCGCGGATACTGCAACTGTTCAGCACCGGAAGACGTGAAGGCATTTGCGGAGGATTTTCTAACGCATTACAGAAACAGAATGCGTATTGTTTCTGCCCAAGCCTCATAATAAATACAGCGACAATAAGGAAAACGGAATGTGTTTGTGAACGAACACTATCTCAAATATATTCCGTTTTTACGTTCACAAAAGCGAACGCAAAAAAATACGGTTGATTTTACGTTCGTTTTGGAATAATATAGAGATGAAAAAATCGGGAGGCTGTGCTGTGAGAGAATCAAAAACATTGGAATTTAAAGAGCAGGTGACAAACACCTTTTTGAAAACGGTGTGCGCCTTTGCAAATTACGGGACAGGAGAAATTAAATTCGGGGTACGGGATGACGGTACGGAAGTCGGAGTATCCCAGCCTGAAAAGACCTGTCTGGATATTGAAAACAGAATTAATGACTGTATTGTTCCGGTTCCGGAGTACACCTTGAATATTCATCCAAAAACGGCTGTTATCACGCTTAGGGTACAAGAGGGGCTTCATAAGCCGTACCTTTATAAATCGAAAGCCTATCGGCGAAATGACACAGCGACGGTTGAAGCAGATCGTTTGTCGCTTACAAGGCTGATCCTCGCGGGGCAAAATCTTTCGTTTGAGGAACTTGATGCACAGGACTCCGAACTGCATTTTTCCATTCTGGAAGAAAAGATGAGAGACCGGCTTCAAATTGAAAAAGTGTCTCTCGATGTGCTGAAAACGCTGCAATTATATCGGAACGGGAAATATAATCACGCGGGAGAGCTGCTCGCGGATCGCAATAAACTGCCGGGTGTCGATATGCTCCGCTTTGGTGATACCATCAATATTATTCTCGACAGAGTAACTTGCTCGCATGTTTCCGTTCTTGAGCAATATGATACGGCTTTAAGCATATACCGAAAATATTATCAATTCGAGGAGATTACGGGAGCTCTGCGGGAAATAAAGGAACTTATCCCGGAAGCCGCCTTTCGTGAAGCTGTTGCGAACGCCTTGGTACATCGAACATGGGATGTTAACGCACATATCAATATTGCCATGTTTGCCGACCGTATAGAGATCACGTCCCCGGGAGGTCTGCCGGATGGTTTAAGTGAAGAAGACTATCTGTCCGGCGGGATATCGATCCTTCGCAACCCGATCATCGGCAGTATATTCTATCGCCTCCATATGATTGAGAATTTTGGAACCGGTATCCGAAGAATCAACGAAACATACAGAGAAAGCGAGAAGAAACCGATTTATCAGATAACCGATAACAGTATAAAAATTACACTGCCGGTACTTCAGGAAAAAACAGACTTAAGGAAAGATGAGGCGGAGATCTATACTCTGCTGAAAGGCAGAACCATGTCAAGCACTGAGCTTGCAGCGGCGAGCGGTTTCGGAAAAACAAAGGTAGTATCCATTTTAAAGAGGCTGACAGAGCAGGGATATACACATTCTGTAGGGAATGGCAGAGCTACAAAGTACACGATCTCTTAGCATCTGTACACTAAGTTGAATTTTCTGCGCATTTGCCGCGATGGAAGCAGCCCACAGGATTGACAAAAAAGAAGAATAAGCTATTATCACATCTTTGACGGTTATAATGACACCTATGCCTCAAAAACGTTGAAATAATCACGTTTTTGAGGCATTTTGAATATTGTGGAATATGCAATTGCAATTTCCGTCGATTTTAAGTTTATGATATTGCTAAAAATTTTCAGTATCCAATATAAGGGAAAAGAGTACAGCCCATTTTGAGCTGTACTCTCTTTATAACTTGTCTTATTCGATTAAATCTTCATGCAGACATCCCAGGCACGCCAGATGACGGTACGCAGGTTGCCGATGGTGACACAGTCGCCGACGCGGTGGACGGTGCGGGACTTTTCACCAACGGGAGTGGGAACGAAGCCGATGCCGTTGATGACAGCGTCGCACTCGATGTCGAAGGTCTCGCCGGTCTTGACGTTCTTGACGGTGACGGAGCCGTCGCGGATGTCGGTCAGAGTGGAGTTGAGGTAAACGGGAACCTT
The DNA here is from genome assembly GCA_030531595.1 of Eubacteriales bacterium. Lineage (GTDB taxonomy): Bacteria > Bacillota > Clostridia > Oscillospirales > Oscillospiraceae > Limivicinus. The sequence goes on along the minus strand of JAUNND010000023.1, from coordinate 17,346 downwards.
GTGGTATTCCATAGCATCGCGCAGGAAGGAGGTGTTGGCAAGGCAGGTCGCCTGTGCCGCGACAAGGTCGTCGCCGTACTCAACGATGATGGGGTGCTTGCCGAAGTTCTTTACGAGGTCGTATGCAGCCTCGCAGGAGGACTGACCGCCGCCGAGGAAGAGGATCTTGTCGCCCTCAACGGACTTCTCACGCAGAAGCTCGGTGAAGTTGTGGGTCTTGTTGAAGCCGGGGATCTGAGGCATGGTTCTGGGTGCGGAACCGGTGGCGACGATTATCTCGTCAAAGCCTCTCTTGATGGTGCCCAGATCGTTGACCTCGCAGTTGTAGCGGACCTCGATGCCGGCTCTCTCCATCTCTCTCTTGTACCAGTCAATGAGCTGCTTGTCGTGCTCTTTGAAGGTCATTGCGGAAGCTGTGAGGAACAGACCGCCCAGCTCGCCGGTCTTCTCGAACAGAACGGGGTTGTGACCTCTCTTCTTGAGGACGAGGCAGCATTCCATACCGCCGATGCCGCCGCCGATGACAGCGACCTTCTTGGGGGACTTGGTGGGAACGATCTTGTAGCGCAGATGCTGCATCGTGGAGGGGGTCAGAGCGCAGCGGGCCAGATGCATGGAGTCTTCCATGTTCTGGATGTTTGCGGTGCCCTTGTACTTTGCAAAGTTGAAGCAGCCGTTGTGGCAGCGGATGCAGGGCTTGATGTCGTCCTCGCGGCCTTCCTTGATCTTGGTGACCCAGTCGGGGTCAACAAGGTTCTGACGGGCGATAGCGACGGCGTCCAGACGGCCTGCGGCGATCTCCTCTGCTGCCTTGACAGGCTCCATACGGCCTGCGCAGACACAGGGAGCGTTGGTGAACTTCTTGATATGCTCAACATATTCGAGGTTGCAGTTGTCGGGCATATACTGTGGGGGATGTGCCCAGTACCATGCGTCGTAGGTGCCGTTGTCGCAGTTGAACATGGCATAGCCGGCCTCTTCGAGGTACTTGACGGCTCTCTCGGACTCTTCCATATCGCGGCCGAATTCCTCGAAATCGGTCTCGTAAGGCATAGCGCCCTTGCACCAGCCCTTGGTCTTGGAGACGACGGAGTAACGCAGAGATACGGGGAAGTCGTCGCCTGCGTACTCGTGGATCTTCTTGACGATCTCAACGGGGAAGCGGTAGCGGTTCTCGAAGCTTCCGCCGTACTCGTCGGTACGGAAGTTCCAGTTCTTCATGGTGAACTGGTCGAGCAGGTAGCCTTCGTGGACGGCGTGAATCTCAACACCGTCAACACCGGCCTCGCGCAGGAGCTTTGCAGTCTTGCCGAATGCTTCGACCATTTCGTGGATTTCCTCAACGGTCATGGGACGGGAAGAGATATCCTCGTACCAACGGTTGGGGGTGGCGGAGGCGGAGGCGCAGCAGTACTCAACATCGAGGAAGGGGGATGCGATCTTGCCCAGAGTCTTGTTCTTGAGCAGAGTGACCATCATGCCGTTGATAGCCATGGAGCGACCGAAGCCTGCCGCGAGCTGAATGAACAGCTTGCCGCCGGTCTTGTGGTACTCTTCCATGAAGGGTTTGAGCTCGCGGAACATCTGCTTGTTCTGGTACAGCCAGCGCTTGCCCATGGTGTCACGGACGCACTGCATACCGGGGAGAACAAGACCTACGCCGTCCTTGGCGCGGGAGAGCAGATGATAAGCGGCCTCTTTGTCAAAATGGCAGGGCTCCAGCCAGCCGAACAGGGATGTACCGCCCATAGAGCACTGGACGATGCGGTTGGGGATCTCAACATTGCCGATTTTCCAGGGAGTAAACAGAGCACTATACTTTTCGTTCAAAAAATTCGCTTCCTTTCGTATTTATAAATGTAATCTGAAAATTTGCTTTCTCATGCGTATAGCATTTAACTTATTATAACGCATTGTGATAAAAAAATCAATTGCATATTTAGGGAACCGCTGAATAATTCACCTTCGGCATCTGCCGGACAATTTGCGCTCTGACTTAGTCACTTTTTCTTGAAATACACAAAGTATTCCTGCAAAAAAGTGCCGTCGTCAGAACACAAATATTCTCGGCATCTGCTCTCGGCAAATTAATCAGCGTTTCCTTAGCATTGTCCGCCGAATTATACATGGGAATGAAAAAAGCAGAAAACCGTATCAGCTTTCCAGTACCGGACTCCAGTATTCCTGAGCATAAATGTCGGTAAAGCGGTAGGTCGCGAGAGCGGCATCGGCGTCGACATACACATAGCTGATCTCCATGTCCTCCATGGAGGTCTCCACGGTCATGGGATCACCCAGCATATAGCTGTCCGTGTATTCGCCCTCGTAGCTGTAATAATCGCAGAGGAAATCGAGCGTATCACCCTTTTTCAGCTCGGTCATACCCTTTGCCACGGTCTCGGTCTCGCCGTTTATATACACGCTCCGTGCACCGGCTATGAAGCCGTAGGGGTGATCGTTGTCGAAAACAAGGATCAGCTCTGCACGGTCACCGTTCAGGAGCACGGGCACCCGGCCGGTGATGGTGTAGCTGTCTCCGTCCGTCACGGTGTCAACATGGTAATACGCCACCGGCTGACCGTCGATGGCTGTCCATGTGCCGTCATACTGACCGATCAGCGCCCCGTCGTCTGTGAACTCGAAGCTGTTGTCAAGACCCATGTCGATAAAGCCTTCGCCGTCATCAAGAAACACGTTGAGTTCGAGTTCATGCACAAGACTCCACTGCTTCTCGTCAAGCTCCATGGTCGGAACGCCTTCTCTGTCCGTCCATGTCAGTGCACCCGGGTCAAAGCGGTTATCCGAAAGGAACTGTGCAGTGTTCTTTACATCGTCCGTATCCAATGAACGCGCCAGATAGCCGGAGTTGCTGTCGGTCAGACCGGAAACTCTGAACAGGCTTCCGCCCAGAAGGCTGTCCAGCATATCCACAAGAGCGTCGTAGCTGTACGCGGAGGAGTCGGAATAGGAGCTGCCGTAACCGTAGGAGCTGCCATAGGAGCTGCCGTAGGAATTGGAACCGCCGTAAGAGCTGCCGCCATAGGAGTTACCGTAGGAATTACTACCGTAGTAGCTGTCCGAAGAGCCTGTGAAGAAGTCAAAGAGAGAGCTGTAAGGAGAGCTCATTCCGCCGCTCATGGCCTGACCGCCGGTCTCCACGCTTGCAAACGCCTGAATGCAGCGGGAGTATTCATCATCGACGCCCACCTCTTTATAGGTCTCCACAGCACTGTCGACCGAGGATACCTTGCGGTAAGGGAAGTAGATGGACAGACCGTAAGCATTCGTCATGTTGGAGGATGTGCGGTTATACTTAACCGCGCTTAAGATCGTCTCGCTCAGATAATCCGCCTCGTCGGTGCCGATGGCGCTGGCAAGATGCACAAGGTCTACCTGATCGATATCGCCGCTTGAAAACTCTCTTGCGCCGCTTCTGGCGTCGGAGACGGTCTTATATCCGTCGTTTTCGATAAGCTCGGTGGTGGACACGGCAAAGTCCCGGAAGTCTTCCGTCAGAGTTTCTTCAAGCTCCGCAAGGTCGATAAGCGCCAGAGTGGTCTTCTGCCCGCGGCAGGTGGAAGCGCATACATCCACATAGTCATCCACGATCTTTCTGCCGATCTGAAGCGTAGGGGCAGAGGTGTTCTTTGATATCTCGTTGAGCCAGTTTGTATAATACCAGCCAACGCCCGGCTCGGTTTCTTCGGAGGCGATCAGATAGTCGGCATAGGGCGCGACGGCGATCGCCGTCTCGGTGGTGGCCATGAGGCAGGCGTCAAAGCCGATGAAATCGAAATCCACGCCGCCGTAGTCCAGAGCCTGCTGTATCCCGGACAGCTTCATGGAGCCCGAGGACTGGTATTTCTGGTCATAGCCGTAGCCGCTCAGAGACCCGCCGCCGTGGTCCCATAAAATAAGCTCATTTCGGTTGGCGGGGTAATTCCTGTCGCAGTATTTTATAAAATCCGCAAGCGTGGAGGGCTTTGTCATGGACGCAGTGCCCGCGTTCGATTCAAGGAGCTTGAGCCCGCCGGATTGCACTTTATATATCTGGTTGACGGAGGAAGACACGACGCTGTTTTGCCATCTTTTACAGCCGCCGGTGTAGACGATAACATTCACGTTGTCGGCGATATTCGCCTTTGTCATCTCCATGAGGTCGTTTGTCGCCATGCCGCTCTGCGACTCAAGGTCGGTGCCGCACATATACACCATAACGGTGACGGTGTCGACGCCGTTACCGAAAATGGCGGTGCGTTTGGGGCGGGCGGCGGCATCCACGGTCGTATCCAGCCTGCCGGTGTTGTTTGCCAGAGCCCAGCCGGAGGATACGCTGCCGCTGTTTACACTGCCGTACAGGCTGTCCGGCATGGAGGAATAGGACGAGCCGTAAGAGGAGGACGACGAATAGGAGGATGAGGGATAGGACGAGTGCGAGGACGGCTGGGAATAGACGTAGATCGGCTTTTGAGTGTCGGCGGGAACGGTGTTGACCGTATCGGAGCTTTCGCCGCCGAGTACGGTCTTACCGCCGAAAAGGAGCGCAAGGAGAACGATGATCCCGGTGATGATCGGAGATTTACCGCCTTTGCCGGTGGAACGTTTATTGCCGCTGCCCGGAGTGCTGCCGGGGACGTTTCCTACCGGTCCCGTGCCCTGTCCGCTGCCGCGCTTGTAAACGCTTTTTCCTGCGCCGGTCACATTCTTTTCCCGACCCAGAGGTCTGTTGTTTGCCATAAGGTTTACCTGCCTTTCCCATACCGGTAAAATTATAAAACTATTTTATGCCAAATTCGACTCAAATGCAAGTATTCAAAAATAAATTCCCTTGATCACGTACATGAAAAAACCGCCGCACATTTCTGTGCGGCGGAAAAGGAGTATGGAAAAGAATGTTGCGGAAATCGAAATTATGCGTTGACTGCCTCAAACTCTCTGACGATCTCTTCATCGGGAGCCTTGGTGCAGAGGGACACAACAACGATGACGATGCAGGAGATAACGAAAGCGGGGAACAGCTCATAGATGGAGAAGAAGCCGCCGAGGGGCTTTACGAGGAACTTCCAGATGAAGATCATCACAGCGCCCGAGAACATACCCGCGATCGCGCCCCACTTGTTGCAGCGCTTCCAGAACAGACTGAACAGCATGACCGGTCCGAAGGTGGCGCCGAAGCCCGCCCACGCGAAGGAGACGACGCGGAAGATGGAGCTGTTCGGATTGGAGGCGAAGATCACGCCGAAGATAGCGACAACGATAACGGTAAGACGGGCAAAGAGCATATTCTTCTTGTCATCGAGCTTTACGCCGAAGACGTTGTTGATAAGGTTATAGGTAACACCGGAGGCAGCGCCCAGAAGCTGTGCGTCGGCGGTGGACATCGTGGCGGCGAGGATACCGGCGATGATGATACCGGCAACGATTGCGGGGAAGACACCGATCTCGGCGAGAACGGCGGAGATATTGACGATCATGTTTTCCGCGACAGGCTCGGAGTCGGGCATTGCGATAACGCCGGCCTTTGCGACGCTGTAACCCACGATACCGATGACGACCGCAACAGCGAGGGAGACGATGCACCAGATGGAGCCGACACGGCGAGAAACGTCAAGCTTTTCTTCACTCTCGACCGCCATGAAGTGGACAAGGACGTGAGGCATACCGAAGTAACCGAAGCCCCATGCAAGCGTTGAGACGATGGGCATGAAGCCGAAGCTTCCCTTGACCGCCTCGGTCGCGTTGATGTCGGTGGAGGTGACGAAGCTCAGGTAGCCGGGGATCGCCTTTGCGTTTTCAGCCACAACGCTCCAGCCGCCCGCCTTGTTGATGCCGAAGAAAAGAACGATGATCAGTGCCACTGTCATAACGATGGACTGGATAAGGCTCGTGACGGAGGCCGCCATGAAGCCGCCCAGTGCGCAGTAGGTGACGATGACGGCGGCGGAGATTATCATGGAGGTCATGTAATCAAAGCCGAAAAGACTGTTGAACAGCTTTCCGCAGGCGGAGAAGCCGGAGGCGGTGTAGGGTACGAAGAAAACGATGATCGTTATGGCGCCGAGTATTTCAATAAGCTTGGTGTTGTCTCTGAAACGGGTAGACAGAAAGTCGGGAACGGTGATGGACTTGGTGGCGGCGGAGTAGCGGCGCAATCTCTTGGCAACGATCAGCCAGTTGAGATATGTACCGACCGAAAGACCGATAGCCGTCCAGCTCGCTTCCGCAACGCCGCAGAAAAAGGCAAGACCGGGAACGCCCATCAGCAGATATGCACTCATATCGGATGCCTCGGTGCTCATTGCGGTGACGATAGGACCGAGCTTTCTGCCGCCGAGGTAGAAGTCCTCGGAGGTGTTGTTATTTGAGTAGCGGAAGCCGATGGCGAGCATACCTGCAAGGTACACGATAACGGCTATAAGAATACAGATCATAGATGAAGTCATAGCGGAAATCCTCTCTTTTCAAAAGCTGTCTGTGATTATACATGAAATAAATTCTGCTGCAATAGATAAAAAATTTTTTTATCTTGAAAAATTCAAAAAAACGGGTATAATATAATCAACAATAATTTAATTCATGCAAGGATGAAATTTATTCATGTAAGAGGAGCTATAAATGTCTGTTGACAAGTATAAAGTGCTCATGACGGCGGTCGAATACGGCAGTCTCACCATCGCCGCCTCACAGCTCGGCTGTACACAGTCCGCCGTCAGTCACAGCATTGCGGCATTGGAGGAGGAGCTTGGTTTTTCGCTCATAACCCGTTCCCGTGCCGGCGTGAAGCTCACAGCGGAGGGGGAAAGACTGCTGCCCGCTGTACGAAACCTTCTCAGCTCCGAGGAACAGCTCAATCAGCTCGCCTCCTCGATACGCGGCCTTGATTACGGCACAGTGCGAGTAGGCTCCTTCACGTCGGTCGCCGTCCACTGGCTGCCACGAATACTTAAACGCTTTCAGAGCGATTATCCGAAGGTGGACATCAAGCTCTTAAACGGTGACTATAACGATGTTGACCGTTGGATACGCGACGGGAGCGTGGACATCGGCTTTATCACCGTGCCGAGTGAGCTTGAATGTGAGACGATCCCGCTGATGGAGGACAGGCTTCTCGCCATCGTGCCCGAGGACAGCCGCTTTGCAAGCTTCCCGAAATTCCCGCTGGTGGAGTGCGAGACGGAGCCGTTTATCAGCCTTCTCGAAAGCTCCGACCACGACGCGAGACGCGCTCTTGACGCGGCGGGAGTCAAGCCGAACGTGCGCTTTTATACAAAGGACGACTACGCGATAATTGCAATGGTCGAGCAGGGACTCGGCATAAGCATTATGCCGGAGCTGCTCTTAAAGGGCAGACACGACCGGATATTGAAGCTCCCCCTCGTACCCGAGGCCAAACGCTTTATCGGCATGGCGATCGCCGCCTCCGAAAAAGCCGGCCCCGCCACGAGAAAGTTTGCCGACTATGTCGTAAAATACGTGCAGGAGAGCAAATAAAAGAACCCGCCGAGCGACGGGTTCCGCGTTAATATTCAGCGTAATACAAAGCACTGACGGCCTGGGCAAACTGGGCGACCGTTACGTCTTCCCGTTCGGAAAGCTGCCTCATAAGCGGCGTGGAGGCCATATCGTCATCGGCGGCGATCAGCTTTATTTCGGGCAGGACGGATGAAAAGCCCTCTGAAATAAGCTCAAAGCACCGTTTATCCTTTGCAAAGCGTCCGAACAGCCATCGATTGTCTATCCTTGCACCCGTAAGATACTCTATCTCTGCGGTTATCTCCGCAAGATTTATTCCCACCTGCCGGAAAGCGGCCTCTGCCGCAGTATTCTTTTCGGAAGCAAGCTTCATGATATACGCAAGGCACGGCTTTCTCATGTCTGTCGGCGTCATTCTGACGGCAGGGAAGCCCTGCGACCCGTCAACAAAGTCGGCTATAAGCTCCGGGGCGGAGAGATACACAAGTCTGTACGCCGCAGCCTGACCCAGATACCGCCTTGCTCCTGCCATTCCGGAGTTCTCGTTTTTGAGCGAACGCATATCATCGGGGGGCAGGCTTTTTGACACGCTGCTTCCGAGATCGAAAAGCAGATCGTAGCACTCCAGCGGTATCTGCGGCATTTCGCCGCTGCTGTCGATCCAGCCCGTACCGAGATCGGTGCCGAGACTGTGGGCGATAACCGCGCCTATCTCCGATTTTTCCGAATACGCAAGCTCCGAAAGAGCACTGAAGGTAGCCATCGGACCGTCGTTTATGACTCTGACCTTGTCTGCAAGCGCCCCAAGCTCCTCGTTCAGCTTTGAAAGGCTTATCAGCTCCGCCTCATAATCGGCGGACGGGTCTGAACGGATACCGGCAGTTTTCGGCGTCTCGCCGCCTAAAATGCGGTTATCCGTGACGATATCGGGAAAGCTGAGGGCCAGTCCGTTAAATTTCCCTATGCCTCCGATGCGTGCTTTGACTTCACGGATCGCCCGTTCCACCGTCTTACGGTCGGCATGGACATTCAGAGCGGGAGACATATCGACGACATTCCCGACGCGCTCATTTTCGACGCAGGCCGCCATAAGCTCCGCAAGGAGCAATATGGGGGTCTTTATCATTTCCGCACGGGTAAATCCGGCGGGATTCCAGTCGTATTCCTTGACGGCCACGAGCTTTCCGTTCAGCGAGGCGGCAAGCTTTATATCCGTGCCGCCCACGTCAATACCGCAGTATGTTCCCTTGCTCACGTTCTCAACGGCGGCCTTTACTCTCGCGGCGATGTCGGCGGAGCGTGTTTCGCGCCTGTCCTCGGCCGGTAAGTATTCCGACAGGGAACGGAGGGCAAAGGAAGGCTCGGCGCCTCCCAGCCTGCGAGCAATATTTATCACCTTTTTATAACCGGAATTTGAATAAAAGCGTGAAAAAGCTTCTTCAAACAGACCGTTCAGCTCCGTTCCGCAGAAAACAGTGATGCTTTTGCCGCTGAACACGGAAAGAATATTGTATATCCGGCTGCTCACATAGTCGAGCAGAAATGCGTACTCTTCATCGCAATTCCATCGGGGCAGGGGACAGGCAAAATCAGCGAAGCTTCCATCGAGTTTTTGCAGTCTTATAACCGATTTTGCGGCAGAATTATCTGCCGCAAAAGTTTTTCTTATATCGGTTATCCATATATGCTCATCGCGTTTTGCCGATGAGACAAAATCAGACAGCTTTTTCATCACAGGACGTGTACCGAACCGGCCTCAAAGTCGATAAAGCAGTTCTCGCCGACTGCGAAAATGCGCTTATTCTTGGGGTTATTCTCCGCAAGCTTGACGAGCGTATCACCGACCATAACGTGATAGTTCTGATATGAGCCCATGAAGCAGGACAATACGACCTTGCAGGGCAACCCCTTGTTTTCCGAGAGGGTCGCAGCCTCGGGACGCAGAACGATGGTGTATTCCTTCCCGTTTTCCATACCCTCGCGGCGTTCAATAACAACGGGAGTACCGTTGATGTCAAGCGCAGATTTGCCCTCAAAGTCAATGAGCTTGCCCTTGAGGAAGTTTGCCTCGCCGATGAAGTCGGCAACGAACTCGCTGTTGGGGTGGTAGTAAATCTCCTGAGGCGTGCCCATCTGCGCCACAACGCCCTTGTTCATGATGATGATGTTGTCGGACAGTGCCATTGCCTCGGACTGATCGTGCGTGACATAGATCGCGGTGATGCCGACCTCCTGCTGGATGCGGCGTATCTCCGTTCTCATGGATACACGCAGTTTAGCGTCGAGATTGGAAAGAGGCTCGTCAAAGAGCAGAACAGAAGGCTCAATGACAAGTGCTCTTGCGAGGGCGACACGCTGCTGCTGACCGCCGGAGAGTTGGTTGGTCATACGCCCCTCCATGCCCTCAAGCTCAACAAGCTTCAGGATGCTCATAACGCGCTCGTGAATTTCTTCCTTGGATACCTTGCGCAGCTTGAGACCGTATGCCACGTTGTCAAATACGTTGTAGTGCGGGAGCAGTGCGTAGCTCTGGAACACCATCGCCGTATCGCGCTTATTCGGCGTAAGCTCATTGATGGGTTCATCGCCGAGGTAAATTTCACCTTCGTCAGGGCTTTCAAAACCGGCGATCATGCGGAGAGTCGTGGTCTTGCCGCATCCGGAAGGACCGAGCAGCGTGACAAAGGAGCCGGGCTCTATGGTAAGGCTTGTGTCATGGACGGCATAGAAGTCCTTTCCGGTTTTCGGATCCTGATATATTTTGGAGATATTCTCCAGACGGACGCCTTTTTTGATCTTTTCCATAGGTCAGTTATCCTCCTTTATTTGTTTGCTGGTGCCAAAGTGCTTTATAAACACGTTCATCAGCAGCACCGCACCGTAGGTGATGATAATAAGTATGGTGGCGAAGGCGCAGGCGAGGCTGTATGAGCCCTTTTCCGCAAACTCGTTGATCTGCACCGTGATAAGCAGGAACTGCGGCGTGACAAGAAGAATGATCGCGGAAATAGCCGTGATGGAACGGACGAACGCGGTGACAAGACCGGAGAGGAAGGAATCCTTTATGAGCGGGAGTGTGACCGTCATAAACACCTTGAAGCTGTCCGCGCCCATATCGTATGCCGATTCCTCGATCGACTTGTCTATCTGTCTCAGCGCGGAGATACCGCTTCTTGTGCCGGTCGGCAGTGAGCGGACAACAAAGACGATGACAAGAATAAGACCCGTGCCGTATATTCCCTGTAAAAAGCCGGTGTGGAAAATGCCGCCGGAGAAGCCTCTGATGTAGCCGACGCCCAGAACAGTACCGGGGACAGCCATCGCCAGCATGGAGACCGCTTCGATGAAGCCCTTTGCCTTGAACTTGCGCTTGACGACAAGGTAGGAGATTATCATGCTCAGCAAAGCGGTGACGGGTGCGGAGATAAGCGAGAGAATAAAGGAGTCCTTAAACGCCTTGAAGCCGTGGTAGCGCGTAAATACGAGCTTGAACCACTTGCCCGTAAGCGGGAAGAACTTGTAGCCCCATGTGGGGAAGAACGAGCCGATGGGAACACAGATGTACATGAGGATAACAAAGCCTGCCGCCAAAGAGCACAGAATGGTGAGCGGGACCTTGACGCTTTTGTCCTCAATGAGCATCCTGCCTCTGGACGCTTTGCCGGTGAGGGTCGCGGCGGTCTTGGCCTCCAGATAGTATTTCTGAACGGCGAACATCGCAAGCGTGATGCACAGCAGCACGACAGCCATCGCCGCGGCGCCGGATTTGTCGTAAGCGCCGGTTATCTGCAAATAGATCGTGGTTGCAAGCGTATCGTAGGAGCCGCCGATTATCATCGGGTTTGCAAAGTCTGCGATGGACTCGATAAAGGTCACGAGAAACGCGTTGCCTATGCCCGGAAGCATGAGAGGCAGAGTCACGCTCGTAAACACCTTCATGCGGGATGCGCCCATGTCGCGTGCGGCTTCCTCTAAGGAGGGGTCGATGTTTTTGAGAAGACCCTTGAGCATCATGTAGCACACGGGGAAGAAGGTCAGCGTCTGTACGATGACGATGCCCCAGAAGCCGTAAACGCTGTTATCGTAGATACCCAGCAGGAAGCGGGTTATTATACCGGCCTTGCCGAATAGCATTATCATCGAAAGGCTCAGTACGAACGGGGGCGAAACGACCGGCAGCATGGAGACCACCTTGAAAAGACCGCCCACGAATTTATTCATCCTTACATAGACCTCCACGTATGCGAACAGGAGGCCGATCAGCGCCGAGGCGATGCCAACCAGAAAGCCCACCTTTAAGGTGTTGGTAATGGCTTTGGTGAAGCTCGGCATTTCAAAAATGCGTTTGAAAATGTCAAAACTGAAACCGTTGTCGGATATGAAGCTGTCCACCAGAAGCATGGCCAGAGGATAGAGAATGAACAGCGTCAGAAAAGTGATAAGCACAACGATGGTCGTTACCATGATCGGGTCGGCCATCAGTTTTTTTCTGTCAAGAACTGCGCTTTGTCTTTTGTTCATGCAATTGCTCCTTTCTCCCTTTTGAAAGGATTAAAATCGGGATGGCGGCGTGTGCCGCCATCCCGTAAAATGGTGAATGCTGATAAATGTGGTGAAATTACGCGATCTGGAAACGACCCTCGTCAGCGGTATCCGCGCCGGACTCTGCCAGAGCGTTCATAACTTCTTCAACGTAGGTCTTGATGTTGTTGGTAGCATCGTCCCAGTCATAGTCGATGACGTTGTTGGGGTCAAGACCGAACTCGGCTGCAACCTCAGGCTGCTCCGCGTTGCTGAGAACGAGGAACTGGTAGGAGCCGTTCTCCTTGGCGTGGTTGACGCAGTCGGGAGACAGAGCGTACTCGATCCAGAGCTTGGCTGCGTTGGGGTGCTTTGCACCCTTGAAGATAGCGGTCGCGCCGATCTCGCAGGTGGTGCCGCTGGAGGGAACTATCAGCTCGATATTCTCGTAGCCGTTGTCAACGATCTGGGTAATGCCGTCATGCAGGAAGCCGATGCCGATGACGCACTCACCGGTGCCGACGTTCTTGGACGGGCCGGAGCCGGACTTGGTGTAAACTTCGATGTTCTTATCGAGGTCGCAGAGGAACTTGATGCCTTCGTCGTGACCGTACTTCTGGATAACGGTGTTGATGACGAGCTTTGCGGTACCGGCGGTCTGGTAGTTGGACAGCCAGATAAGACCCTTGTATTCGGGCTTAGTCAGATCTGCGAAATCCTGAGGAGCTTCAAGACCGAGACGGTCAAGCTCGTCTCTGTTGACCATGAAGCCGAGGATACCGGTGTAAATGCCGTACCAGTAGCCGTCAGCGTTCTTGTAAACATCCTTGGAGATGTTCTTTGCGTTCTCTGCCTGATAAGCCTCAAGCAGACCTTCGGCTGCGCAGACGTTGTAGGGGTCGGTCGTGCCGCCGAACCATACGTCAGCAGAGGGATTGCCGTTTTCTTCCTCTATCTTTGCCTGCACCTCACCGGTGGACAGACGCTGATAGCTTACCTTGATGCCGTAGAGCTTCTGGAAGTTTTCGCAGGCGGCGGCGAGATATTCCTCCTCGCAGGAGCCGTAAACGACCAGTTCGCCCTCTGCCTTTGCAGCTTCGACCAGAGCGTCATCCGCAAAGCCGGCAGGAGCAAGAGCCAGAACCATGACAAGTGCCAGTGCGATAGCTAAAAGCTTTTTCATGTTGTTTCCTCCGTAATGTTTTTTTGGATGTTTTTCATCCATGTATATGAAAGTATAATACAACCTGTGACAAGGCGCGTCAATAATGCGTTTGAATTTTTATGTATTTCACAAAATTTTACTATTACATTTGGCATTAATAAACAAATTTCCGCGTAATAAAACCACTCTGCGATCGATAAAGAATAAATAGTCACTTGTAAAACTCAAAAAGTCTCGGTAAATCAATGGTTTTTGAGATAGCCTAATGCTGCTTTTTCTCCGCGACCGTTCCCTACCTTAGATAGCTTACTTAACGTTTATCAAAAATGTCCGACTTTTACAATCGCCTAATACAGAATAAACGCAACAAGGCAGTTGACAAATGTAGACTACCGTGATATTTTATATGAGGTTACAGCTGTAAACTCTATAAGGAGGTCTTCGTATGGAAGAAATAATGGAAAAGATAACGGACTGTGAACTTGAGGTGCTGAAGGTTCTCTGGACTTCGGATTCAGCCCTTCCTTTAAGCGTGATCCGTTCAACCCTTCAGGCAACGATGGACTGGGAAGCCGCAACGATCAAGACTTTGCTCGCCCGTCTGGTCTCCAAGAGTGCCGTATTGCAGGAGAAAAGAGAAATATTCTATTATTCTCCGCTGGTCACAGAAAAGGCTTACAATACATGGGCCACAGCAAGACTGATCAACCGGCTCTATAAAGGAAAGGCAAGTAATCTTGTGGCGGCACTTCTGAACACCGACGGCATTTCAAAGGATGATATCGCTGAACTGCGACAGATGTTTTCGGAGGAAAATAAATGACTGCTTTTCTGAAAACACTTTTGGCGCTGACGGCTGCGGGTACTCTGTGCGGTCTGTTCCTTGCGGTGCTGCGGAAGCTGTCAAAGGGAAAAATTCCGAACTCTTTTCTATATGTCGCATGGATTATTGTTGTTCTGAGATTTGCTGTTCCGGTAAATGGCTTGATACCGGTCGGCAATTCAGCTTCTCACGTTAATCTCCCCGAAGCTTCTTATTCAGAGCCGCAGGCAGAGACAGGGATAACGGTCGTTTCAACATATTCCCGCACGGATGTCCCGCCTCAGCCTGTGCAGAACGAGTCTGTGACAGAGCAATTCACACCGCTTGAAAAAAAGACTGTTTCCATCCCGACGATCCTGTTTATTGTCTGGTGTTGTGGAGCCGCCGGTTTTCTGCTTTGGAATATGATCTCATATGCGCGGTTTAAGTCATTGATGAGGAAGGGACTGTCAAGACCCTCCCGCCATGATATTGAATTGTATGACGAGGTTTATTCTGCGCGGAAACCTATACTCAAAAGAAGCAGAATAACTTCCGCTCCGCTGACCTTTGGAATTGTAAATCCTATACTTATAATTCCCGATACGGAGTACGAGGACGTTGCGTTAAAGAATGTTTTTCGGCACGAAATCATTCATTTCAGAAGGCATGATATTCTTCTGAAGTGGTTTTCCCTTCTCGTGTTTTCAGCTCACTGGTTTAACCCGTTTGTCCGTTATTTCAGAAAAGAGATTGACAGGGTCTGTGAGCTGAGCTGTGATGAAACATTGCTGAAGAGAATGAATGCCGACGAAAAACGCAGATACGGCGAAACACTTCTCAAGATCGCAGAGGACTCATGCACAGCACCGTGCCGGATGATAACAGGTTTTTCCGAAGGGAAAAAAGACCTGAAGGAGAGACTTATTCAAATCATGTCATTTAAGAAAAAAAGTAAAGCTGCCATAGCCCTTGCCCTTGTACCCGTTCTTATCCTCTGCGGCTGCGCTGTGGCGCTCGGACCGAAGACAGATAAGACACCGAACGCAAAGACCGTTACTGTTTCCAATGTGGATGAGCTGCTCGCGGCAATAGCGCCGAATGTCGAAATCCGTGCGGCAGCGGGAACATATAATCTGACAGAAGCAACGAACTACGGCAAAAACGGTGCAAGTGAGTATTATCATTGGAACAACTACGGCTTTGAGGGGCAGTATGAACTGTGTGTTGACGATGTTGACGGTTTGAGCATCGTCGGAGATGGTGCGGAAATCGTTACTGTTCCGCGATCTTCAAATGTTCTTGCATTCAGAAAATGTGACCGGCTTAACCTCAGCGGTCTGACTGTCGGCCATACTGAAGCCGCCGAGCACTGTGAGGGCGGAGTCATCAGACTGGAAAGCTGCGTTGACGCGGTCGTAGATAACTGTCGGCTGTACGGCTGCGGAACTGTCGGCGTGTGGGCGGAGCACAGCAGCGATCTGAAAGTGAAAGATACCGAAATATACCATTGTTCCTCTGCCGGTATCAGCTTTTCGGAAGCCAAATCGCTTTCGGTGGATGGCTGCAAAATATATGACTGCGGAGGAGAGGGAGCATATCAGCAAGCAGTGGGAGCATTTCTTTTCTACAACGCATCGGATGTCGCAGTCAGAAAATGCGAAATATACGATAACTACCTTCAGACTTTGATTCAGGGCAGTCCGCGGCAGTCAACATTTGACAATATCAGCGTCCATGATAACCACATTAAAAATGTCTTCTATGACGGCGGGCTGCAATTCTCTAATCTGTCTTTCAATAATAACATTGTTGACAAATGGATAGGCAGTGCATCACAGAATGATACAATTTCCATTGACGGAGCGGAAATTTCAGAAGCCGAACTTGTAAAAATGTGGGGAGCGCAGATGTCTTCTGCCGGTGTGGGGGAGGTCCAGACAGAAGCAGTACAGGTGGATTATACCGATGCAAGGGAAGTCCACGTCAGTACGGCGGACGAATTTCTCGCGGCGATCCATTCGGATACGCATATCATGATAGACGTTCCTCTGATAGACCTGACGGAAGCCTCCGAGTATCCCGCAAAGGATGATTTCGACTATGCCACTCCGAAGTTTGACGGAAAGCCTTACGCATGGCAGGATGTCTATGACGGAAGCGCCCTTTGTCTCGGAAATCTGTACAATTTCCATATCTCGGGCGGGGAGATCGTCACTCAGCCGCGCTATGCCAATGTGTTGAGCTTTTACGAATGTAAAAATATCTCTCTGACAGATGTGCATCTGGGACACAACAAGCTCCCCGGAAACTGCATGGGTGGTGTGCTGTATCTGGAAGGCTGTCAGAATGTGCTTCTGGAAAGCTGCGACCTCTACGGCTGCGGCATCCTCGGCATCCGGACGCGGCACGTCTCGGAGCTGCACGTGCAGAATACGCTGATCCATGACTGCAGCAACGGCGGTGCATTTCTTGAAGAGACAAGCGAAGCAGTGTTCCTCGGATGCGACGTCGTCAACTGCCCTGCACCGCACTTCTTCCTGGCAGGGTGCGAGAAATTCAGTTGGGACGGCAAACTCATGGATCCGCACAGTTCGTTCAACGTGAATGATGACGCAAGGGATCCTTTTGAGGAAGCGTTGAATTCTGTTGCACCCACATCTGATATATTAATCCAGCCAGACTCTAGTAAGTTAACTGCCTTAAATGTTGCCTGTATTGTGGTCGATGCCTATGTGAAGGGATATGACGGATTTGA
Organism: Eubacteriales bacterium; assembly: GCA_030531595.1. Lineage (GTDB taxonomy): Bacteria > Bacillota > Clostridia > Oscillospirales > Oscillospiraceae > Limivicinus. The sequence continues at coordinate 627 of JAUNND010000023.1, read as the reverse complement.
GAGAATTATTCAGGGACATTTATCACGTACATCTGCCATCGGAGTCTCCAGTGAAATCACAGCATGCGATTTCCCAGTATACTATGAGATCACGGAAAAGAGGAACTGTCCCGAAGATACTTCCCTAAATCTTGATAGAGTGCGTAGCCTTGCCTCTGGCAGTCTGATTTCCGCAGAAGATATTGTCCCTGTTGAAATGGTTCAGATTTGCAGAATGGATGGTATAGATGAGATTACAGGAGATGAACCGGAAGGAGCAACAAGAACAATCGATATTTACTTCCGGACTTCCACGGACCACCCACAGGAGAGCTCATATTTCAAAGTGGACTTGATCGTGGAAGATGGTTGCTGGAGAGTCGTAAGATTCTGAAGTCTTTTTAACATAATGACCGGATGTCAACGAAGGCATCCGGTCATAGTATTTTGAAGTTGAAGTAATGCAAAGCGCACTTATTGTGACCGTAGAAAAACCACCCTCCGACGAGCGGAGAGTGGTTTTGACAGGTAATGTAAGGATTATCTCTTGCTGAACTGAGGAGCGCGGCGGGCGGCTTTGAGACCGTACTTTTTACGCTCTTTCATTCTCGGGTCACGGGTCAGGAAGCCTGCGGCCTTGAGAGCGGG
>JAUNND010000022.1 GCA_030531595.1 Eubacteriales bacterium | reverse complement strand
GAAAATACGGAAAATCAATAATTTTTTGGGAGGCATCTGAATGAAACGCTTTATTGCGGTTATACTTGCAATGATCATGCTCCTTGGCGTTCAGGCCGGTTCTTTTGCAATCAGAGAGAATGACTTTGAAGAAAAAGAGTTTGCCGACAAGGGCAGAGACCCCAGCATATATGATTACGACATGGACTCATTTCTGGTAAATAATACGGATATCATGAACACGGAAGAAAAAGATACGGATTATATCTTCCCGGAAGGTCTTGAGGTCGACCGAGACAAGATGGTAGCCGATTATACCGAATATAACTACAGAGATGAGCTTGACCTCGAAAAGAAGCAGATCCTGGAAGATGCCTATCTTATCCTTGATAACGCCATCGACCAGGAGTACGGCGAGCTTTCCGTTTACTGGTCTGAGGCGGATTTTCTCCCGTATCAGATCGTCTTCAAGATCAGAGAATTCGAACAAGCCACAGGTTTTACCTATCTTGAGTATAAAGACGATAAATGGCAGGAAATGAAGCATGAGTTCGATGAAAAGAATCAGCTCGTCATAATCACCGTTTCCGTCAACGGTCCTATCGCCATCTGTCATTCTCCCGGCGGTTCTGCTGCAATACTGAAAAAGCTTGCCGAAATGAGCACTGTATTTGACAGTGTGACAGGTACGACCAAGGTGACCAAAGGAAGTACTGCTTCCTCTCTCCCCATACGTATTCATAAAAGAGACGACGTCGTCACGATCGCGGTTGATCAGGCATATATGCTTGAGCGCGTCAACTGGGACGTTTTCAATGAGGCCTATAAGGAAGTCAAGGACGAGATACCCGAGGGCATGACAGCCAGATACTTCTTCTGGCTTCAGGAGGAAAAACCGAGTGAGGTTGAGTTTGCACTGGAAGATATAAAGGTCGGCGACAATGTTCTGGTCAAGCTCTTTGACGGCAAGTGGAAAGAGCTGAGAGTGGAAATTCCCGAAGACGGACTGATCAATGTCCATTTTGACCAATGCGGCGCAATTCTCATTATGACCGATATCAAATAAACGGTCTGATCCCGGCAGCAGTGTAATATAAAAATAAGGGCGGCATTTTCTTTGCCGCCCTTTTGTGATAAACTTATTTTTACTGGTTTTTATGATTGATTTTCATACGCATATTCTACCCGATATAGATGACGGCGCCTGCGATGCAGACGAGAGCCTGCAGATGCTCAAGCTCTGCAAAAAGCAGGGCGTTGATATCGTTTTTGCCACACCTCACTTCTATCCGAACGAAGACGACCCGGATAATTTTATTGAAAGCAGGACACGTGCTTTCAGACAGCTCACTGAAGCCATGGATAAAGACGGATCGGAATTCCCTGTCGTTTATCCCGCGGCCGAGGTGCTCTATTTCCCGGGGATGAGCATGGCTGACGGGCTCGCATCCCTCAAAATGGGAGAACTCCCATGTATCCTCATTGAACCTCCGATGATCCCGTGGGGAGAGTCGATGCTTGATGAGATCGAAGAGACCGGCAATAACCTCAACATGATCCCGATCATAGCCCATATCGACCGGTACATGAGATTACTGAATGATTATTCTCTTACCGATATGGTGAGCGGAAGAAGGATGCTTGTGCAGGTAAACGCAAGCTTTTTCATTCGGGAACAGTCGAGGAAGATCGCCATGGAAATGCTCAACAACGACGAATTCCATCTGATTGGCAGTGACTGCCATAATCTGACGGACAGAGCGCCCAATATCGGAACTGCGGCTCAGATCATCAGGAAGAACGGCGGAGCTTCAAAGTTTGCCGAGATCGTTAAGAAATCATACAGAATGATCGGAAGTATAAAGTGAAAAGAAGTAATATTGTTTTGCTTTGTCTCGGAATACTGCTTCTTGCCGGCGTTTTCTTCGGAGCCGTTAAGATACAGCAGCGGATCGGTCCGGAGATAGAGAACGCCGGAAAGGCAGAGCATGGGATCGAGATCAGAAGAGAGATAATCTATGACGGCGAAGTCTGTAAAATGCGCCGTCAGCTTGATACTGTACTTTTTATCGGTGTTGACGATGATGAGCTCATTCACTATGAGCCGGATCAGATGATCCCGTATTATAATTATCAGCAGGCGGACTTTCTTGCGCTCATGGTTTTTGACAATCTTGAACGCACCGTGCAGCTTATTCAGATAAACCGCGATACGATGACATCCGTACCGTGGCTGGATGTCGTGGGCAATGTCGGCGGATATGAGTACGAACAGATCACACTCTCTCACAACTACGGTTCCGGATTGAAAGACAGCTGTATAAATACGGCAAATGCCGTTTCCTCGCTTTTGTTCTATATGCCGATCGATCATTATGTGAAGATCTCCATGGGCGCCGTACCGGTGCTCACTGATATTGTCGGCGGCGTGCCGGTCACTATGCCTTATGATCTGACGGAACTGGACAGCAGCTATACAGAGGGGGCGACCGTTACGCTTGAGGGGCAAAAAGCGCTGAGCTTCGTGCGTGCAAGACAGGGCGTGGCGGACGGTACGAATATTTCCCGTATGGGCAGACAGAGACTCTATATCGACTCATATATAAACCGGGCCAAAGAAGCTTTCAGTCGCGATCCGGAGCTGATCGTTAAAACAGTAAACGGGTTGGGGCGTTATATGATGACCGATATGACCGTGGATCAGCTGGCGGCATTGGGCAGCAATATAGAGGAATACGATGAAAAAGACATCTATGTACCGGAAGGCAGAAATATGCATGACGCAAGGTTCTATCAGTTCTTCCCGTATATGGACAGAATGTGGGAAAGAATAAAGGAAATAGTGTGCTGATCATGCGCGTAAATGTGCACTGAGATAAAGCGGGAGGCCGATCACGACCTCCCGATTTAAATCGTCGACAAAGTCTTGAAGACTTTGTCGACGAGAATTACTCGCGCTTATCGCATCGGGCTAACGCCCTCTTTGGTCGGCGCGAGGACGCGTAAAACGCGCCTCAGGGTGTTTTTGAGGCGGCAAAGCTGCCTCAAAAACGGATTTAACTCTACTCGCGCCTATGGGCACGAACTCTGTGAGGCTTTGTCTACAGTCTCAATCGGGAGGTCGTGATCGACCTCCCGATTTATTATACTTTTTTATTTTTCGAAGGAAGGAATGAAAGCGGTTGAGACGCCCATGGCGTGCAGCCGCTGCTTCATCTGGCTGGGCTTTTTGTTATACATCGCCGTTCTCAGCTCGTCATCGGGGACAAAGCGGTAGTAGGTCACGCAGAAAGCGTCAAACATGGAACGGTTTTCGGGGGACATTCTGAAAAAGACCATTACAGCGGCGCAGAGGAAACCGATAAAATATCCTATGATCAGATAAGTCCGGCAGAAAAGGAGAATAACGGCACAGCCGATAAGAGTAAAGAAAAGACATATTCCGATGGAAACACCCGTATACTTCCCCGCACCCGGGGCGATCAGGTTTTCATCGGCTTTTTTCATGCCGTTGACAAGGGGCGTTGCCACTCTGATGTTAAAAAGAAACTGTCTTATAAAGAGATAGGCCCAGATCCAGCCGCCGAGAAATATCGCGCCGAACCAAAGTATCTTCATTTCCATATGGATTGACCCTCCGTTATTATTTGTCGAAAATAAGTTTAACACACTTTCGTCCGACATTCAAGAATAATCGGAGGAACAGAGCATAAGTATACTGTGTGCAGAGGGGGTGCGGACTTGACGGACTTGCGGAGGACAGCCTTTGAAGTGCTGCCGGAGCATATCAGAGCATATTGCGAAAAATCTCCCGTCGAGTATCCGGAGGAGATCCGGCTCAGAACGGGGAGCAGTGTGAAGCTCGTATCGGGCGGAGCGGAACGTGATACGCACTCACCGGCGGTTACCGCCGAGGATCTGAGCAGGATCCTTGAAATAGCGACCTGCGCTTCTCTCCATTCGGCGGCGGACAGTTTGAAAAACGGGTTTATTACATATAAAGGCATCAGGATCGGGACCTGCGGCGAGGCGGTCACAAGAAACGGAGAGATATATGCTTTCAGCCGATACACTTCGCTCAATATCAGAATACCCAATCCTTTCATCGGCGATCTGAGAAAGGAAGCGGAAGAGATATGCGCTTTACGCGCCAATACCCTGATCGTTTCACCGCCCGGCGGAGGTAAGACAACGGCACTGAGAGAGCTTATACGGCTGATATCTGATGAAGGTTACAGAGTCTCGGTGGTCGATGACAGAGGAGAGATCTTTCCGGGGAGTGAGCAGGGAAGTACTTTTGCACAGGGGCGGTGTACGGATGTTATTTCCGGCGCGGACAAGGAGAGCGCCTGCCTTATAATGCTCAGGACGATGAGCCCGCGGTTTATTGCTCTGGACGAAATAAGCAGGCGGCAGGAAATGAACGCGGTAAGGGAGATCTGCGGGTGCGGTGTAAATATCATATCGACCGCGCACGGTGCGAATGCGGAGGAAATGAGAAAGAGAAAGGGATACGGAGAGCTTTTTGACGAAGGAATTTTCACATATGTCCTTGAAATAGGGGCGGACGGAGAAAAAAGGACATACCGCCTGAGAAAAATATGCTGAAGCTCGCAGGTGCGATACTGTGTCTGACGGGTGGTCTGCTGACGGGTATATCGATTTACACGGAAAGCCGAAAACGGCTCGAATGTCTGAGGATGCTCATCATGGCGCTTGAGATCATGCACAGCGAACTGGCGACCAATCTTGCGCCGCTGCCCGTGCTGATGAAAAAGGTATCGGAGGGTACAAATGGATGCGTGAAGGAGCTTGCCGAAGAGCTTGCCGAGAGAACCGGTGAACTGAAAAAAGCAGGCTTTGAAGAGCTGTGGAGGGAGAGCGTTCAAAAAAGACTGAGCCTCCTCGATCGGAAGAGTATGCAGCGAATATTGCATCTGGGACGTATTCTCGGTCGGGCGGAGCTTTCCGAACAGCTTTCTGCGATCCGAACGGCGGAGGAGTGCCTCGCTTTGAAGGCTGCCGAGACAGAAAGCTCCCTTCCGGAAGTGCGGAAAATGTCGGTCGGATTATCGCTTGCGGCAGGAACTCTGGTGACAATAGTATTTCTTTAGGAGAAAAGAATGGATGTAGATCTGATATTCAAAATAGCCGCCATAGGCGTCATTGTTGCGGTTATCAATCTGCTGCTGCAAAAGTCCGGCAGGGACGAGCTTGCACTGATGACGACCATAACGGCGCTTGTCGTGGTGATGATGGTGGTCGTTCAGAAGATAAGTGAGCTGTTTTCGCTTATCCGCAGTCTTTTCAGCTTCTGATGGAGACGGCCTTCAAAGCCTCGGCACTCGCAGCGGTAATTGCGATGCTGACGCTTATCATAAAACGCACAAATCCGGAGCTTTCCGCACTGGTGAGCCTTGCAGCGGTAGCGGCGATCCTGACGGCGGCTGTCGGCGCGTCGGAAACCCTGCGGGAAATACTCTCGGAGATAAGGATACTGTCGGCTGACTGCGGAAAATACGCCGCACCGCTGATGAAATGCACGGCAATTTCTGTTGTTACAAAAATTTCCGCCGAGCTGTGCAGGGATGCTTCACAAAGCTCGGTGGCCTCGGCGGTAGAGCTGGCGGGGACAATGTGCGCTTTTGCCGCCGCGTCGCCGATGATCTTTACGATGCTGCGAATGATAGGAGATATGGTTTGAAAAAGCTGCTGCTCATTCTGCTCATTTTTCCGCTGCTGACAGGCGAATGTCATGCATCGGGGCTTGCCGGGGACTTCGGCGCGGGCGAAGCCGAGACTATGCTCCCGCCCGAAATACGGAATGTGGCAGGAGAGCTTGAAGCCGACGGCAGCTTTGACACAACGGCGGCTGTCGTGAGGCTTATTAAACACGCCGGTGAAGCAGTCCGAAACGAGATAAAGGGGAATATCGGTCTGATCGTTTCCGAGATCTTGATCGGACTGTGCGCAGCCTTTGCACTGACATTCTGCGGAGACGGCACGAATAAATATTATGTAAACTTAATCGGCGTGTGTGCCGAGGCTGTCCTGCTGCTCGGAAGCATGGACGCACTTATTAATTCCATAGCGGAAACGATGCGGCGGCTGTCGGATTATTCGAAGGTCGCTTTTCCGGCGGTTTTTACCGCCTCGGCGATAAGCGGCGCGGCGATCTCGGCTCCGGCAAAATACGCTGTCGTATGTCTGGGACTTGAAGTGCTTATGAATCTGTCGGACAAGCTGATCATACCGCTCGTATATGCTTTCGCCGCGCTTTCTCTGAGCGGCTGCGTTTACGGAAACGCGATGACCGATATGCTCAAAAAAACGTCAAAATGGGCGGCGATAACGCTGATGACGGCGCTGACGCTGACATTCAGTCTGCTTCTGAGCGTTTCGGGAGCAATTACCGGCTCTGCGGATGCCCTTGCTGTAAAGACGGCGAGAACGGTCATTTCGGGGACGCTTCCCGTGGTGGGCGGACTTGCCTCGGATGCGGCTGCCGCCGTACTTTCGGCAGCATCCATGATAAAAGCTTCTGTCGGTGCTCTGGGCATGACGGCGGTATGCGCCTTCTGCATAGAGCCTTTTGCAAAGCTTTTTGTACGCTATCTTGCCTTCAAGGCCGGTGCGGCGGTATGTACGGCTTTCTCCGGAGGCTGCATAGGAAGCTTTCTTGACGATATGGGAAGCACTGCCGCCATGCTCATGGGACTTACGGGCAGTGAGTGCATCATGCTGTTCATATCGTTTACATCGGCAATAAAGGCGGTGACGGGAGTATGAGCGAAATCCTCAGAAGGATATGTATTCTCTCGTGCTTTTTCGGCGCCGCCGTTTCCTTTATTCCGGAAAGAGGAATAAAGCAGATAGCGGAGCTGCTGTGCACCTGCATACTGATCATATGCATACTCGAACCCTTTGCGGACTTTGACTGGACGACACTTTCGACCGAAATGGCGTTGGTCAGGAATAACGAAAAGATGATCACGGAAAGATCAGAGGAGACGAAGCGATCTCTCAGCAAAAGTGCAACAGAGGAGGAGTATTCGTCATACATTCTCGAAAAAGCGGAGAGAAAGGGGATCATACTTACAAATGTAAATGTTGAGGTCCGGTGGAGCGATGAGGGAATATGGATCCCATGGAGAACATATATTGAGTGTAAGGAGACAGGAGCGAAAATAAACGGACTGTCTGAGACGATCGAGGCGGAGCTCGGGGTACCGAAGGAGAGACAGGATTGGAACTATTGAAAAAGCTTGCCGGTGTTCTTGAAAAATATAAAGTTCCTGTTCTCGTTTTTTCCCTGGGGCTGCTGCTTTTGCTTCTGCCGGGCAGCGGGATGAGCAGTACGCCGAAGGACAGCGAGACAAAGCTGCAGGAGGTTCTCTGCAGGACACAGGGGGTGGGCAGGTCACTTGTGATAATCTCCGAAAACGGCGTTGTGGTAGTGTGCAGCGGCGCCGACAAGGCTTCCGTGAGAATGGACGTTCTCAGGAGCGTAAGGTCATACACAGGTTTTTCCTCAGATAAAGTGACAATATTGAAAATGAATGACTGAATAGCAGGAGGAACGAAAAGCATGAAAAACAGGAAAAGAAACATCACCATGGCGGCGGTACTTGTGTTTGTGTGCGCGGCGGTGGCACTGAACTGGTCTTACAATAACCGCTGGGGGACGGCCGATGCGGAAATGGTCGCGGCGGAGGACGAAGCAATGCTCTATGCCGGTGCGCAGACCGATGAGAGCATACCGGTATCGGCAAATGAATACTTCGCGGAGGCGCGGATGACAAGACAGGTCTCCAGGGACGAGGCGCTGGAGCTTTTGCAGACGGCGGCAACTGCCGATACCGCTTCACAGGAAACGATCGACAGCGCCATGAACGCCATCTCCGCCATGGCGACGTGCTCGATGCAGGAATCTCAGATAGAAAATCTGCTCATCGCCAAGGAATTTGCCGACTGTGTCGTGTACATAGGCAATGATACCGTGACGGTAGCTGTGCCCGCACCGCCCGAGGGACTGAGCGAGGAGGCCGTCGCGAAGATCACCGACATAATAACCGGCGAGACCGTATATGATGCCGCGCATATGAGCATCATCGAAGTAAAAAGCTGATTATTGAAAGTCTGTTTCTCCATGAGGGAAGCGGACTTTCATTTTTCCGTGAAAAATTGAATATTTCCACTTTCTTTTCTGCATATTCTATGATACAATATTCTGAAACCAATTAGGAGGATACAGGATGGCTGACAACTATATCACCTGCCGCGAGAACGGCGGCAGCATAAACATATCGGAAGAGGTTATTTCCAGTCTGGTTCGTTCTGCCGTACTTGAAGTTGAGGGCGTTGCGGGGCTTTCAAATACTGCCGGAGCAGAGCTTGCCGAGCGCGTGGGACTTAAAATGATCAACAAGGGCGTAAAGCTCCAGTTTTCCGAGGGCGTAATTATTGTCGACGCGATCATCACCGTTGCATACGGATGCAATATTATGAATGTTGCCAAGAGCGTGCAGGAAAAAGTGCAGGAGCTTCTCGTCTCCACGACAGGCATTGAACAGGCGCAGGTAAACGTGCACGTCTGCGGCGTCGCTTTTGATAAATAATATAGGAGTTTACCGGATATGAACAGAAAAACAGCAAGAGAGATCGCGGTTCAGCTTTGCTTTGCCGCATCTTCCGGAGGGAGAAGTGCCGCCGAGGTAGTGGACGATTTTTTCTCTTCGGAGCATTATGATACACTTCTCACAGAGGATGAGCTTTTTTCTCAGGTCCCGGATGACAGACAGCTTGAATATATCCGTACTCTGGTGATGCTTGTTGAGGAAAAGAAAGAAGAGCTTGACGGTTATGTGGAAAAATATGCAAAGGGCTGGAAGGTAGAGAGAATTTCGAAAACAGCTCTTGCCATACTCCGCTGCGCCCTCTGTGAGATACTCTATGTTGACGATGTGCCGGCATCGGCGGCGATCAATGAGGCCGTAGAGCTTGACAAGGGCTATGATGAGCCGGATACCGTCGCGTTTGTCAACGGCGTTCTGGGCGGCTTTATGAAGGGCGAGTTCGCAAAGCCCCCTGCGGAAGCCGTGTGCACGTCCGATAAGTAATGCAGTCACAGATCGTAAGCGTCAGTGAGCTCAGTGCCGTTATAAAAGAGCTGATCGAGGAAAACGGACTGTTTGATAACGTCTGTGTCCGCGGCGAGCTCTCAAACTACAAAACTTATCCCTCCGGACATCATTATTTCACTCTGAAGGACAGCGAAAGCTCTCTGAAATGCGTGATGTTTAAAAGCAGCGCAGTTAAACTCCGTTTCCGGCCCGAAAACGGTATGGCTGTATTGTGTACAGGCAGACTCAGCGTTTATCCGAGAGACGGAGTGTATCAGCTTATCTGCTCGGGTATTATGCCGGAAGGGACGGGAGATCTGCAGGCCGCTTTTGAACAGCTTAAAAAGAAGCTGGACGGGGAGGGTCTGTTTGACAGCGCCCATAAAAAGCCTCTGCCGCCTTTTCCCGAAAAGATCGCGATCATAACCTCCTCAGCCGGAGCTGCGGTGCATGATATGATACGTATCCTTTCACGCCGCTGGCCCATGACAAAGGTGCTGCTGCTGCCGGTGCGAGTGCAGGGCGTTGAAGCCCCGCCCGAGATCGTCGGGGCGATCCGCTACGCAAACCGCCATAGGCTTGCCGATATAATCATTACAGGCCGCGGCGGCGGCTCGATAGAGGATCTCTGGGCGTTTAATGACGAGCGGGTGGCAAGAGCCATATATGACTCTGAGATACCTGTTATCTCAGCCGTGGGACATGAGCCGGACGTTACCATATCCGACTATGTGGCGGATGTAAGAGCCTCCACTCCCTCCAATGCCGCTGAGATCGCCGTACCGGACAAAGAGGAGTTTTATGAGCTGCTGGAGAGTATGCGGATACGCTCATCGCAGGCCGTGACGAAAAAGCTGTCGGTGCTCAGAAACAGACTTGACAGCGCAGCGGCGCGAAGGGTGCTCACCGACCCCTCGGCGGCTGTTGACAGCCGGCGCATGGAGCTTGACCGTCTGCGCGACGGTCTGATCGCCGCTCAGGAGCGGAATATCGCCAGAAAAAAGCAGCGGTATATCCGTCTTACGGCGGGGCTTGACGCCATGAGTCCGCTCAAGGTGCTGACAAGAGGCTACTGTGTGGCGACCGATCGGGACGGCACGCTTGTAAAAAGCACGTCTCAGCTTGCTATCGGTCAGAGCGTTTCTTTAAGACTGAATGACGGCACCGCCGATTGTGCGGTCACGGAAATTACAGAGGATAATTAAGATATGGCAGCTAAAAAACTGAATTTTGAACAGTCCATGCAGAGACTGGAAGAGATCGTCCGCCATCTGGAAAGCGGTGATATGCCGCTTGACGATACCCTGAAGCTTTTTGAAGAGGGTACGGGTCTGATCGCAAACTGCTCAAAGATGCTTGACGAGGCTGAGCAGAAGGTCGTCAAGCTGAAAAAAGGAACGGACGGACAGCCCATTGAGCTGCCCTTTGAGGATGAAGAATAATGTTCAGTGCAGAAGAATACAGACTGAAGATCGAATCGGAGCTTGAAAAATGCTTTGCCGCCGCTTCAGAGCTTCCCCAGAAGGGTCTTGCCGAAGCCATGCGTTACAGTCTTTTAGCGGGCGGCAAGCGTATCCGCCCAATGCTCGTGCTTGAATTCTGCCGTATTGCCGGCGGAGATGTCGACAAGGCGATGGGAGCGGCGCTGGGTATTGAGATGCTGCATACATACAGCCTTATCCATGACGATCTGCCGTGCATGGACAATGACGAGCTGCGTCGGGGCAAGCCTACGAACCATGTGGTATACGGTGAGTGTACCGCCACCCTTGCCGGAGACGCGCTGCAGGCCGAGGCATTCGGCAGCGTTCTCAGGAGCGCTCTGCCTGCCGAAAACAGGGCAAACTGTGCGGAAATACTTGCAGATGCCGTCGGACTTGACGGTATGTGCGGCGGGCAGTACCTTGATATGCTCTGGGAGGGCAGAGAGCTTACCGAGCAGGAGCTTACCGAGATAAACAGCCGCAAGACGGGCGCTCTGCTTGTCGCTGCCTGTCAGATGGGCGTTGCCGCCGCCGGCGGGAGCAGGCTCATGATGGACGCCGCCGGACATTTCGGAGCAGCTCTCGGTATGGCTTTTCAGATAAAAGACGATATGCTTGACGTGACGAGCACCGACGAAGAGCTCGGAAAGCCGGTCGGCTCCGATGCTCAGGAGAAAAAGAATACATACGCGGTGCTGATGGGGCTGGAGGGCTGCCGGAAAACGGTCGAAAAACTGACCGATCTGGCAAAGACCGTTCTCCGCGAGGCATTTGAGGACACTGAATTTCTGTGCTCTCTCGCCGATGCGCTTGCAAACAGAAAAAAATAAGATCGCGGGGGCAAACCGTGGGAATATTAGAGAAAATCAACACATCCGATGATGTCAAAGCCCTGAAAGCGGAGGAGCTGGAGCCGCTGTGTCAAGAGATCAGGAGCTTTCTCATTGAGAGCATCTCTCACACTGGAGGACATCTCGCATCAAATCTGGGAGCCGTTGAGCTGACGGTAGCGCTGCACAGAGTGTATGACACAAGCAGGGACAGAGTCGTCTTTGACGTGGGACATCAGGGATACACACACAAAATATTAACAGGCCGCAGAGACAAGTTTTCCACCTTGCGCCAATATGGTGGACTGTCGGGCTTTTTAAAGCCGTACGAGAGCGATGACGATGCATTTATCTCAGGTCACGCTTCAAATTCGATCTCGGTTGCCATGGGCATGGCGAGAGCCAGGACCATAAACGGGGACGACTACAATGTGGCTGCCGTTATCGGTGATGGCGCCATGACAGGCGGACTTGCCTATGAGGGGCTTGAGGACGCCGCCGGAAGCGATGAGCCTATTGTTATCATTCTCAATGATAACAAAATGTCTATCAGCAAAAACGTGGGCGGTATGTCCCGTGCTCTGGCAAAAATGCGATACAGAAGCGCTTATATCAGCTTCAAGAAGGCTTATCGCGCCATTTTTAAGAAGATACCCATTTTATATAATATAAACCATGCGCTGAAAGAAAAACTGAAAGAGACAGTTCTGCCTACGAACACTTTCGTTGAGATGGGCTTTGAATATTTAGGCCCCGTAGACGGGCACAATGTGCATGAGCTTGAAAAGGCTCTGTCGCTTGCAAAGGATATGGACGACAGAGTCATTGTCCATGTTGTGACGACAAAGGGAAAAGGCTGCTCTTACGCGATGGAGCATCCCGATAAATATCACGGCGTGGGAAAATTCAACGCACAAACCGGCGAGATATACGGCGGGGGAGAGACCTTTTCCTCCGTTTTCGGTGAAACGATGTGCCGTCTTGCCGAGGAGGACAGGAGAGTTTTTGCCATAACCGCCGCAATGAGCAGCGGTACGGGTCTGACTGAGTTTGAGAAGAAATTCCCCGAACGCTTTGCGGATATAGGTATCGCCGAGGGACACGCGACCGCGATGGCGGCCGGTATGGCAAAGCAGGGGGCAATTCCTGTTTTTGCCGTATATTCAAGCTTCCTTCAAAGGGCTTACGATATGCTCATACATGATGTATCGCTGCAAAAGCTCCATGTTGTATTTGCAGTAGACAGAGCGGGGCTTGTCGGCAGTGACGGCGAGACGCATAACGGTGTTTTCGATGTCGATTACATAGGCTCCGTCCCGGGGATGACAATTCTCTGCCCGTCAAGCTTTGCCGAGCTTCGCATGATGCTCGAAAGGGCGGTGCTTGAGGAGACCGGCCCCGTTGCCGTCAGATATCCGAGAGGCGGAGAGGGAGAGTTTCGTGAATGCTGCACCGGCAATGAAACGCTCATAAGAAAAGGAAACGATATAACCGTAGCCGTATACGGCACAATGATAAACGAGGCAATTAAAGCGGCGGATGCGCTTGATAAAAAAGGCATTTCCGCTGAGATAGTAAAGCTGAATGTTTTAAAGCCGACTGATCTCGCCCTTACAATGGCTTCGCTTAAAAAGACCGGCAGACTGCTTATCTCCGAGGATGTATGCGCCGTGGGTTCCGCAGGCAGATTTATTCTTGCCAAGGCATACGAAAACGGTGTTGCCATACATTCCGCAAGACTTCTCAATTTAGGTGAGGGTATTGTACCTCACGGTACGGTCGAGGAGCTTATGCGGGAGTTCAGGGTCGACGCGCAGGCCATGATAGATGCCGCCGAGGAAATGATGAGATGAAAAAAGTAAGATTGGATCAGCGTGTTTTTGAGCTGGGACTGACCGAAAGCCGGGAGCGGGCAAAAACAACGATAATGAGCGGTCTTGTGTTTGTCAACGGACAGAGAGCCGATAAACCGGGTATGTCGGTATCGGAAGATGCGAAGATCGAGGTACACGGAAACGCCCTCCCCTTTGTCAGTCGCGGCGGGTATAAGCTTGACAAGGCACTGAAGGTCTTTCCGGTCGACCCGACGGATAAGGTATGTATTGACTGCGGTGCGTCCACGGGCGGGTTTACCGATGTTCTTCTGCAGCACGGGGCGAAAAAGGTCTACTCGGTGGATGTCGGCTACGGTCAGCTTGCGTGGAAGCTCAGGAGCGATGAGAGAGTCGTCAACATGGAGCGCACCAATCTGCGCTACGTGACCGAGGAACAGATACCGGAGCCGCTTGATCTTGCGGTCATGGACGTTTCGTTTATTTCGATACGCCTTGTTCTGCCTGCGGTGAAGCGTCTTCTGAAGGACGGGGCGGATATCATCTGCCTTATCAAGCCTCAGTTTGAGGCGGGACGTGAGGAAGTCGGCAAAAAGGGCGTTGTGCGCGATGAGAGCGTTCACGCAGCCGTTGTCCGCAGCATTCTTGATTTTGCCACCGAGATCGGTTTTACGGTCGCGGGAGTGGACTATTCTCCGATAAAAGGCCCCGAGGGCAATATAGAATATATCTGTCACATGAAAAACGGAGTATACGCTCCGACGGAGATCGATGTTGAAGCGATCGTGAAGGCATCTCACGAGGTGCTGTGAGGTAAAAGGATGATTGCGATCTGTCCAAATCCCTACAGGGATATTAAGCTTGAAATTACGGAAAAAATCGAAAAAATGCTATCGGAGGAAGGCTTTGAGACCTGCATCTGCCCCGTATTTGCAGACAGTGACGATGCTGTTCTCCCGGCAGGAAAAGACTGCATAAGCATTGAAGAAGCCGCACCGGAGTGCAGCCTTGCCGTGGTCATCGGAGGCGACGGAACGATACTGTCCGTTGCACGCAGTATCCATAATTATGAGATACCGATCATCGGCATAAATTTAGGAACAAAAGGCTTCATGGCAGGCATTGAAAAGGATCAGCTTGAGATAGTTGCTGAGGCTGCAAAGGGCAATGTCAGATACGGCAGACGTATGAAGCTTGACACAAGGGTCATAAGAAACGGCGAGTGCGTGTGTGCCGACTGCGCTTTGAACGACGCCGTTATCCACGGCTACGGCGACTGCATAAATATCACCGCAAGCTGCTGCGGTGACGTGATAACCGACTTTTCCGGCGACGGCATCGTCGTGGCAACGCCCACCGGCTCTACCGGCTATTCCATGTCCGCCGGCGGTCCCATCGTTGAGCCCGACGCCGAGAATATCATCATCAGCCCCATTTGCCCTCATGCGATATGGGCGCGTTCGTTTGTTCTGGCGCCGGATAAGAAGATCGAGGTCACGATCCGGCGCCTTCACGACAGACGGGCTTATCTCTCCGTTGACGGAAACAGTGTGTGCGACCTTGAAAACGGAGATATCCTGCAGATCGGGCGTTCGGAGCACTATACGGTGATGGCCGCACCGGAGAATAAGAGCTTTTTTGAAATTACATACAGTAAACTGAAATAAATCATAAGGAGAGTTGAAATGAAACCGGGCAGACAAAGCGTTATTTTGGACATTATCAGCCAGCAGGACATCGAGACACAAAACCAGCTTATGGAGGCTCTCGCACAGCGTGGCATCAAGAGCACTCAGGCCACTCTTTCCCGAGACATAAAGGATATGCGTCTTGTGAAGGAGCTTGGCGTCGGCGGGAAGTACAGATATACCGCCCCCGAGAGAAGCGAGAGCGAGGATCTTGCACCGAGGCTTCGCAAGATCTTCAAGGAGAGCCTTGTGTCCTATGATGTGGCACAGAATATCGTTGTGCTGAAAACCCTACCCGGCCTTGCAAACGCGTGCTGCTCAGCGCTTGACAACATGGAGGTTGAGGGACTGGTCGGAACGATAGCGGGCGACGATACGGGCTTCCTCGCCATGCGCAGCAGCGAACTGGCACAGCGCCTTTATCATGAGATAGAGGTACTCTTTTAAGTGACATTCGGAGGATCGCTCCATGTTAAACGAGCTTCATATTGAAAATATAGCCGTTATCGAGAAGGCAGACATTGAGTTTTCTTCCGGACTGAACATACTTACCGGTGAGACAGGAGCGGGCAAGTCTATCGTTATAGACTCAATAGGCGCTGTTCTGGGCGAGCGTGTGACAAAGGAGCTTGTCAGACGCGGCGCCGAAAAGGGCGTAGTGACCGCTGTTTTCGATGAAGGCGAGGCAAAACAGTGGCTTGAGGATAACGAGTTTGAATGCGACGGAGAGCTTATCGTGCAGCGCCGGATCAGCGCGGACGGAAAGAGCACCTGCCGCATCTGCGGTGCGCCCGCAACGGCCTCGCAGCTTAAGGAGCTCGCATCCTTCCTCGTGGATATTCACGGGCAGAATGACGGCAGACAGCTCATGGACGAGCGCCGCCATCTTGAATATCTTGACAGCTTCGGAGATTATGCGGCGGTAAGGGATAATTATAAAACGGAATACTCAAAGTTTACCGCACTGAAAAAGGAAGCGGATTCCCTGTCGATGGACGAGGTGGAGAAGGAACGACTTTCGGAAAGCCTTCGCTATCAGATCGGGGAGCTTGAACGTGCGGAGCTGAAGGCAGGGGAGAAGGACTCTCTGATCGCAAGGCGCGATCTGCTCAGAAATTCCGAAAAACTCACCGAGGCCATGGACAGCGCGATAGAGCTGCTCATGGGCGGCGACGATAACGCGATCTCAATGGCACAGAACGCCGCGTATTACGCATCAAAAGCTTCCGCCATCGCCTCAGAGCTTGAGGGAGCCGCCAACAGTATAAACGATGCGGTCTTCGCCCTTTCCGACGCTGCCGAGACACTGCGGGATCTCAAGGACAGCCTTGATTTCTCCCCGCAGGAATACGACAGTCTGGAATCCAGAATATCACAGCTTAATAAGCTGGAGAGAAAATACGGCAAGTCGGACGAGGAGCTTATTGAGCATCTGGAGAGATGTCGGACAAAACTTGACGAGATAGAATATGCCGACGACAGGATAGCGAAGCTTCAAAAAGAGCTTGAAAAACAGAAAGCCGTCGTCCTTATGTGCGGCAGAGAGCTATCGGAAATGAGAAGAACAGCCGGAACGGCTCTTGAAAAGCGCATTACAAAGGAGCTTGCCGAGCTGAGTATGCCGTCGGTCGTTTTTAAAGTGGAATTTACGCCGGTCGAAAACAGACAGGGCTTTGATATGACCGGCATCGACTGCGTCCGCTTCCTCATGTCCGCCAACGCGGGCGAAGAGCCGGGACGGATAAGCAAAATAGCCTCCGGCGGTGAGCTTAGCCGCATTATGCTCGCCATGAAGAATGTCTTTGCCGAAAAGGACGTCGTGGGCACGATGATCTTCGACGAAATCGACACCGGCGTTTCCGGTATTGCCGCACAGCGGGTCGGTGAGAAGCTTTTCACCGTCTCCAAAGGCAAGCAGGTCATGTGCGTGACCCACCTTCCGCAGATCGCCGCAATGGGCGAGCATCAGTACCTTATCAAAAAGGAAGAGAAAAACGGCAGGACGTATACGAGAGTGGAAAAGCTCGACGAGGACGGCAGAGCATATGAGCTCTCCCGCCTGCACGGGGGCGATAATATAACCGGAACGACTCTTGCGGGCGCCAGAGAACAGCTCGAGGCGTGCAGGAAATTCCGGGAAGCGGCAATAAATTAAGCGGAGAATTGTATGTTTGACAAGCTGAAACTCATCAAAAGGCAGTATGAACAGCTCCTTGAGCGTATGCAGCAGCCGGAGAGCTATTCCGATGCCGCTCTTTACGCAAAGCTCGATAAGGAGGCAAGAGAACTTGCACCTCTCTCGGAGACCTACTGCGCCTATGAAAAAGCCTGTGCGGACATGGAAAGTGCCCTGATGCTTGCGGACGATCCCGAAATGAAGGAGCTTGCGCAGGAGGAATACGCCTCCGCCAGAGCAGAAAGGGAACGTCTGGAACAGGAGCTGAAGATCCTTCTGCTCCCCAGAGACCCGAACGACGGCAAAAACGTCATCATGGAGATACGCGGCGGCGTGGGCGGCGAGGAAGGTATGCTCTTTGCCTACGACC
The DNA here is from genome assembly GCA_030531595.1 of Eubacteriales bacterium. Lineage (GTDB taxonomy): Bacteria > Bacillota > Clostridia > Oscillospirales > Oscillospiraceae > Limivicinus. The sequence goes on along the minus strand of JAUNND010000022.1, from coordinate 16,980 downwards.
TTTACAGGATGTACTCCATGTACGCCGAGCGCCGGGGCTGGAAGGTCGAGATTGCAAATATCAACGAAACAGAGCTCGGCGGCATAAAGGAGATCAGCCTTGTCATTGAGGGAGAGGGCGCTTATTCAAGACTCAAATTTGAAGCAGGCGGACACCGTGTCCAGCGCGTTCCGGTGACAGAATCCGGCGGCAGGATACACACATCGGCAGCGACCGTTGCCGTTATGCCGGAGATCGGGGAGGTCGAATTCAGACTTGACCCCAATGATCTGAAAATAGATACCTACCGCTCCTCGGGAGCGGGCGGACAGCACGTAAATAAGACCGAGAGCGCCATCCGCATAACCCATCTGCCTACGGGCATGGTCGTGGAATGTCAGGACGAGCGAAGCCAGTATAAGAATAAGGATCGCGCCATGCAGATCCTCCGCTCCAGACTGTACGAAGCGGAAAAGGAGAAGCAGGATGCCGCCGTGGCAGCCGAGAGAAAAACACAGATCGGCTCCGGAGACAGAAGCGACAGAGTGCGCACCTATAATTTCCCGCAGAACCGCGTGACCGATCACAGACTCAGCGGGGACAACAGGAATTTCAATATTTCCTCGATCATCAACGGTGATCTTGACGGGCTGATAGACGCGCTTGTGACACAGGATCAGGCGGAGCGCCTCAGAGCGCAGACGGAGACATGATGAAAACGAGATATTTTACAGAGGATGTGACCGAGGCCGCCGGGATACTTAAAGACGGCGGTCTTGTAGCTGTACCGACCGAGACGGTCTACGGCCTTGCCGGAAACGGACTGGACGAAGGAGCCGTCCGAAATATCTATGAGGTCAAGGGCAGACCGGCGGTAAAGCCTCTTTCGCTTATGGTGCCGGATAAAAACGCGATGAAACTCTACTGTGAGGATGTACCCGAACAGGCGATATTCCTTGCGGACAGATTCTGGCCCGGTCCGCTGACGATCGTTCTGAAAAGCAGACCGTGCGTGCCGGAGATCGTCCGCGCCGGCGGGGAGACCGTCGGTCTGCGCTGTCCCGACCACCCGCTGACACTGAAAGCTTTGAAGCTGGCAGGAATTCCGTTCGCCGCGCCGTCGGCCAACCCCTCCGGCGAGGAAAGCCCCAAAAACGCCGAAAAGGTCAGAGAATATTTTGACGGAAAGATCGAGGGCATTATTGACGGGGGAGAGTGCGGCATCGGAAAAGAGTCCACGCTGATCGACATGAGCAGAGCTCCATACAGGATTTTGCGTCAGGGCGCTTTATCGGAGGGAGAAATCGCCGGAGCGCTTGCGGAAAATATGACGGTGATCGGCGTTACCGGCGGCAGCGGTACGGGAAAGAGTACCGCAGTGAAGGCGATGGAAGAGCTGGGCGCCTTTGTTATTGACTGCGACAGTGTTTACCACCGACTGCTTGAAACTGACTGCGAACTGATAAATGAACTTAAATGTAATTTTGAAGGTGTCATTGTCGGCGGAAGGCTCGACAGAAAGGCACTCGGCAGGATCGTTTTCGCTGACCCAGAGGCTCTTAAAAGACTGAATAAGATCACACATTTTTACGTCCGAAATGAGATAAAACGCCTTCTTTGCGCACATGCTTTGAACGGCGGCACCTTGGCTGCAATAGATGCCTCCGAGCTTTTTGACGGACACGCGGACGAAATGTGCACGCTGACAGTCGGCATTATCTCCGAGCGGGAAAAACGCATAGAGCGCATAACGGCGAGAGACGGCATCAGCCGTGAGTATGCCGAAAAGCGCATATCGGCACAGCATGATGACGCATATTTCAGAGAAAAATGTGACATCATTATCGAAAACGACTCGACAAAAGAAGAATTCTATAATAAATGCATGAATATATTTACGGAGGCAATATAAGAATGGAAGAAATCAGAAAAAAACTGTTCTATGAGCAGAAAAACGGCTACGATCTAATAGATACCGAGGAGAGAGTGGCTCTTGAGAGCTATTGCAGAGACTATATGGCGTATCTCAACGCCTCGCGCACGGAGCGTGAAGCGGTCGCCAATGCCATCGCCGAGGCGGAGGAGCTGGGCTTTGTCGAATATGAGTACGGCATGGAGCTTAAAGCCGGCATGAAGATTTACAAGAATAATCGCGGCAAGGCTCTTATGCTTGCTGTCATCGGCAAAAAGCCTCTGAGTGAGGGCGCGGTGATAGCCGGTGCACACGTGGACTCTCCCCGTCTTGACTTAAAGCAGGTCACTGCCTATGAGAGCGACGAGATGTGCTTTTTCAAGACCCACTACTATGGCGGCATAAAGAAGTACCAGTGGGTGACGATCCCGCTGGAGCTGCACGGCGTTGTGGCACTCAGGGACGGCAGCACCGTTGAGGTAACGGTCGGACGCGAGAAGGACGAGCCCAAGTTCGTTATCACCGACCTTCTGCCCCACCTTGCACAGGAGCAGATGAAAAAGACACTGGCGGAGGGCATCACCGGCGAGGGGCTGAACATCCTTATCGGCACCGTTCCCTACGCCGACGACGGCAAGGACAGAGTGAAGCTTGCCGTGCTGAGTATTCTCAACGATATGTACGGCATTACGGAGGAGGATTTCCTCTCCGCAGAGCTTACCGCCGTTCCCGCCTTTGACGTGTGCGAGATCGGCTTTGACCGCGCACTTATCGGCGGCTACGGTCACGACGACAGGGTATGCGCTTATGCGGAGCTGAAGGCGCTGTTCGATGTGGAAGCACCGGAGAAGACATGTGTCTGCCTGCTCGTTGACAAGGAGGAGACCGGCTCTGAGGGCGTTTCCGGTATGCAGGGCAGGGCATTCGATACCTTTATGGAGGATCTGTGCGAAGCTCAGGGTGTGAAGCTTCGCCGCTGCTACGAAAAGAGCTTCTGCATCTCCGCAGACGTGACAAGCGCATTCGACCCCCTCTATCCCGACGCATACGAAAAGAACAACAACGCCAAGGTCAACTACGGCATGGGCATCAGCAAGTACACCGGCTCAAGGGGCAAAGCCGGCACGAGCGACGCCTCCGCCGAGGTCATGGCATATCTGAGAAAAACATTTGATGAGAACAAGGTCGTCTGGCAGACGGCGGAGCTGGGCAAGGTCGATCTCGGCGGCGGCGGAACGATAGCCAAGTACATGGCAAACCGCAATATCGACACCATAGACGCGGGCGTCCCTGTCCTGAGTATGCACGCACCGTTTGAGACAGTAGCCAAGCTTGACTGCTACATGACCTATAAAGGCGTTCTGGCGGCATACAGTGCAAAATAAAGGCGTTAAAAATCATCACCTCCGGCAATAATAAGCCGAGAGGTGATTTTTTTGGACGGGATAAAGGAGCAGGGGAGCGTAAAGAGCGGAGATATCCAGTGCCTTACGATCGTAGGGCAGATCGAGGGGCATCAGCTTTTGCCGGAGGATGCCAAAACTACGAAATACGAGCACGTATTGCCGCTTATTGCGGCAGTCGAGGAGAGCGACAGCATAAAGGGGCTGCTTATTCTTCTCAACACGATCGGCGGGGACGTGGAGGCGGGGCTTGCCATTGCGGAGCTGATAGCGGGCATGAAAAAGCCTACTGTCTCTCTCGTGCTCGGCGGCGGCCATTCCATCGGCGTGCCGCTGGCGGTGGCGGCGAAGAGAAGCCTTATTGCGCCTTCGGCTGCGATGACGGTCCATCCGGTGCGCATAAACGGAGTCGTGATCGGCGTTCCGCAGACCTACGAATATTTCAGCCGTATTCAGGAGCGTATAGTGGGATTTGTCACGGCACATTCGAGGGTGACGAGAGAAGAATACCTTAAACTCATGACAAATACCGACGAGCTTGCCAACGACGTCGGCAGCGTCATATACGGCGAAGAAGCCGTTTCCCGGGGAATAATCGACGCGGTGGGAACGCTCTCGGATGCGCTGGAATTTCTGCACGGAAAATAGCAGCCAGCAGTTAGCTGTCAGCTTTCAGCTAACAGCCAACTGCTGAAATAATATAGATAACAATTTGCTTTTCTGCTCTTGTACTTTACATAATTCTGTGTTATCATTATATTTACGATTTCTGCGGGGGTTTGCACGATGACGATACTTAATGCGATAATATTGGGAGTGATACAGGGGATTACGGAATTTCTGCCTGTATCAAGTACCGGTCACCTCTGTGTGCTCAACAACCTCTTTGACATTGTTACGGTCAGCGACGGGCATCTGCTCTTTGACGTACTGCTGAAGCTCGGAACGCTCTCGGCGGTGATCGTTGTATACTGGCAGGATATCGCGCAGATGTTTTTTGAAATGCTGCATTTTGTCGGCGTGGGTCCCCTTGCCGGAAAGCAGCAGCCGAGATACCCCGCCGCCAGACTTTTCATCATGCTTGTGTTTGCGACCTTGCCGCTGCTGCTGGCTGTACCGATCCGCAGAATGATGGATGCGCTCTATTACAGAAGCTTCTTTGTGGGAGCGGCGATCATTCTCACAGGCTGTGTGCTCTATGTCTCAGACAAAATGGTACAGGGGAAAAAGAGGGAGAACGGCATAACGGCTTTTGACGCCGTCATTATCGGCTTGTGTCAGTGTATTTCCGTAATTCCCGGTCTTTCGCGCACGGGCATATCCGTCACGGCGGGTATCTCAACGGGACTCCGGGCGGATTTTGCTTTGAAGTTTTCCTATCTTCTCTCACTCCCGGCATTTCTCGGTGCCGTCATTCTGGAGCTTGCGGATGCTTTGAAGCAGGGGATCGACCTACATAACATTCCGGCGTATCTGATAGGTATGCTCGGGGCAATGCTTGCCGGGATCGCGGCACTGAGCTTTATGCGCAAGTTTTTTGAAAGAGGAAAATTCGGCGGATTTGCCTATTACTGCTGGGTATTCGGCGTTTTATCCATCATTCTGACTCTGATCTTCTGAACGGGCGCAGATCAATTCACCTTTGTGATCTGCTTCTGCCGATTTTTCAGGAAAGGATATATTAATGGCTCAAAGCAAAAAAACAACAACAGCAAAAACAACGACAACGGCTAAAGCTTCCAAGCCTGTCAAAAAGCCGGATATCACAATCCCGCCTCCGGAGAGTGCGCCGGTTCCCATCAGAAGGGAGCTCGGAGCGATCGTTTTTCTGTTTCTTGCCGTCTTCACGATCATAAGCGCGTTCAATTCAGACGGCCGATTTGTGCGCTGGTTCGTAACGCTGCTCAAAGGCATGGTGGGCTGGGGCTTCTGGATATGTGTACCGGCATTTCTGCTTGCAGCGGTCATTCTCGGCTTTCATCGGGGCAGACCGGTTTCGTTAAGACTCTTCTGCGCACTGATGGTGCCCGTCTTTACGGCTGCCGCGGGAAGTATGCTTGCCTACAATGTTCCGGAGGGAAAGCCTGTTTTTCAGGAGCTCGCCGGAAGACTGTTTGATGAGGGACTTATCATGCAGAGCGGCGGCGTCCTCGGAGGACTGATCGGTATCGGACTTGAAAAAGCGTTCAGCATATACGGCGCCCTGCCGCTGGTGATCGCCGCGCTGATCTTCTGTATCGTGAAGAGCGTAAACGGAAGCTTCCGGAGTATTTTCAGCAAAGCACACAAGCGTGTCACGATAAAATATGACCCGACCATGTATGACCGTCCCAAACATACGCAGGAGATCATGGAGCCGGTGGACGTCAAACGCGATCAGGCGGCCATGAAAACGAAGAGCGGCGGGAAAAAAACAAAGATCGAAACGATCGACAGAGCCTCCTGCCGTGCGGACGTTCCTCTGTTTGAAGACGACGACGAAGTGCTGACCCTGAAGGACAAGCGACCGAAAACCGTACGGAATGACGAGCTTCCCGCAGAGGTACGCCCCGATAAACCGAAAAAAAAGCCGGTACCCATCACCCGCGTCAAAAGAGAGCCGACACCTCCGAGCGAGGCAGAGCTGGCAGGTGTGAATGTGGATGAACTTCGCCATACGGTGGAGTCTCTGATGACTCCGGTCGCCATGACGGCGGAGATCAGCGACCCGCCGAAAAAGAAGCCGAAACGGGTCAATACAGCGGCGGAAGCGAAGGAATTTGCTTCAAAGATCATTCTTACGGAAAACGGCGGAGAATACCGATATCCGCCTTTTGACCTTCTCAGATGCGGCGGAACGACCGCGGGAGACGCAAGAGAGGAGATATCCGCAAATAAACAGCGCCTTGAGATGGCTATGGACAGCTTCGGCATCCATGCCCAGATCATTGATATCATTCGCGGTCCTACGGTCACAAGATATGACATCGAGCTTCCCCAGGGCGTGAAGCTTGCGAGGCTCACAAATCTTGCCGGCGATCTGGCGCTTTCTCTCGGCGTTATCAATGTGCGTATTGCACCCATACCCGATAAGATATCGACCGTCGGTATAGAAGTGCCGAACAGGATCGTCAGTACCGTGTATCTGCGGGATATAATCGACTCTGAAAATTTCCAAACCGCGAAATCAAAGCTGAGCTTTGCCATAGGCAAGAACATAAGCGGCGAGTGTGTCGTGGGCAATATCTCAAAGCTTCCACATATGCTTATCGCCGGTACGACCGGCTCCGGCAAATCCGTTTGCATGAACTCGCTCATTCTGAGCCTTCTCTATAAGGCCACGCCCGACGAGGTCAAGCTCATAATGATCGACCCGAAGATGGTCGAGCTGGGCGTATACAACGGCATACCGCATCTGTATGTGCCTGTTGTCACCGACCCGAAAAAGGCCGCCGGTGCGCTCCAGTGGTCGGTTGTTGAAATGCTCAAGCGCTACCGGCTCTTCTCCGAGATCGGTGTGCGCGATCTGGACTCATACAATAAACACTGTGCGTCGAACGGCGAGGCGACCATGCCGCGCGTCGTTATCGTGATCGATGAGCTGGCGGATCTTATGCTGGTGGCCTCCAAGGATGTTGAAGAGAGTATCTGCCGGGTCGCCCAGATGGGACGTGCCGCCGGTATGCACCTTGTCATTGCCACACAGCGCCCCTCTGCCGACGTTATTACCGGTCTTATGAAGGCGAATATCCCATCGAGAATTGCCTTTGCCGTTTCATCGTCTCTTGAAAGCCGCATTATTCTCGACCAGGCGGGAGCCGAAAAGCTCGTCGGTATGGGCGATATGCTCTATTCGCCGGTGGGTATCGGCAAGCCTATGAGAATACAGGGCGCGTATGTGTCGGATGAAGAGCGCGAGAATGTAATACAGTTCATCAAGGAAGGCTCACCGGGCACGTCAAACAACGCCGAGATCGAACAGTTTATGAATAAGGCCGCCGAGGAAAAGGGCGGCGTATCCTCCAAGGGCGGTAAGGACAGCGGCAGCGCCGGTGATGAAGGCGGTTTCTTAGAGGGCTATGACGAAATGCTTCCGCAGGCGGTGGAGTGTGTTATCGAGACAAAATCCTGTTCGGTGTCCATGCTGCAGAGAAGAGTAAAGCTTGGCTATTCCAGAGCGGCGAGGATAGTAGATCAGATGGAGGAGCTTGGGATCGTAGGCCCATATGAGGGCGCAAAACCGAGATCGGTCCTTGTAGATAAGGAAGGCTGGCTCCGTTTACAGCAGGCTCACGGGATTGTACCCGACGGTTCAGTCCCGTTTGATACCGATTTCGATAAGGATACCGACAATTTTGACGATTAAATGACAAAAGGGCGGACTACGCCCTTTTGTTGTATGGGAGACAGGAAATGAATTATTTCAATCCGCAGATGGAGCTTACGGAGATCAATAAAATGAGTACGCTGTCCCTTGCCCACATAGGAGACTGCGTATATGAGCTCCTGACAAGGACCATGCTCTGCACACAGGGCTCAAAGTCTGTCAGAAGACTGCATTTTCGCACGGTTTCTCTGGTAAATGCCGCGGCGCAGGCGGAGGCGATGAAAAAAATACTGCCGATGCTCACGGACGATGAGCTGGCAGTATATAAAAGAGGTCGGAACGCGAAGGTAAACTCCGTGCCGCAGAAGGCTACCGTAGGAGAGTACCACAGCGCCACCGGACTGGAAGCACTTTTCGGCTGGCTGTACTTACAGGGAAAAGAGGAGAGGATCAATCTCCTTTTCACCGCAATGATGGGGGATAACGATGCCGCTTGACGCCGTGATTGTACACGCCCTTGCCTCTGAGCTTTCGGAGGTGCTCGAAGGCGGAAGGATAGACAGAATACAGCAGCCGGAGCGCGATATGATACTGCTGACTCTGCGCTCAAAGGGCGAAAACCGAAAGCTCCTGATTGCCGCCGGTACCGGGAATGCCCGGATACATCTGACAAAAGCCGCTTTTGAAAACCCGAAGGAGCCGCCGATGTTCTGTATGCTTTTAAGAAAGCATCTGACGGGCGCGAAGATACTCTCCGTTGAGCAGACCGGCTTTGAGCGTATTCTGACGCTTGAGCTGGAGACCTTTGACGAAATGGGCGTTGTGACAAAAAAACGCCTCGTTTCGGAGATGACGGGGCGAGGCGCGAACCTTATTCTTGTGGGCGAGGACGGTCGGATCATCGACTGTATGCGCCGCATGAGCTTCGGAGGGGACGCACTGCGCTGTATGCAGCCAGGTATGATATATGTTCTTCCTCCCACGCAGAACAGAACGCCTTTCTTTCGGACGTCATCCGGGGAGATAGAGCGCATAATTGACAGCGCCGATGAGTCCGTCCCGATGGACAGGTGGCTTCTGAATACTTTTTCCGGTCTTTCTCCGCTTATCTGCCGCGAGCTTGCCTGCCGCTGCGGCGGGGAATGGCCGTATCTGAGCGCAGCGTGCATCGCACTGCGTGAGAGCGTTGAGAAAAATGAGCTTGCCCCTTATATCGTTTATGAAGACGACCGGCCTCGGGAGTTCAGCTTCATGCCGATCAGACAGTACGGAGCAGGCTGCGCCGATAAATGCTTTGACGGTTTTTCCGAAATGCTCGATGAATTCTATACCGAGCGGGACAGGATCGAGCTTCGAAACCGGCGTTCGAAGGAGCTTACAAAGACCGTGCGAACGATGCGCGACCGTGTGCAGAAAAAAATAGCCCTCCAGTGCGAGGAACTGAAACGAAGCGAGGACAGGGAAGCGGTCAGGATCAGAGCGGAGCTTGTTACGGCTAATATTTATCGGATAAAAAAGGGACAGAGGATCCTCGAATGTGAAAATTATTATGAGGAAAACTCACCGGTCGTTCGGATAGAGCTTGATCCGCTCAAAACGCCGCAGCAGAATTCCGCGGCGATGTATAAGCAGTACAATAAGCTCAAGGGCGCGTTTGCCCATCTGAGCATTCTGATCGGAGAAAACAGAAAACAGCTCGACTATCTCAACAGCGTGCTCGACGAGCTGGAACGCTGTGAGAGCGAGCGGGATCTTGCCGATATCCGCTCAGAGCTCATATCGGCGGGCGTTCTCAGAAAAAACTCCGCGAAGCAGCAGAAGATAAAACCGCAGCAGCCGCTTACCTTTGTCAGCGACGACGGCTTTGAAATACTTGTCGGACGGAGCAACCTGCAAAACGATGAGCTGACGACAAAGATCGCCCGACGCACAGATGTCTGGCTGCATACAAAGAACATCCACGGCAGCCATGTGATCATCCGCTGTGACGGACTTGAAGTACCCGATAAAACGCTCACGCAGGCGGCTTCTCTGGCGGCATACTATTCGCAGGGCAGGGAAGCGGGAAAGATATCGGTGGACACGACCATGGTAAGAAACGTAAAAAAACCCTCCGGAGCACTTCCGGGCAAGGTCATCTATACCGATTACAGTACGCTGACGGCACAGGCCGATGAAAAGCTTGCCGAAAGGCTCAGAAAACAATAATACTGCCGCCTCCGAAAGGAAGGCGGCAGTTTTGCACAGAGCAGATCAAACAGACGGGCAAAGGAGACTTCCGACGAAATCGCCCGCTGCATTTACACCGTCCACGACGGCGGTGGAGCTGATCGTGGCGCCGGTTACGGCGTCGATCGTTTCACCGAGCGCGACCGGAACAGCAAGACCGGAAAACTGATCTCTGAAAGCGTGTTCTTTGACCTTTGCGCCCAGTCCGGAAGTCTCGGAAAACTTCTGTCCTCCGCAGCTTATAGCCTGAATTTCGCCGTCAAGATCAAAGCCTGCCTGAATTTCAATAGGTCCCTGACAGCCCGAAACGGTGATCTGAGCCACATATCCGACAAGCTTGCCGGCTTTGTACGCTTCGTAGCAGGCGTCAACTGCGCAGCCGTCCTCAAGCTCCATCTGTACGAACTCATCCGCGAGCGCAAAGGCCTCCTGTCTGGCGGCAAACGCCTTTTCCTGCGCTCTGAGGGCTATCGGTTCATCGGTGATGCAGCTTACGACGCTCAGAACACCCGCAACGATGAGGCATACAAGCGCCAGAATGCCCCAGGAAGGAATTTTCTTTTTCAAAGAGACCACTCCCAACGATTATTTTTCAAATAGAGAAGACAAGCTGTATTGAATTAATATTATAGGATGATGCGGTGATTGTCAACAGATTGTTTCGGTTTTATTCCGCGCTGTTGTCTGCATCGAAAAAAGAGGGAGAATGATCAGCCGTAACGGCTGACGGTCAGACCTGCGGAAACAAGCAGGGAATATATGATCTCAACGGACGAGATCAGCAGCACCGTCTGAGGGATCGTGACGATGATGTTGAACCACGACCATACACAAGCCGTCGTCATACCGTCGGAAAAGATCAGCGTACTCACGATCGCATTCACGATCCTGCCGACAGCTGCGGCGCACAATGAGGATATCAGAATATCCGTATGAGACTTTCCGGTGTGGATAAGCTTCATCAATACCGAAAACAGCAGAGCTGCCGCGCAGCACTCCGCACAGGAGGAAGCAAGCAGTATTCCGGACAGCGCACCGGAGAGAAGCGACGCACAGAGCGGTGCAAGTACGGCACATAAAAGACCGTACTGTACGGGACATAAAATGCAGCAGAGAAAAACGACCAGATAAAGTATGAACTCAATTCCCGCTGACGGCATAACAGCGGCGGAGACTGTGCAAACGGCGATACACGCGCCGCACAGCATGGGGTTTTTCATGGTATTCACAGTACAAGCACCTCCATCGCCCAGAATGATGCACAGACAAGGAAGGCACAGAGGTCACAGACTCCGAGCTGCTTTATCCTGTATGAGAAGTAGGGCTGTACTTTCCGGTCGAGCCCCAGACCTCTTGAGTTAAGATACTCCGCTCTTTTCTCGGCATTTTGCAGAGAAGAAACGATCAGAACGGAAAGAGTCCTTACCAATGCTGCCTTCCCTTTTTCGAGAAAATCTCTCTCCTGCGTTCTTTCCGACAGTTGAGTTTCTTCCGAAAGGAACAGAAGCTCGGGAATGACGCAGACGCTTTCCGAGACTGCCGAGGCGATCTTTGCAGCCGGCAAACCGATATAGCGGAGCGGGGAGAGCAGAAACGCAAAAACATCCGACAGCTCCGAGCGGCTGACAGACACGGCAAAGACCTCCAGCAGGGCAGCGACCAATACGGATTTGAAAATAACTACGATACCCTTTATCGCTCCAACAACAGACGGGCGGAAGATCCACCACCCGGCAAAGCTGTAACGCGGGGAGTAAAAGAGAGTGTTAACAAGCAGGATAAAGGAAAAAAGAATGATAAGCTTTTTATAGGAACGAAGGAGGTCTCCGGCGGAGAGAGAGGAGATATAGACGATCGCCGTGGTTACGACAGCGGCAACGGCAAAACCGATGGGTGAACGGCAGCACAATACCGCCGCGATCGAAAGTATGAGGCACATAAGCTTTACGGCCGGATTTATTCCGACAAGCCCGGAAGAGCCTTTTTGTCCGTTCCTCCCGGCAGGATGGGTCATAGAGCTTTCCTCCACATGATGATCTTCAGCCTGTCAATAAGCTGCTGATAGGTAAGTACATTATCGGGCATATCGATCCCGTTTTCTCTCAGAGCTCTTGCGCACAGCACCGTTTGCGGTATATCGATACCCAGACGGAGCAGATCGTAATAGTCGGTGAGAACGGTCTTCGTGCTGCCGTTTCGCACGATCTCGCCGTCTTTCATAATAATGATCCTTTTTACAAAGCCGGAGAGCAGCTCGGCGTCATCCGAGGCGATAATAACGGTCTTCCCGACGTCATTGAGCTTTTTAAGGCACTCCATGAGCCTTACGGACCATTGCACGCTCATATTCTCCATCGGATCGTCCAGAAGGATCGTCTCCGCCTCCGTGAGCAATGCTTCGGCGATCGAGACAAGACGCATTTTGCCCAAGGGCAGACTCAGCGGCGGGACGTCCTTTATTTCGGCAAAATCAAGTCCCACAGCTTCAAGAGAAGCGCTGATCCTCTCCGCTTTTTCGTTATCGCCCAGCTCTTTTCCCGAAAGACGCCTTAAAAGCTGCTTTTCAACGGTGCTCTCGCTCAGAAACCGCTCGCTTCCGGAAAAAACGCAGACAGCGTCGCCGTTGATGATCTTCACATTGCCGTACAGAGGGGCATATACTCTGCCGATCACGGCTGTCAGAGCCGATGCGCCGCCGCTTTTGCCGCCCAGAACACCGACAAATTCTCCGTCCTCTATCGTGAGAGATACATTTTTAAGCTCTCCCTTCCGATGGGGGGACTCACAGGAAAAATATATGTTTTCAAGAACTATCGGCATATTTCTTTCACCAGCTCATCCATCGTCAGCGGGATTTCGGAAAGAGGCGCGTCGGCATCAAGCAGATCACGGTACACTCTTACGGCAAAGGGCGGCTCCGATCCCGATTTTTTCAGCAGCTCCGTATCGCTCAGAATTTCCCGCGCAGTGCCTTCTCCGAGCTTTTTCCCCTCGCACATCACAATTACCCGATCTGCGTGCACGGCGTCATTGCTGTCGGTCGTCGTGAGGATAACGGCGATATCGGAGGCGGTCATCCTTTTCAGCATATTGAAAAATCCGGCTTTTTCCGAGGCTTTCAGGCCGGAGGTGCTGCCGTCGAATATAATGATCTCCGGCTCGCTTACGAGACAGACGGCAGCGGCGGTCTTTATGATATCGGCTTCGCCGAGAAGCGAAAAATCGGTGTCTTCGATGTCGGAAATACCCGCGAATGCCTTTGCTTTTTCCGTACATTCCAAGACGTTTTTTTTCGGTATCCCGGCATATCTGCATGAAAAATTAAGCTCATCGCCCGGAGTAGCGGTAAAAAAACGCTCTCTCTGCCGGTCAAAAACAACGGTGCATTTTTTTCTCAGCTCGCGCAGAGCCTTTTTATCGTCGGTCTCTATGCCGCAGACGGTGAGCTTTCCCTCAGTCGGCAGGGCAAGAGCGTTCAAAAGCTGCACGACAGCCGTTTTTCCGCTGTTTTCCGGTCCGAGTATAACGGTCAGCTCACCCTTTTCCGCCTCAAATGACACATCGGAAATGCCCGTTCTGCGGCCGCCGGGGCAGGAATATGTAATTTTTTCAGCCTTGATGACCGACATGGCAGGCTCCCTGATCTCGATATTTCATACGGTATTTCAATATATAAAATATAAACTATTTTTCTCGCAAGGGCAAGACCCAGATTTATGAAATTTATGTTATGTTCTTTCGCGGCTTTACATCGGAGCGGTTTGGTATTATACTTATCACGATAAAAAACGAACCAAGGGAATAGCTTATGAAGGAATTTACGGTCAATTCAAACGACGCCGGACAGCGCTTTGACAGGTTTATCGGCAAAACCGTTCCGCTCCTGCCGGAGGCTCTGCTGCAGAAATACATCCGTCTCAAGCGCGTCAAAATAAACGGCAAAGGCGCTAAGCGTGATACGCGCCTCAGCAAAGGCGACACCGTGCAGATGTATATAAACGATGAGTTCTTTGAAAAACCGAGGGAGGAAAACTCATACCTCAAGGTCGGTACGCCGAGGCTTACTATCGTCTACGAGGACGAAAACATTCTGCTTGCCGACAAAAAGCCCGGAGTGCTCTGTCACAGCGCCGGCGTGTGGGATTACAATACGCTCATCGCAAATATCCAGGCGTATATGGCTCAGAAGGGAGAATGGAATCCGCGTGAGGAGAACTCCTTTGCGCCGGCACTGTGCAACAGGATCGATCGCAACACCGGCGGCATCGTTATCGCCGCGAAAAACGCCGAGGCTCTGCGCATATTAAACGAAAAGATAAAGGACAGGGAGATAGAGAAATACTATCTGTGCGCCGTCAACGGAAAGCCCCGTCCCGCTTCCGGACGGCTTGAGAATTTCCTTTTCAAGGATGCGGATAAAAATCAGGTCTATGTAAAAAACACCGCCGAGCCGGGAGCGAGAACGGCCGTTACGGAGTACAGAACCGTGTGTACCTCCGGAAGACTCTCTCTGGTCGAGTGCCATCTGCTGACAGGACGCACCCATCAGATACGTGCCCAGATGTCCCATGCAGGTTGGCCGCTCCTCGGGGACGGCAAGTACGGAAGCGAACGGTTCAACCGGGATTTCGGCGAGAAGGGACAGGCGCTCTATTCCTACCGCCTGTGCTTTGCCTTTCCTACGGACGCAGGGATACTCAACTATCTCAGAGGAAAAGAGTTCCGCGTCCGATCGGTCGATTTTGCCGAGAAATATTTCGATTTTGATATATCGACCATATAGATTTCACGCCCGAAGATAAAGCTTCGGGCGTTCGTTTACGATATAAGTCCCGCAATATACAGGCAGAGATACGCCGCCGGGACAGCAAACATGATACTGTCGCTCCTGTCGAACATTCCGCCGTGTCCGGGAATGAGGTTTGAAAAATCCTTCAGACCGAGCATACGCTTGATGAGAGATTCGGCGAGATCTCCGATCTGCCCCATGGTGGAGGCGACGAAGCAGGTGATAAGAGCAAGCCCCCAGGAAACATCGGGGCACAAAAACGGTATGAGCCGGATCAGTGCGCCTGTCAGCGTTCCGGCTATCGCTCCGCAGATACAGCCCTCGACTGTCTTTTTCGGACTGATATCGGGCGCTATTTTGTGCTTCCCGAATTTCATGCCGCCGAGCAGAGCAAAGCAGTCGCACAGCCAGCTTGAAAAGCAGCCCAGAATAAGCACGTCCTTCCAGTACCTGCTGACACATATCATCATCATAAGCCCGTAGATGATGCCCGGGTAGGCAAGACCCGCCACCGTATAGATCGCGCCGCTTCCGCGCACCTTCGGATGGATGATCCCGGAGAACAGCGCAAGATATACGCCCGTGGCCATACAGGCTATATAGAGAACCGTACCGGCATGAAAGACCGCAAGTACGGCCTGTATGGCGATGTAGGTGTACATTACCCACGCGGCACAGTATACATTTATTTTTTCCAGTCCTCTGCTGTACTCATAGGCACAGCATATTCCGGCAGCGGCAAAAAACAGTACCCTTGTATATTCCGACAAAAAGACACAAGTCAGCGCTATTGTCAGAAGTACGCAAGCGGATATCAATCTCTTCTTCAATCCGACACCTCTTCCTTAAATTTAAACCATTATACTATATCACGCCGTATTTCTCAACAATATTTTTGTCTTGTGCAGCGGCACATTCTGTGATATTATGTTTTTATCGGAAAAAAAGAAAAAACACAGGAGGAAATCAAATGCTTCAGGATAAAAAAATATACATGGCAAAATCGGATAAGCCTCTGTTCCTTATCCCGGAAATGGCAAACCGCCACGGACTGATCGCAGGAGCGACCGGTACCGGCAAAACAGTCACCATGAAGGTCATGGCAGAATCCTTTTCGGACATGGGCGTACCCGTCTTTCTCGCTGACATCAAGGGCGATCTGACAGGTATGTGCAGAAAAGGGACAGACAATGAGGATATGCAAAAGCGCATTGAGTATTTCGGACTTGACGGCTTCGAGTACAAGAGCTATCCCACAAGATTTTGGGATATCTTCGGTCAGAAGGGTATTCCCGTGCGCGTTTCGGTTTCGGAGATGGGTCCGGTCCTCCTGTCCCGTCTGCTCGGTCTTACGGAGATCCAGCAGGGCGTTCTGAATATCGTATTCAAGGTAGCCGATGACAACGGTCTGCTGCTGCTCGATCTGAAGGATCTGCGTGCAATGCTCCAGTTCGTGGGCGACAATCGGGCTGAATACACGGTCGAATACGGCAATGTCTCCGCTGCCAGCATCGGCGCGATCCAGAGAGCGCTCCTTGCCTTTGAGGACGAGGGCGGAGAGCAGTTCTTCGGAGAACCGTCTCTGGATATCCGTGACTTCATGCGTACCGATCTTGACGGCCGCGGTTTCATCAATGTTCTCAGCAGTACCAGACTTGTTGCCAGCCCCACGGTCTACGGTACATTCCTGCTGTGGATGCTGACAGAGCTTTTTGAAAAGCTCCCCGAAGTAGGCGATCTTGATAAGCCCAGGATGGTGTTCTTCTTCGATGAGGCACATCTGCTGTTCACCGACTGCCCCAAGGCTCTTGTCGCAAAGATCGTTCAGGTCGTAAAGCTCATACGTTCCAAGGCCGTAGGCGTATACTTCATAAGCCAGAGCCCATCGGATATTCCCAACGATGTGCTTGCACAGCTTTCGAACCGCGTCCAGCACGCTCTGCGTGCATACACCCCCGCCGAGCAGAAATGCGTCCGCGCCGCAGCCAAGGCATTCAGAGCGAACAGCGAATTTGACACCGAGACCGCTCTTATGGAGCTCGGCGTCGGAGAAGCGCTTATCAGCTTCCTCGATGAAGAAGGCATTCCCGCTGTGGTAGAGCGTGCGAAGATTCTGCCTCCCCAGAGCCTTATCGGCGCTGCCGAGGAAGAGCTCGTAGACAGACTTATCAAGTCCGATGAGTTCCTTGTCAAATACAATGAGAGCGTTGACAGAGAATCCGCATATGAGATCATCAATGCCGCCAATATCGAGCTTGAGCGTATCCGTGCAGAGGAGGCCGAAGCCGCGGCAGCCGAAAAGCTCCGTCTGAAGGAAGAGGAAGCCGCACGAAAGGCCGCCGAAAAGGAGGCTCTTGCAGCA
>JAUNND010000090.1 GCA_030531595.1 Eubacteriales bacterium | reverse complement strand
GAACTCAATCGCTTTTTTCTATCCCCTTGGTCTCACATCTATTGTAACTCTACAAATTTAGTGCTGCCGCCGGAATTTTCCTCTTGTATCGTTCGATAAAAAGTGATAGAATTTCTATTTGATATTGATTTTCTTCGGGGAGAGTAAAGACAATGAAGAGGACAGGCTTTGACAACGAGAAATACCTGAAGCTCCAGTCCCAGAACATCCGCGACCGCATATCGAAATTCGGCGGCAAGCTGTATCTGGAATTCGGCGGAAAGCTTTTTGACGACTACCATGCGTCCCGAGTCCTGCCGGGCTTTCAGCCGGACAGCAAAATAAATATGCTCCTTGAGATGAAGGACGAGGCCGAGATCGTCATCGCCATCTCCGCAAACGACATCGAGCGCTCCAAGCGCCGCGGAGATCTGGGCATCACCTACGACGAGGATACGCTCCGCCTTATCGACGCGTTCCGCGCAAGAGGTCTCTATGTGGGCAGCGTCATCATCACCCACTGGCGTGACCAACCGGCGGCGGTCAAGTTCCGCAACCGTCTGGAGGTGCTGGGCATACGGTCATATAAACACTACATAATCCCCGATTATCCCTCCGACGTTCCCCTTATTATCTCCGACGAGGGCTTCGGAAGAAACGATTATATAGAGACGACGCGCTCTCTCGTCGTCGTCACCGCTCCCGGCCCCGGCAGCGGCAAAATGGCGACCTGCCTGAGCCAGCTCTATCATGAGCACAAGCGCGGCGTGAACGCGGGTTATGCCAAGTTCGAGACCTTCCCGATCTGGAACCTGCCTTTGAAGCATCCGGTCAACCTCGCCTATGAGGCCGCCACCGCCGACCTCGACGATGTGAACATGATAGACCCCTTCCATATGGAAAACTACGGCGTCACCACCGTCAACTATAATCGGGACATTGAAATTTTCCCCGTACTTGAGGCCATGTTCAAGGGTATGTACGGCGAGAGCCCATACAAATCCCCCACCGATATGGGCGTGAATATGATCGGGTACTGCATAAGCGATGACGAGGCCTGCTGTGAGGCGGCGCGTCAGGAGATACTCCGCCGCTACTACACCGCCGCCTGCGCCGTCCATCAGGGACTCAGCGAACAGAGCGAGCTGCGGCGTATCGAGCTTGTAATGAGCACCCTCGGCATCACCAGTGATGACAGAGCCGTCGTCCGTCCCGCTGTGGAGCGTGCCGAGGCGACCGGCGCACCGGCGGTTGCTATGGAGATGCCGGACGGTACGATCATCACGGGCAAGACCTCATCCCTCCTCGGCGCGGCCTCCGGCTGCCTTATGAACGCTCTGAAATACCTTGCGGGCATCGACTCGGATATGCTGCTCATACCCCCCGGGATCATCGAGCCTATCTCTCATCTGAAGATCGAGCACATGGGCAACCACAATCCGAGGCTCCATACCGACGAGCTGCTTATCGCTCTGTCCATCTGCTCCGTCACCAACCCCATCGCGGGCTACGCCATCGATCAGGTGAATAAGCTCCGCGGCTGCGAGGCTCATTCCAGCGTCATCCTCTCCCATGTGGACGAGGAGCTTTTTCGCAAGCTCGGCATCAATATCACCTGCGAGCCGAAATTTCAGGTCAAAAAGCTGTATAGAAAGTAATCAAAAAGATGCGGACAGCCGCATCTTTTTGATTGAAAAGTTCATAAATTTATGCTATTATTGTATCAACAAGCGGAAAAGGTGAAGAATGCTATGACCGAAACTGTAGAACAGCGCAAGGAAAGGGAACATCAGGAAGATTTGCAGCGTCTGCGTGGCTTACTTGCCGAAAGAACACGTTATCTGAAAGAAAACCCGGAAGGAGTGACCGATATGTGCAGAAGTATGGAGGCTATGAGGGACAAAGCATGGTGTGAGGGCAAAGCGGAAGGCAAGGCGGAAGGCAAAGCAGAAGCCTTATATTCTCTGGTACTGGAAGGTATTCTGACGCTTTCGCAGGCGGCAAACAGAATGGGCCTTTCCGAGAGCCAGTTTACCGAAAAAGTAATGCAGGCGGGCATTTTCGTCTCTTGAAACGATATAATACACTCTAAGACGCGGGAAACCGCGTCTTTTTCAGTGTATCAAACAGCTTTGCGAAATCTTCCGATCAGATAGACGAGCGGCAGAACGGCGAAAGCGAGCAGGAGATTTGTATAGGGAATGAGCTTCTCCGACCACAGTATGAGCGAGTCCTGCGTAGGGGCGAACACGAGGGCGAACACGGCGGCAAAGAGCGCACACAGCCAGATGACCCACCGTCCGTTATTTACATCAAATGCACGCTCTCCTTCGTATCCGCACCTCTTGCCCATGCACAGGCGGAAGATCGAGGAGGACGCGAACAGGCAGACTGATGTGAGCATAAAATCAGAGAACACCCACAGCGACACCACTACCGCTTCAAGCCGTTCCACGGTGTGAAACAGCACGATATTGCGCACGAGCACGAAAAATGGCTGGGTCAGCCTTGCGGTAAGCTCCGCGCCGAAGGAGCCCGCTATACATATATTTATCCAGAAAGCGAGGGCGGTCATGGCGATGACAAGGACAAAGCCGCCCTCCGTGCGCTCTCCCTTTCCGCCTGCGAGAAACAGTGACAGATAGAGCGGCAGCACCGCCGCATCCGCCGCCGCGAGCGCACCCCTTGACGAGTACAGCACATCGTAAGCGGAAAGCGGCAGAAGACAGTCGATATCAACGGAGGGACAGGCACAGATCAGCACGAAAATAAGCACCGCCGCAACCGGCGGTACGATAAGCCCTGCACAGCGCATCAGACGCTGTTCCGAGCCGAGAGAGGCGATGAAAGCCAGTCCCGCCGTCACAGCTATGAACACGGCGGGGGAGGCACCGGGATAGACCGTCGTTATCATCCGCCCCGCACCTGCACGCAGCGTAAAGCCGCAGTATACGACGAACCACACGCCGAATACCGCCGCAATGATCCTCCCGCCTTTTTCCCCCAGACAGCGGATAATCAGCGACGCCAGTCCCTCCCCGTCGTCGGCCGATGTCGTGAGACGGCGCAGAAAAAGCACGTACAGCAGCAGTATCGGTACAGACCATATAACGCTTATCCACATACTTTTCCCGCACAGCCGCGCCGTGCGTGCCGGTATCAGCCGCAATGCCGGAGACAGGAACATAAGCCAGACGGCGCTTTTGAGCCGACCTGCTCTGAATGTAAGCTCCTTTTTCATCATACACTATCCCTCATGTCATTTGTGTGGCTGAGCGCGGCACTCACCGTCACCTGCATTTCAAGAGCGGGGAGCAGACGGACGAATTCCTCCTCGCGGCCCATCCTCTCGCCTAAACCTAAAAAATCCGTGCCGAGAGAGGCGGCGAGACGCAGGACGGAATTGATCTTTTCGGAGAGCAGCTCCTCGGTCAGATCGGTCAGACGGCGCATATAGACTGCGCTCCCCGCCGCCACGCCTCCGTCGATCTCCGACACCGCGGCGCTGAGTCGGGCGCTGACCGAGATACCGGTAAGCTCTCCGGCTTCACTGAGTATGGGATAAATATCGCAGCCTCCGTCGGTCACCGAGAGAGAAACGGTCCCTGTACGGCTGTCGGAGACTGTAAGAGTACCGCCGTTTACCCGATTGGCCAGAAATGCCGCGCCCAGTGTCTCGCCCGCATCCAGAAACGCGCAGAGGCGGTCATCCCGTATGACCGCGCTGCCGGCCGGAAGCGCCGTGATCTCATCGCTGCCGCCTGATGAGCGGGAGAGCTCAAGTGTGCCTACGAGCGCACCGGAACGGTGCAGCGTATCGCCCAGAATGTCAGAGGCCGTGGAACGGAGAGCGCCGTCGGGATAGTCCGATATCCCGTCCATGATCCGGCTGATATCCCCGGCTCCGCTTATAAGCGCGGAAGCGTCATTCCCGCGCAGAATATAGAGGGGCGTGTCGATGCGCATATCCGGCGAGCGGCAGATGTATTCCAGAATATCCTCCATGCCGCGCCGCGCCGCCTCCTCGCCAACGATGATATGCTCCGTGTGGCGCACGAAAAGGCTTTGCTCTCTGCGGCGGTTCCGAATGTTTTCAAGCGCGGCCTCGATCGTGGTTCCGACACCGCTGAGCTGCACCGGTTCTCTGCTTCCCATGGAGGAGGCGCAGCTTACCCGCACACCGCCGGGGATATAGTCCAGCCCAAGCGTCTCGGCCACAAGAAGCTGCTCCACATCCCGACAGTTGTCATATATCCCGCCGCAGCCGCTGAGGAGCAGGAGCGCTATACACATAAGAATACAGATCATTTTTTTCATTTCTGCCGCCTCCTGTCCGTGGTCTTCAGCTCTGCGGGTCGGTACTTGCGCGAGAGCATCGGCTTCGGAATGACCGATCCCTGACCGTCCGTGTAGCTTACATCAAAGCTGTCTATCCCCGCAACGTGCAGCAGTATCAGACAGCTCACCGCCGCCATACCGAAAAGCCCCGCGAATACGGCGCCCAGCAGCAAAAGCAATCGGCACAGCCGCACCGCGCCCGCCAGATCCTGGCTGGGCAGAGTATAGCAGGCGATCCCAGACATGGCTACGACTATAATCGCGATGGGTGAGACAAGACTTGCGTCCACCGCGGCCTGCCCCACGATCAGCGCACCGATGATCGAGACCGTGTCACCGATGGGGTTGGGCAGACGCAGTCCTGCCTCCTGCAGAAACGAAAGCGCCATGAGCATCCCGATGACCTCCAGCGCCGTGGAAAAGGGAACGCCCTGCTTTGCTTCTATTATAGAATATAAAAGCTGTGTGGGGATCATCTCCTGATGGTACATCGCAACAGCCACATAGAAGGCCGGCAGCAGCAGCGCGATCAGCAGCGCCAGATACCGCAGCGCGTTCAGCCCTGCGGAAATGATATAATGTGTGTTGTGATCGCCGATGACCCGCATGAACTCCGCGAAGCTCACCGGCGTTATCAGTCCCACGGGGATGCCGTCCACCAGAAGTCCCATGCGCCCCTCGGCAAGATACATCGCAAAGCGGTCGGGCCGCTCCGTGTGGATAAGCTGCGGAAAGGGCGAACGCGGACAGTCACACACGGCTTCCTCCAATATGCCGAGCGACAAAAGCGCATCGATATCCAGCCCATCCAGGCGACGTGCCAGTTCTTCCACGCGCTCCGCCGGCGCCACACCGTCCAGATACAGCACAGCCACCTTCGTATCCGATCTGCGCCCGACGGTGCTCTCTACGGTCTTCAGCGAGGGGGTACACAGCCTTCGCCGTACAAGGGCGGTGTTTGTGCGCAGCGTCTCCGTGAAAGAGTCCTTCCCGCCCTTTAACGACTTTTCAAGAGTGGGTTCCGAGACCGCACGGGTTTTATCGGAGCGCACCTCAAAGCTCAGCGCACATTGCAGCGTATCGAAAATGAGCACACAGCATCCGTGCGTCAGATCGCCGACAACGTCATCGGACTTATCGCGTTCACTGACTGCGTAGCTGTATACACCGCCGCCAAGGATAATGTCACGGGCGGCTTCCTCGCCGGGGGCGTTCAGAGAACGCAGAGAATCCGTGAGCGGTCTGATGACAGATTCGGAAACGCCTGTGCCGGACACGAGACCGTCGAGCCAGCATACGGTCAGGAGGATGTTGCCGTTGAGCCCGAACACGATCTGCCGCGCCTCAAAATCGGCACAGCAGGAAAAGAGAGAGCGGATATATGCACTTGTAACGCTTGAGGGATATCGGACAGGCGGCAGCGGATGATAAGCGCCGCCGCGATCAGATGATGAGTTATACATATTGGGTATTATGCCCATGGAAAATTACAATATGTAGAGCATTGAAAAAACTGCAAAAAAATTCTGAAAAATATGAAAAAAGTTGTTGACAAGCGGGGAATAAGGGAGTATATTATGCAAGCTGACTCGCGGGGGCTGA
>JAUNND010000089.1 GCA_030531595.1 Eubacteriales bacterium | reverse complement strand
TCCCACGGAGAATCCGACACAGCCTTCCGCACCGGAGACCGTGACACAGTATGAATGGTTCATGTCCCTCTCTGCTGCGGAAAAGGACGCTTTTATGGACAGCTTCGGAAGCATGGAAGCATTTTATCAGTGGCTTGTAACGGCGCAGGCAGAATACGAAAGCCGGCAGCCCGAAGCCATAGAGATCAAGCCCGGTGAAACGATCGACCTGAGCAAGCTTAGCTGATACCGTAGACGCCAGCTCCCGAGCACATCGGAAAAGCCGTCGCCATCTCCATCGACACGGAAATATCTGAATAAAAAAACACCGCGGTAAAGACCTGTTTGGTCGTTTACCGCGGTGTTTGTCTAAATATCAGATCTCGCCTTTTTCCGCAAGCTTACCGATGATCCTGTCGGCGATCTCCTCCATCACGCCCAGATCGGACGCGAGCCGCAGCACGGTATAGATTTTGCGCGTATCCTTGCAGTAAAGGAGGGTGTCCCGGATGATATCGGGCGTGAGTCCGAGCGCCTTCGGTGTGCCGGGACAGCCGAGAGCGGCAAAAAGTGCCGCGATCTTCTCGGAGGGGTAAACGCTGCCGGTCATGGCTCTGAGCTCATCCCAATGCTCCTCGATGCGGTCTAAGCGCTTTAAGCGGCCTTCGGTCTCATTTTTGCCGGAGGCTTTTTCAAGGTCGATAATGGCGTCGGCAGCGTTTCCGTATGCGCGGCGTATCTCCTTTTCCCATGCCTCAAAGCGGTATTCCTTCGCCCGGGCACGAGCCGAGTCAAAGTCCGGCGTCATTTTGCTCAGCTCTTCATTCACCATGAGTGAAAGCACGGTGCCGACGGCGACCTGCTCGCCGTGCATCGCGTAGGGCTTGCCGCGCTGATCGCCCAGCACCTCCCAGTAGTGGGACATATGGTGCTCCGAGCCGGAGATGGCGCGGGAAGTGCCGTAGAGGCTGATGGTCGCGCCGGTCAGCAGCAGCGCGTCCATAACATCGCCGACGGCCTTGGGGTCGCGGTCTCTGAGCGCGTCGGTCTCGCCGATGATCTTGTCGACATAGGCGGTGACGAGCCTGTCCATGTTCTCGCAGTAGTGTTCGCCGTCGACAAGCACCGCGATGCGCCAGTCGTTGAGAGAGCTTACCTTTCCGATAAGATCGCCGTAGCCGGCAACGGTCATGCGGAACGGGGCGCCCGAGAGAATATCGGTATCGCCGATAATGACCTCCGTGCTGTGTGCGGGCATGGTGGCCTTGAGGTTGTTGACGTTCATGATGCCGACGGAGGCGGAGAAGCCGTCCATGGGAGCGCCGGTGGCAACGGTGAAGCAGGGGAGACCCAGCTTGAAGCTTGAATAACGCAGCATATCCGTGATCGAGCCTGTGCCGCAGCCGATCATGAGGTCGCAGTCATCGCTCTTGTTTATCACGATCTCGCCGAGCGTGGCCTCGTCAAAGCCCATGTGCTTTATTATGAGCGTGTGTGAGAAAAGCCCTTCCTCCGCGATAAGCCCTTCAAGCTTCCTGCCGACGATATCGTATGTGATCCTGTCGCAGAGGATATACGCCTTTTTATAGCCGTATTTTTTCATATATCCTGGCAGAGCGTTTATCGCGCCTTTGCCGATGTTGATATCCTTAATGGGGGCGAAATGGGTGCGGCCGCAGCTGCATTCAAGCTCTTTGTTGAGATAGTCCGCAACGGGACGGACAGTTTCGTAAAATTTCATGGTATTCACCTGCTTTATAGATAATTGACGGGCATCCCGTTTTTTACAAGTTTAGCATATACCGCCCGACCTTTCAAGGGAAACATTACCGTATTCCGGGCAGGGACATTTACTTTTTTGCCCGTTCAGTGTAGAATGAACAAAATACTTTTTCGGGAGGATGGCATGAGATATATTGAGGTCAGTCTGGACACGCCGGCGGCACAGATGGATGCGCGATGCGATGCGCTGATGGCTCTGGGCGTGGAGGGCTTTGTTATTGAAAATGAGGACGATCTGCATGATTTTCTGGAAAACAGCCGTCAGTACTGGGACTACGTGGACGAGAGCGTCGAAAAAGCATACCTCGGCGTGAGCAGACTCCGCTTTTATCTGAATGATGACGAAGAGGGAAGGGGAGTGCTCCGGCGCGTGACCGACGCTTTCCCGGACTGCACAGTCTCCATGACGGAGGATCGGGATTGGGAAAACGACTGGAAAAACTGCTACGAGCCGATCGAGGTCGGACGGAAGCTCGTTGTTGTTCCGGAGTGGATGGATGCGCCGGACGACGGCAGAACGGCGCTGCGGCTTGATCCGGGGATCGCCTTCGGTACCGGCAGCCACCCCACCACAAAGCTCTGCCTCGCCGCCATGGAAAACTATGCCCACAGCGGCGTGAAGGTGCTCGATCTGGGCTGCGGCAGCGGTATTCTCGGTATTGGTGCGCTGCTTCTGGGCTGTGATAGCTGCGTCGGCTGCGACGTCGATCCGAAGGCGAAGGATGCCGCGATGATGAATGCCGCCCTCAACGGCTTCGGCGAGGATAAGATAAGGGTCTGCGCGGGAGATATTCTCTCGGATGCGTCCATGCGCCGCTCTCTCGGCAGCGGTTATCCTCTCGTGCTGGCAAATATCGTCGCCGACGTAATCATCTCCCTGTCTGCTTTTGCACGCTCCTTCATGGCGCCCGGCGGAACATTCATATGCTCGGGCATCATCGATGACCGTCAGAACGAGGTCTGCAACGCGCTGATCGCCAACGGCTTTAAAATCGTCTCCCACTCTCAGGAGGAAGAATGGCACTGTTTCGTATGCGAATAGTTATGCAAACAAAATTACGGAAATAGATATATGTAAATTATATTATGTAAACTTGCGTTTTCCGTTAAACACACTTTACAAGTATAAACAAAAGGTTAATTGTTTGCCTCTGACCTTGACTGAAAGCGGGAAAAACGGTATATTATTATCTGTAATTATTATTTTTGCGTTCTGCGGAGGGTTTTCCATTGACTAAGCTTGAAAAGGTGATCGACAGCAGTTGGTTTAAGTATACGGTACTTGCCCTGTGGATCGCGATTGTCCTTTTGTGCCTTTTGAATATGGACAACATCACTGCGGAGAACATTATTGAGTTTTCCCCGAAAAACAAATTCGCCGCGGCTGCTTTGATGATGCTTCTTTTCGCGCTGAAAAGCCTCAGCGTGGTCGTTTACAGCGGTATTCTCTTTGCGGCACTCGGTCTTATGTTTGAGATGCCCGCGGCAATTCTTCTTGCCTATCTCGGCTCGGCTATCTGCGTCACGATCCCGTACTTCATCGGCAGAACGCTCGGCAGCAGATATGTTTCAAAGCTTGAGGTGAAGTACCCCAAGCTGAAAAAGGTTCAGAATATCCGCGTCAGCAACGATTTTATCTATGTCATGCTCATTCGCTTTATCGGCTACATACCTTTTGACGTGGCAAGCCTGTACCTCGGCACGATCAGAGTGCCTTACCGCAGATATCTTCCGGCGTGCCTGGTAGGTATGTCTTCTCTGATGATCCCTATGACGGTGCTGGGCAGTACGCTCGATGATCCGACTTCTCCGGCATTTATTATATCTCTTTCGGTACATCTGACCCTGACCGCGCTCTGCACACTCTATATTATCTATAATACAAAAAAGAACATCGAGAAGTCAAAAGGGCTCTGACAAGTCATTGACATTACCGGGGTTTTGTGCTATAAATGTAGAGCTAAATATTCGGAGAGTTACCGAAGCGGTCATAACGGGGCGGTCTTGAAAACCGTTAGAGAGAAATCTCACAGGGGTTCGAATCCCTTACTCTCCGTAAAAAACGAACTCACACCATCGGTGTGGGTTTGTTTTATATAAATGGGATTCGAACGGGAGCGGTAGTGAATTGACTGCCGGGGGCAGTCAAGAGCCGCGACCCGGCCTGCACCGCAGTGCAGGTCGAATCCCTTACTCTCCGTAAAAAACGAACTCACACCATCGGTGTGGGTTTGTTTTATATAAATGGGATTCGAACGGGAGCGGTAGTGAATTGACTGCCGGGGGCAGTCAAGAGCCGCGACCCGGCCTGCACCGCAGTGCAGGTCGAATCCCTCGTTATTTCACGTTCATGCAGGACCATCGAAGGGACTCCGTCACGGAGTTCTATTGTGGCTTTGAGCACCGGATGGGCGGCGATGGCCTTTCCCGCGGCAGCGAGGAAGAGTTCCGGATCTGTTTTCGCCGGAAGCTCCATGCATGCCGAAACGTTGTACATGACAGAATCCGGGTCGGCAATACATTCCATATACACGCCGCGCTGCGAATCGGTGAGGGGCGTGACCTCCGGCGGTGTTTTGCCGGAAAAGTTTTCCGCTGCTTTTTTAAGCTGCTCCGTCAAATTCATAAATGTATTCTCCTTTATGTGGCCTGCTTCGCCGGAGTCTGCGGGGACAAAGCACGGCTGTACAGCAAAACGCACGGTTTTTCTCGGAATAATTCGAAAAACCGTATTTATTATAACACACGCGCAAATGAAATCAAGCGAGACATTATCCGTATCGGACATGCTGTCGAGGCGGCGGTTTCGGATATAGTGCGCTTTATTCCGGAAAAGTATTCAGAGTTTCGAAAGACGTGGATGGAAGATGCTTATTCTCATATTTTAAAGTACGGATCTCTGACGGAGAAGCAGGAGGAGATTTTGACCGCCTTTCGGGAGAGAGGTATCCCGACTGTGGTCGTGAAGGGCACTTCTGCCGCAAAGTATTATGCGAAACCCCGCCTTCGTACTATGGGCGATATAGATCTGCTGGTAAAGCCGGAAGATTATGA
The DNA here is from genome assembly GCA_030531595.1 of Eubacteriales bacterium. Taxonomy (GTDB): domain Bacteria; phylum Bacillota; class Clostridia; order Oscillospirales; family Oscillospiraceae; genus Limivicinus. The sequence goes on along the minus strand of JAUNND010000089.1, from coordinate 1,204 downwards.
GCGGGCAGTCCGATGCTTAACGGAGATCGGCTGCCGAGAAACCACAAGTGATGCACAGGCTAAAGCCGGAAGACACAGGTGCTTTAAATATCAAAACCGTTTAGTTGAGCTGCACCGCCATTTTTCCTCCGTGCATCTGAACAAAGTGCCTTCCCCGAAAAACCCGATCAGGTTATTCGGATATATCCAGTCCCACGGTGAAGAACACTGGAAACTTCTGAAAAAACATCCCTGCCTTCGCTCCTTCGCGTGGAGCTATGAGCTGGGCGTATTGATCAAAACGGCTGTCAGGGAAAAGGTAGGAGTCGGAAAACTCAAAAGCATTTATGATGAAGGAGCGAAAAGGAAAGAGCTGTTTTCCGCGCTGAAGATCAAATGAGCAAAACCCTGCGGTGAACCGCCTGGTGCTGCAGAAATTGATTGACAAAATAATAACGCTGATATATTATTCAGTTAGGTAAACGATGATTAATTCAGCAAGAGCAGATACCGAAGGTGAATTAATCAACGTTTGCTTAGACAATAAACATTGTAAAAAAACTGCCTGTCAGGAGGAACCGAAAATGAAGTGCCCCCGCTGCGGTCATGAGATGGTCATGGACAGCCACAGAAGAATGGATATGCTGATGTGCTACGATTGCGGCTATATCGAAGGCCGCCAGATGGAAGAAAATCAGCCTCAGCCCCATGAGACGAATTTTGAACGTCTTCACAGTCTCAATTTCAACGAGACGGTCGCTTTTATTTCTGCCGGACTGGGTATAGATGAGCAGGAGCTTGTGCACTGGCTGGAAAGCTCTTTTGAACTGCCGACAGAGTAGTTATAAAGCGTTTTTTGCTCTCCTTGTGTTACAGGGAGAGCATTTTTTACACGAAATCTGAGACTAAATGTAACTTTGAAAATTAATTTGTAATTTTTCTGAAGTAAAGCTTGATATTTTGTTAAAGAAATGGTATCATTTCTGAAAATGGGCGTTTTATTTGCTCGTTTTGAATTGACAGCGCAACTTTAGTCTCAGGAGGAGAAGATATGAATATTCGCAGATGGTTCGTTTTGCTGCTGACAGGGATCATGATGCTGTCGGTGGTAAATATCGGCGCTTTTGCAGGAGAAGTTCAGAGTACCGAGCTTCAGAATACGGAATATATAGCTCCTGCGCAGGAGAACCCGCCGCAGGAAAATCCGCTTCCGGAAAATCCTCTT
>JAUNND010000021.1:15081-35321 GCA_030531595.1 Eubacteriales bacterium | reverse complement strand
TTTTGCAGGAGGCGAGTGGGCGGATCATGGTCAGTTTATATGATTACTGTATGCAGAAAGACGACGTCTCGCTTCTCGAGCAGTGGGACGGTGCGAAAAACGGGACGTTGACAGCGTCGGATGTAAGCTCCGGAAGCAGCCGTAAGGTCTGGTGGCGGTGTGAAAAGGGGCACGAGTGGGAGGCGGATGTAAAATCCCGCACGTTTCTTTCGACCGGGTGTCCGTATTGCAGACATAAAAAAGTCGCCGCAGGGTATAACGACCTTGCGACGGTGCGCCCGGATGTGGCGGCGGAGTGGAACGGGGAGCGGAACGCGCCGCTGACGGCGGCGGATGTTTCTGTTGCGTCGAGCCGGAGGGTCTGGTGGCGGTGTGAAAAGGGGCATGAGTATTTCTCCATGATCCGAAGCCGCACGAGCCGCAACAGCGGGTGCCCGTACTGCACGAGCAAGCTGCTGCTGAAAGGCTTCAACGATCTGGAAACGCTTTTCCCGCTTATCGCCCGACAGTGGCATCCGACGCTCAACGGCAGCGTAAAGCCGGGCGATATATTTCCGGCGACGAACGTGAAATACTGGTGGATCTGTGAGGAAGGGCACGTATGGAAGGCCGCACCCTCCGCGAGGACTCTGAAAGGGCGGGGGAGAGGCTGTCCGGTCTGCGGCAGGAATTACAGCCGCAGCACACTTTACAGACCGGAACTGAATGAACCGCCGAAAGGCGTTCAGATATGATCCCTTGAAGGGAAGAGCAGGAAAAACAGCTCAATATCGGTAAACAGGCGTTTACTGCGTAGGGAAATGTCATTAAAGGCAACCTCTAATAATTCGATGTGTTCAGATTGCGCAGAGATTTTTTCGGCAGATGAAATAAAAAGCGCAGGGAATACTTTGTGTATTTCCGAGCATTTTTATGAAATATGACGGAAAAAGGTCAAGCAAGATGAGCACAGGAGAATTTTTAGAGGTGCCCTAAATTAAAAAATGCGTCCGTAGGGCGGGGGCTTGCTCCCGCCGCAACGATGTGGAAACTCTGACTTTTCGGCGGGAGCAAGCCCCCGCCCTACAGTGAAAAATCATTAACTTAGATGACATTGCGGCATTGAAACGGTCTTTACCGCCGTTGAGCGAGAAAGGAGGCAAGCGCTTTTCCGTCGGAGGAAAACAAAGCGCGGCACACCCTGCCGGATATTCGGCAAAATCCCGTCTCCCGCGTGGGAGAAAAAAATCTTACTAAAGGAAGGGAAAAAATCTATGAGAAGATTTTTTGCGATGCTGTTGGCGTTCGTTATGGTTCTGTCCTTGTTCCCGACAGCGGTCTTCGCAGAAGACAACATTGTAGAAGTTGCAGAGCCTGTCGAAGAGCAGGCAGAAGAGCAGGTTCAGATCCCCGAGATTCCCGAAATTCCGGAAATTCCGGAAGTAACCAAGAAAACTCCGGCAGACAACGCCGTAGTTCCCGAAGTTTTTGAGGATCCCATGATCCTGACAGATGTCGTCGACCCTCTGACTGATGTCGTCGCAGAGCCCGTCGAAGAGGAAGTTATCGCTTCCAAAGAGATGAAGCTGTGTCTGGATGACGGCGAGATAAATCAGACGGAGGTGGAAACTGTTACTGGTACGGTAACAAAAAAAGTAGTTGAAGACGATTGTACGTTGATTTTTGATAACTGCTCGATCCAAAACCTGTACATTGGTGGCGAACAGCAGTATGTCGATGATACATGTACTACAAATGTAATCATACGCGGTAATGGCGCAGTAACATCCTCGCTGTGGGTTGAAGCTGGTGCCACGTTGACGATCGAAGGCGGAAGCTATAATAATGATCGAGGAAATTCTTATCCGAGGCTGAGACTGTTTTCGGCATACGGAGATCCAGATCGGACTACTTGGGTATATCCATATATTGATTCTGCCAATCTCGTTCTCAAGGGCGGCTATTTTACAAACAATGAGGTCGGAGTGAATACGAACGCTTACGATCCCGATGAGTGGGATTATGTTCCTCTTGCAGGCTACGTAGCCGACGGCTTTGAGCTGAAGGAAATCAACTACGGTGACTACAAGTACATCGTCGGACAGAACGTAGTTGTTGACGAAACCAGCAAGCTCGTCACCGGCGGTACGTTTACGTTCGATCCCTCCGCAGCAGTAGCCGAGGGTTACGAGGCTGTCAAGAGCGGCGACGAGTGGACAGTCAGGGAGAAGTACGATTTCGACTTCTATGTTGACGATAATTGGACGGCCGAAAGCGTTCTGCCCGTAGGCAAGGTTTGGGGCAAGAGCGCCTTTGCCAGCATTCAGGACGCTGTTAACAAGGTCGATGCATCTCGCGGTCTCACCACGATCCATGTTGCAGCGGGTACATACGCCGAGAGCGTGAGCTTCCTTTCGGGTATCAATAAAAAAGAAAATCTGAAATTCACGCAAGACGAACAAGAGTGGTACGGTAATGTTTCGTTTATTGCAGACGGAGAAGTTACTCTGAATGGCAGCTTCGATTTTACCGGTAATGATCAAATTCAATATGTTCGTAATATTACCGTTTCCGGGTTCACAATTAAATCTTCCGATGCAAATGCGGAACCGATCTATTTCATGAACTCAAGCGGAATCACTTCCAATGTTAGTATCACAAATAATAAGATCATTGCACCTACGGAAGGCAAGTCTTCCGAAGGCGCGATTTACATTAATTCCAATGCTGTGGATAATGTGACGGTCTCTGGAAACACCGTGACCGGGTATACGAGATATGACACGCTCATTGGATCGGTTGCGAGTACCCTTAATAATGTTACTGTTTCCGGCAACTGCTTCAACGGACAGTATGTGGGTATTATGGGACAGGTGCTTGCAGATGGCGTTCAGATTACCGGAAATACGTTTAACTATCTTTGGTATAATAATACCAAAGGAGCAAGCACCGGCAAAATCACGCTTTCCGGAAACAGCTTCACAAATATGAATCCGATACTTGGCTTTAATCCTTCTTATACCGTCAAGACCGATATCGTGATCGGTGAAGGCAATACTTATAAGACGGACAATGCCATCACCGGTTGGGCAGAGCTTAAGGCAGACACTAATCTGCCCGGTTTAGATACCGGTCACGGCGAAGCTGTCTTCTATAATGGCTACCTCTACCTCGGTGATGAGCCGGAGGAGCTTGTTGCAAGTATCACCAAGGATGGTGTGACCACCAAGTACGAGACCCTCGCCGAGGCGGCAGCAGCGGCCAAGGCCGGCGATACGATTGAGATCATCAAAGAGGGTACATATTCCTGCGATACGGATCTTAGGGCTATTGATGCAAAAGCCGTTACTGTTAAGGGTCTCGAAGATAATACCAAGGTAATTCTGACAAAGACTTCTACACAAGGAAACGGATGCCATAATGTAACGTTTCGGAATATTACCCTTGCATGTGGCAACAAGAACGGATTCAACAATAACAATCCTAATTATGTTAGTGCATATACAACTAAGTTCTATAATTGCGTAATTACCGGATGCATCCAGGGATACAGCACTCTTTATTTTGAAGAATGTTCCTTTGTTGAGGCCGCAGATGGAAATAAGCTGAATGTATCGACTTATAGCGCAAACATTACCTTTAACAAATGTATATTCAGCGCGTCGATCAATGTTTTCTGGGATACCCCGGATACGACCCACCGCAATATTACGTTCGACGGATGTACATTCAATAAGCAGGACAATGCACCCGCGGCAATCGCACCTGTTGTTCTGAAGACGGTTGTAAGCGGCAAACAAGCAGTACCGTATTTCGATGTCACTATTAAAAACTGCACTTTAGGTTCAGGATATGCTACTGCATCGGCTATCGGAAATCCTGAGATACAGTGGACCGGTTTCCAGTATCTTTCCGCTGATCATCTTTGGCAGGTAGACTTTATTGATAAGACCAACTGCACGGTCACCGTGGAAAACAACGGTGTTTCCAAGCAGGTTTACCCCTTCGCGGGTGACGCACGTGTTACCGGCGGTGAGCTTGCCCTACCTGAATCCGTCGCACCGGATGCTTTCATAGCCGAAGGCTATAAGGCAGTGAAGGGTCAGTTAGCCGGTACAAATAGCAAGGGAGTTGATTACTACCTCTGGACAGTAGAAAAGCTGCCCGATGTTGCCAAGATCGGCAATGAAGGCTACTACTCTCTCGAAGCAGCGATGAAGGCCGCCCAGTTCGGCAACACGATCGAGCTGCTGACCGATATTGAACTCAAGGATCAGCTCAGCCTTAAGGATGGCGTAACACTCGACGGCGGCGGCTATGAGATCGCCTGCTCCACAGCGGATGACTCCTACTTCGCAGGCAACGCCTCCATGACAAACGCCTCCAGCTCGGCAAAGGCTATGCTTGATCTGCCTGCCAATACGGCCGCAGTGGTTAAGAATGTCACTCTTACGACCAAAGCCTATGCACGCTATAATATAGGCAATGCTGCCAGCAGTACGCTCACCCTCGAGAATGTTGTTCTCAATCATATTGAATACAGCTCAAGAGGCAATGATGCTGTACAGCTCAATGGTCAGCTGATCGTACAGGGCAACCTGACGGTCAACATGGGCTCCAATGTCCGTTACTGGAAAGACAAGAACGGCGGAGAAGTACTCGGCGGTTTCACGAACCGCGCATGGGGCGGTATCTCCTTCAACAATGCTACATGCTCCATCGCGTTTGAAAATGGCGCGACCTTCACTCTGAATGACGGTGACGGTGAATCCGTTAACAATGAAGCCAAATACGGCCTGACCCAGGCTCCCATCCACCTCTACCCCTATAATAAGGCTCAGTGGGAAAGAGTTACCGGTTGGGAACAGACTACCGGTCTTGTAAAAGTATTCGGAGACAGCGAAGCTCAGTTCGGTTTCGCCTTCGAAGGCTCCGAGTATCTTACCAGAAATAACTTCAATATTATTTATAATGGTGTCTACTATCAGTCCCTGAACGGCGTCAAGACCGTTAACGGTCTCCTGAATGTTGACGGAGCAACCATTAATGTTAATCCTTCCTCCATTCTGGCTCCCGGATACATAGCCGAAGCTACCGCAGACGGAGACGGATATGTTATCAAGGCTAAGATCCAGATCGAGACCGAAAAAGGCAACATCGGTGTTGACGTTGAGGCCAAGACCGACCAGAAGGCCGAAATCGGCGAAAATGTTCCCGCCACAGAAAGAGAAGCTGCACAGAGCTATGCCGAGCAGCTCTCCAGTGCCTCCTCCGGCAGGATCGTTGACCTGAGCAACGATGCCAAGCAGATCGTCGAGTCCTTCGAGAACCTTGAAGTGCTCAAGGAGTACGTCAAGAATAACGGCGACGCAAATATGCTTGAAGATGCTCTTAAAGCCGCAGCTGAGGCAGCAAAGGTCAAGGAAGTCAGCGTCAAGACCGACGTCAAGGCTGACACCAAGGTCACCGTAAACAGCGTGAGGACAGAAACCTCGGAACAGGTCACCAAGACCACCTTCGCGCTGGATATCACTCCTGTCATTACGGTTACTATTACCACAACGGTTGAGGGTAGCAATCCGGTTGAGACGGTTGTTGTCAATGAGAAACCCCTCGACATCACCGACTCCAGAACCGTCTCCATCCCCGCTCCCGCTGACTTCGAATACATAGAAGGTATGCGCCTCTTCATCAAGCATACTTTGCATGATGGTGTGCGTACCTACAACGCAGACTATGATCAGGCAACCAATAGCATAGTATTCGAAAACCCCGACGGCTTCTCACCCTTCGAACTTGTTGTTCAGCAGAAGGCAGTAGGCGATGTCGCAGCAGTTTTTGATGCAAACGGCAGCTGGAAGGGGAATTATACCACTCTGCAGGCTGCGTTCAATGCTGCAGCAGCGGGCGAGACCGTCATGATGCTTGAGGATGTGACCAACAATGATGACTACAATAGCCTGTACATCGATGAGTCTATTACCTTCAATCTTGGCGGTAAAACCCTGACAGGCACAAAGGCAGCAGGCGTTCTTGGAATTGCAAGTAATGTTACCATTGAAAACGGTACCATTGCAAATAACACCAGCGGAATGACTGTCAGTGCCGTGGTCATGGGTACCGGCAGCCTGAATGTGAAAGAAAATGTCACATTCAATATCAAAGTGGGTACCACGAAGAATGCCATATGCGGAACACCTGACGGATATATGGGTGACGCTGTTCTTGCCTCCGGTATATACGGCGGTGAGATCAAGGCCAACAGTGTTACCATATCCGGCGGCACCTATAATGGTAAAATCCTACCGGGCGGTGTGCTGACCATCTCCGGCGGCGAATTTAACGCCAATGTCGTTCTGAACAGCGGTGACTGCACAATTACCGGCGGTACCTTCAATAGTACTGTCACCGTTCCCGACGGCTCCATCTCCGGCGGCAAATTCAAGACCAAGCCCAATGACAGCAAGCTGGCAGCAGGCTGCTGCTGGTCCGAGAAGGACGGAGAGAACTACTATTCTGTCCAGACCGCACAGGCTTCTGCGAACGGCAAGAACTATGCCACCCTCGCCGATGCAGTGAAAGCTGCCGACGGAAGCCCTGTCACCCTGCTCGCTGACAATCTGTCCTACACCCTTTCCATCGGACAGAAAATCGTCATCGATAAGGACTATAAGACTATCACCGTCAATGGCCCCAAGGGCTTCACCGTTGTCGAAGTGGTAGATGGAAAGGGTAATTCGAACTATTCCCTGACCCTCGACACACCCGAAGTCAGTGCTACCTCCATCGGCGGCACTTACACCGGTGAAGACTTTACCGCCAACGTGAAAAACGAATATGACAATGCTGTCAACTTCAAGTGGTTCAAGGACGGCGCGACCACGGATTGCGACACGGATAAGTCCCTGAACGTGAAGAACGTTGCACAGTCCGGCACCTACACCGTCAAGGCATTCGCTACCGGCTACGAGAGCGAAGGCACGGATGTCACCGTCGCCATCACCAAGGCTGACTATGACATGAGCGGCGTGACCTTCGAAGCTGCTTCCATGCCTTACACCGGCGCTGTGCAGAATCTTGAAGTCTCCGGCACTCTGCCCACCGGCCTTGACGGAGGACAGGTCACTGTTACCTACAGTGAAGGCGCAACGAATGTTACCGAGACTCCTAAGACCATCACCGCGACCTTTGCGACGGCTTCCGAGAACTACAATGTTCCCGAAGCAAAGACCGCAACTCTCACGATCAACCCGGCAACAATTACAGTTCCTGACGGAAATGTCCATACCTATCAGGGCGTCTACGACGGTATAGTGCGTAAGCTCCGTACGGCAGAGTACATTGAGGAAAATCCCGACATAGCCGAAACGGATATCTACATTCTTCCCACGACCGTAGGCAATCAGAAAGCAACTGTAACCTATTATATTAAGGGTGAAGGCACCACCACTACTTGGGATACTAAGGCTTTCTGCTCTGTCAACGACACTGTGACGGTTTATTACAAAGTCGAAGCACCCAATCATACTACTCTTGAAGGTGACGAGTGCAAGTTCGATGTTACGATCACCCCCCGTCCCGTAACCATCACGGTTGATAACAAGACTGCAATAGCCGGTAACGCAGTAACCTATACCGGTGATGTTCAGCTCGCAACAGGCGAAGGCGCAGTGGTAGGCCAGGGTCTTATTAATAAAACCGACCTCGGCGATGTCACCTATACGTCTGATTATATACCCAATCAGGCGAGCTACGACGTCAAAGAATATGCTATTAAAGCAAATTATACAGCTAATCCTAACTACACAGTATCTGCTCCGAATGGTACGCTCACCCTTACCAACGAAGCAGCAGCAAAGATCGGCACTACGTACTACGCAACGCTCGCCTCTGCAATCAATGCCGAGGGCGATACGGCGACGATCACTCTGCTTGCAAGTGTTAATGAAAACGTCACTGTTCCCGAAGGCAAGACGATCACTCTTAACCTGAACGGAAACACCCTTAACGGCGGCAAGCAGGAAACGGCAAAGGATAAGCCCGCCATCACCAATAACGGCACTCTGACCGTTACCGGCAATGGCACCATCAAGCGCGAGGATACCGGCGCCAGCGGCTACTATGTCATCGACAACCAGGGCACTCTGACCTTTGATGAAAACTTCACCGGCACTGTGTCCAACACCAGCGGCAGCGCCACATCTCATGCAGGCGCGTCCGTCATCCGCAACGGTTCCGATACCAACTCCGCAACGCTGAATATCAAGAACGGTAACTTCACGCAGGATAACTTCAATGTTATCAAGACTGAAGAAAATTCCACGATCAATATCAGCGGCGGTATGATCACGGTTACCAATCCTGATTGCGATTATGCTGTACTGAGCTATGATACGCTCAACATCACCGACGGTACTATCAGCGGCTCTGTTGCAACGCGTACCTACAACTACGGTGATAAATGCACAAACGGCATAACCACCATCTCCGGCGGTACGATCACCGGCGATGTAATCAGCGCAAAGTATGACAGCAGCGCAGCAAACGCCCCCGTGGTTACTATCAAAGACGATGCTGTTGTCAACGGCACTGTAACCACAGTTGATCCTCAGAACGCCACCAAGGCGGTTGCAGGCAACATCGCAGTCTCCGGCGGCACAGTTGAGGCAGTCAACGTCACCGGCGGCGTAACCTCCATCACCGGCGGCACGGTCGGTACTCTCACAGTCACCGGCGGTAAGGCAACAGTTGCCGAAGGCACTGTAACCAACTCCGACGCGGCAGCCAGAATCGGCAATACCTACTACGGCTCTCTCGCAGATGCAGTCGAAGCGGCACAGACCGACGAGACGGTTGTACTGCTCAAGGATGTAACTCTTGCAGCACGTGTTGATACCGAGTTCACCGGTACCATCGACCTCGGCGGCAAGACTGTTAACACCAGCACGACCTGCGCTAACGGCAGCGCGTTCAACGTAGTTTCCGGCAATGTCACCATCACCAACGGTACTCTGGTCGGCATTGCAGGTCCTACCGGACAGGCAGAGCCTTATGATCAGGAATGTGACGTTATCACTGTCCGCAGCGACGCAAAAGCCACTCTCTCGGATCTGAACGTTTCCCTGGACTCCAAGAATGGCGCCTGTGTTTACGCCTTTGACGGTGGTTATGTCACCATCGAAAGCGGCACTTACACCAACGCGGCCACTGAGCCGACTTCCGGCAATCCTGCCTTCACGGGTATGCTTGTCAATCAGGCAAATGTTGCAGATCAGCTCATCACCATCAGCGGCGGTACCTTCAAGGGTCAGAACCCCGCAGACGGCGATGACGCAGGAATCTGCAAGACCTACGAAGCAACAGACAAAGTAAGTAACAAAGCAGATCCCGCACAGAGAGTATACACAGTTGTTGATGATACCTTCACAGCGAAGGTCAACGAGACCTACTACGATACTCTTGAAGATGCAATCAAGGCAGCAGACGACGCAAATGTAGGCGATGTTACCCTGCGCAAGGATTGCGATGAGGCTTTTGAGCTGACTGTCAGCAAGAAGATCGTCATTAGGGGCAACAACCTCGCAACCAAGCCCGAAATGACCGGCGGTCTGAAGCTGACCGGTAACGGCAGCAACAGCGTTGATGTATCCTGGATTAAATTCACCGACAAGGGACTTGATCTTGCAAAGTTCGCCGAAGCAACAGTCTCCCATAACGACTTCAGCGATATCACTGAAAAGAACAGAGCCGGTTATGAAGACGCTATTCTGGTACAGGAATCTGCTAAGGCCACTGTTACCGGCAACACGGTTAACGGTGCAGACGAAGTCGGTATTGACTGCCGCGATGTAAGCGGAACCGTTGATATCACCGGCAACACCATTAAGAACACTCAGCATAACTCCGTACAGATCGTATGGATAGCAGATTCGAACAAGGTAAAACCTGTAGCAACCGTAACAGGCAACACCTTCGAGAACTGGGGTCTTGGCGGAGAAGGCAGAGCACTTCGCGCACGTACGAACGGACTCACCTTCAATGAGAACGTGATGAAGGCATCCACAGCATATGGTGCATCCACCGAAGAGTATGCAAAGCTTGAAGGCTCCGTCGGAACCGTTGACGCCCAGAAGAACTACTGGGACGGCAAGGATCCTACTCAGGCAACTCCCAATATCTACCTCGGCATTGCAGATGACAAGACGACAGAGCTCAAGAACTACTATGATACAGAGATGAATCTTGTCAATCTGGTCAAGGAAGCCAAGATCGGCACAACCTACTACGATACTCTCGCAGCAGCAATCACAGCAGCAGGTGATAACGCAGTCATCGAAGTCATCGCAGACTGCGCAGACACCACAGCTACAGTCACCGCCAGCAACATCACCATCAACGGTAATGACAAGACTATTAAAGGTCTGAAGCTTGACGGCAACGGCACCGGCACCCTGACCGTGAACGGCTTCAAGTTCGAGACCAAGGGTCTTGATGTAAAGGGCTTTGATACTGTCAATGTCACCAATAACAACTTCACCGGTATCACCGGTAAGAACAGATGCGGGTACGAAGATGCTATACTGGTAGACACTGTCAAGAATGCGACCATCACAGGCAACAACATCGACGGAACAGAGGAAGTCGGTATCAATGCCCGTGACGTAAGCGGAGCTCTCACGATCAATGAAAACACCGTAAAGAACACATGGCACAACTCCGTACAGATCGTATGGAGCGACAACAGCAATCCTGTATTACCCACTTCCGCAGAAGTAAAGGACAACACCTTCGAGAATTGGGGAATTAATGCACTTCCCGGAAAGTCTGCTGCAGAAGGCAGAGCACTCCGCGCACAGGTCAATGATCTCACCTTCACCGGCAACGTGATGAAGGCTAAGACGACCGACGGCGGCGCACCCGAAGAGTATGTGAAACTTACCACATCCGGCGAAGTAGCAGAGGGCGCAATCAACGTATCCGCGAACTACTGGGACGGCAAGGATCCTACGCAGGCATCTCCCGATGTCTACCTCGGTATTGATCCGGTAGACGAGACGAAGGAACTTGTCAGCTACTACAAGGGGTATGATGCAGAAACCGGCCTGTCTGATCCTGAGACCCTCGCAAAGGTCGCCAGAATCGGCAATGCCTACTACGATACTCTCGCAGCAGCAATCGCAGCAGCAGGTGATAACGCAGTCATCGAAGTCATCGCAGACTGCGCAGACACCACAGTTGCAAACGTCAACAAGTCTCTCACGATCAAGGGTAACGGTTACGCTATCGAAGGTCTGAAGCTTGACGGCGACGGCACCGGCACCCTGAACGTGAACGGCTTCAAGTTCAACACCAAGGGTCTGGATATCAGCGGCTTCAATACTGTGAACGTACAGAACAACGAATTCACCGGTATCACTGAGCGTAACAGATACGGCTTCTTTGATGCAATTCTTGTTCAGGAGTCTGCAAATGCAAATGTCACAGGCAACAAGATCAACAGCGCAGACGAAGCAGGTATCAACTGCCGTGACATCAGCGGTGAGCTCACTGTCACCGGCAACGAAGTAAAGAATACCGGACATAACTCCCTGCAGATCGTCAAGGGCAACAAGGCAACGATGCCCGCAACTGCAACAGTTACCGGCAACACCTTCGAGAACTGGGGAACCAGCGATCACATTGAGGGATCCGGCGCACGTGCTGGCAGAGCATTCCGCGGCGAAGTCACCAAACTGACCTTCAACGAGAATGCGATGATCAACGCCAACGCTCCCGAAGAGTTCGTAAAGATTACGACCACCGGCACAGTTGAAAAGATCGATGTATCTAAGAACTACTGGAACGGCAATGATCCTACTCAGGCAACTCCCAATATCTACCTCGGCATTGACTCCGATGAGACTAAAGAACTTGTCAGCTACTACAAGAAGTATAATGAAACTGAAGGCCTGACTATGTCTGTGTCTCTCGCAAAGGTCGCCAGAATCGGCACGACCTACTACGATACTCTCGCAGCAGCAATCGAGGCAGCAGGTGATAACGCAGTCATCGAAGTCATCGCAGCCTGCGTAGCCACCGAGGTTGCAGATGTCAACAAGTCTCTCACGATCAACGGTAATGGCAACGGCATCAGCGGTCTGAAGCTTGACGGCAACGGCACCGGCAAACTGAACGTGAACGGCTTCAAGTTCAACACCAAGGGTCTTGATGTTTCCAAGTTCGCAGCTGTAACAGTCGACAACAACGAATTCACCGGTATCACCGGAGCTAACAGATATGGCTTCTATGATGCAATTCTTGTTCAGGAGTCTGCAAATGCAAATGTCACAGGCAACAAGATCAACGACGCAGCAGAAGTCGGTATCAACTGCCGTGACATCAGCGGCGCACTCACTGTCACCGGCAACGAAGTAAAGGATACCGCACACAACTCCCTGCAGATCGTCAAGGGCAACCTTGCGAAGATGCCCGCAACTGCAACAGTTACCGGCAACACCTTCGAGAACTGGGGCAGCAAAGCACTCAACGGTAACCCTGCTTCCGGCAGAGCACTCCGTGCAGAAGTCACCGCACTTACCTTCAACAACAACGTGATGAAGGCAATTGGAATCGGTGCACCTGAAGAGTACGTGAAGCTCACGACCACCGGCACAGTAGCAGAGGGTGCAATCAATGTATCCGCGAACTACTGGGACGGCAAGGATCCTACTCAGGCTGATCCTGATCTCTACCTCGGTATTGATACGGTAGACGAGACGAAGGAACTTGTCAGCTACTACAAGACGTATAATGCAGAGGCAGAGACAAAGCTCACGGAGCTTGAGACTCTCGCAAAGGTCGCAGTGATCCGCGATACCAATGGCGATGCCTACTACGATACTCTCGCAGCAGCAATCGCAGCAGCAGCAGACGGCGCAACCGTCGAACTGCTTAAGAATTGCACCGGCAGCGGTATTGTGATCAACAAGAGTGTCACTGTTGACTTCAAGAACTATACCTACACGGCAAAGGATCCCGCAGTCGGCTCCGCAGGCACCACGAACCAGGCATTCCAGATCCTCAAGGGTAACACTGTCGAGTTCAAGAACGGTACTGTTGCGATCGATGCAACCAACGAAAAGATCTCCCGTATGATCCAGAACTATGCTGATCTCACTCTTGACAATATGGTATTTAACGATACCAACCTCAAACTGAGAAGCACTACCGTAACGAATAACGATTCTGTCATGGAGTTTGATAACGGCACAGTCTCCATCACCGGCACGACCATTGAGGCATCCAAGGGACGCAACGCATTCGCGGTTGACCAGTATGCTTCCGGCGGTTACAAAGACGGTGCACACGTCACGGTGAAAGACAGCAAGATCGTTGGCAGCATCTACGTCTACTCTGAGCTGGGCGATGTAACGGATTACACGCAGTCCGAGCTCATGATCGAGAGCCTTGCAGACGGTTCCGATGTAACCATCAAGGTACAGGATAACCAGAAGGGTACGCTGGTAAGAGCAGCATCCGGCGCTGTAAATGGTATTAAAATTGGTACTGCTTACAAGTGGGCAGACGATGATACCGAAGGCTGCAAGCTTCTCGTCTCCGCAACAGAAGTTGCACGTATCGGCACCACGACCTACTCCGATCTGTCCGATGCACTCGAAACGGCAGCAGCCGGAAACGACAAGACCGTCGTACTTCTCGAGAACGTCGATAGGGAGCATTACACCGAGAAGTATGTCGAAGTCGAAGACGGCGTAACGCTCGATCTGAATGGCCACAACATCAAGGATGCGAGATTCATCTATGTAACCGGTCAGATAACAGACAGCGCAGCGAATAACGCAAGAGGCGTTGTCAGCGCGAACACCTACTTCTTCGATCCGTCAGCGCAGATATTGACGCCCGTCTATAACTCCGTCAAGGATGGTTATGCGTTCTTCGAGCTGGAGTACTCACCGGCAGAAGCTAATACCTACATGAAGGGTAATGAGCTCTCATTTGCTTTACGTTTCTCTAATAAAGATAATATAGAAATGTATAAGCTCTTGCGTGCAAATGAGGATTATAATTTACGCTTTAAGGTAATTGTTGAGCTGACAACGGAGAGTGACGACATAGTTAAATCTGTGAGATACTCGTATAAGACGCATTTCATCGACCAAGTAGTCACTGATGCACTCGATAATAGTAAAACTACTAGATTTATCGCTACTATTGATGGTGTGAGCGGTGATGCAACCATTCAGTCGAAATATGTTACTTATGATGCCAACGGCGATGAGATCTTCGCGTTTAACGGACCCAAGTATCAAACTTCCGATGGTAAGACTTGGACTGAAAAAACAAATTAAGAAAGGCGTAAACAGTCATGAAAAAAACTTATGAAGCACCTGTAACCAAAATCGTTTCCCTGAATGATGATATTCTGACCGAATTTGATCCCAGTCTCGGTAGTGGCGTCAACGATTAATTACCGCAGCTGATCACAGTCCCCGATCCCTATAGGGGTCAGAAAAAAGCTTGGCTCCTCCTTCGGGAGGAGCCAAGTGATAATAAAAGGCAGGGAAAAGGAAAGAATGATCTGTAAAATAGCGGGACTCGGCGTGGAGGTCCCCAATGTAGGAAATCTGGCAGAGCGCTGCAAGGCTTATCTTGCCGAGACAGAGACGGATATAGTCTTGGAGAAAGAAGAGCTGCGTCACGACCATTGGGAAAAGCTGTCGGAGGAAGATAACTATTATATGGACAGCGGTTTTCAGTTTTACCGGAAGCTTCTGGACTTTGACGGGCTGATGCTCCATTCCTCCTGCGTCGTGGCGGACGGGTATGCCTACCTCTTCTCCGGCCCCTGCGGTATGGGAAAATCCACCCACACCGCGAAATATCTCAAAGCCTTTCCCGACGCAGTTATAATTAACGACGATAAGCCCGCCCTCAGACGCATAGACGGGAAGTGGTACGCCTACGGTACCCCGTGGTGCGGCAAGGACGGCATAAACGAGAATATGAGCGCTCCCATTGCGGGAATCTGCTTTCTCCATCGTGGAGATACACAGCTAAAACGTCTGGGAGCTTTGGAAGCTGCAGGTTATGTCCTGCGGCAGACGACCGGCAGAAGAAATCCCGAAATGGGGAAAAAACTTATGCGGCTCGTGAATTTACTTGTCACGGAAGTGCCAGTATTTGAATTTTATAACCACGCCGACGACGGCGCGGAAATGATCACCTATAACGCCATGCGTTTAGCTAACGATTTCACACTGTAGGGCGGGGGCTTGCTCCCGCCGAAAAGTTGGATTTCCCGCGATGTTACGGCGCGAGCAAGCCCTGACGACATTGCCTCCTTCCGTCTCGGCTTTCAGCCGTGCCACCTCCCTCAAAGAGGGAGGCACAGCGCACATGGCTTTCCCAGTGGGGAAGGCAGGAATACGCATTTTATATGAAAGGAATGCTTGTCAATATGAGACAGAATCCCGATTTTATCATGACCGACGTGGCGGATAACCACGTTCTCGTTCCCGTAGGCGAAGCCGCGGCAAACTTCAAATCGATCATAAACCTTAACGATATGGGTCAGACCATCTGGAATATGCTTGAAAACGAGACAACGCTCGATGAAATACTGAAAAAAATTCTCGCCGAGTACGATGTATCCGAACAGCAGGCGAGAACCGATATAGATATTTTTATTGCAAAACTGCGTGAGACCGGCTGCATAATATTTTAACTGTAATATGGCAAAATCTTAAAAAGGAAAGGTCATACATATGAAAAAACAGCACATCATTATTGCACTGCTTATGGCGTTGATTCTCGTTTTGACAGCCTGCGGCGCGAAGACGGAAGCACCCGCCGAAAGCCCGGAGCCGACCGTCAGCGCCGAACCTACCCCAGAGCCTACGCCGGAACCCACCCCGGAACCGGCAACCGTGATCATTGATAAGGATAACAATGTCACCGCGTCCTTCGGAGTCGCGGAGGGTGAAATTATTGAAGAAGACGAGCCTGCACCCACGACTGCGCAGAATCCGCAGACTGTGGTAACATATAATGATACATCCTCTGCATCCAAACCCACTTCCACACCGACTGCAAAACCCACTCCCACGACTAAGCCCACACCGACCCCGACTGCAAAACCCACTCCCACGACTACGGCAAAGCCCACAGCTACGACCGCACCTACGGAAAAGAAGCCCGAAGCTTCTGCTCAGAAACCGCTGACCCAGTATGAAGTGTTTTCGGCTCTCTCTCCCGCGGAAAAGGATGCGTTCAAGGACAGCTTCGGAAGCAAGGATGCCTTTTATGACTGGCTCGCCGCGGCGCAGACGGAATACGAAAGTCAGCAGTCCGAGGCCATCGAGATCAAGCCCGGTGATACGATCGACCTGAGCAATTTCACTCAGTGACCGGTATTGCTGCCGCCGTACACTGATGCAGTGCACAGCACGGATAGGAAGCGGTACAGCAGAGCATAATACATCTATATTATGTAAACTAACCCCTCGCTCCGAGCACGGAACGAGGGGTTAGTGTTTTGAAAACTTAAAAAAGGACGCAAAGAAAGCTTCAGCTGTTGAACGCCATTACGCGTAAAAACGTGTTTCCTTTCAAACCCATTTTCTCTCCGCATAATCTCCCACAATTCGCAGATACTATCAGCGATGAGAATTTGAGCCAAAGGAGAGAAGGTTGAAACAGATTTCAACCTTGAGTATTAAAAGCCGCTTTTCTCGCCGCTTGCGCGGCAACCGAAAAGCACGGCACATTTTTATGACCATCCCTCTTCGTGGTCATTGTGTGCCTTAAAAAAATAGAAAGGGATGGTCATAAAAATGAAAGCAACCGGAATGGTTCGCAGGATAGATGATTTAGGGCGCATAGTAATTCCCAAGGAGATCCGCCGCACCATGCGCATCCGAGAGGGCGACCCGCTGGAGATATTCACGGACAAGGACGGGGAGCTGATCTTCAAGAAGTATTCGCCGATAGGGGAGCTGGCGGACTTTGCCGCCCAGATCTGCGAGAGTCTGAAAAAGTCAACGGAGTGCATCGCGGCGGTGTGCGACAGGGACAACATCATAGCCATTGCGGGCGGGGCGAAGAAGGAGCTTTTCGAAAAGCCGGTGAGCGGTGCGCTTAATAAGCTGATGGAATCCCGAGAGACGTTCAGCGCCTCCGCCGACGCCTCGGGCGTGGCCGTGACGGACGAGAACGAGAAATACGCGGCCTCGGTCGCTTCCCCGATCATTTCTCAGGGCGATGTGATGGGCTGCGTGCTGTTCGTCAAGCCGAGCGGTAGCGCGAAATCCGGCGAGGTCGAGGAAAAGCTCGCCCGAACCGTCGCGGCGTTTCTGGGCAAGCAGATGGAAAACTGAGTATAATGACACGATCCGGATAGCTTAAAAGGTTATCCGGATCGTGTTTTTTTTAGTTCTCTGCATTTATGCTGACCGATTCTGCAAAAGTGGGTGACTATGCGGAGAGAAAAATGCGGAATATACGGGAGGTTTGTAAAGTCGGCTTGAATTTGCGGGGCTTTTTTGGTAAAATTATTTTATTCGCAGAAATAAAAGCTGTCTGTCATGCTTTTGTATAACATAAGATAGTATTCAAAATGTGAGGTGCGATCATGGCTAAAAATCAATCCGTTGAACCGAATATTGCTGATCTTGCAAATGGTTGGCTAAAATCATATAAGCTTGATTACAAATTACAGCAGGAATCTCTGAACGCTGAAATCGATCAGGCACTCAATGATTATTTTTCCAAAAACGGAGGTAGCGGTGGGAATATACCCGATACAAAGCTTCTGTTGCAGGATAAGAATTTAGTCAATTATCCGGTTTTGATTGAATATAAGGGCTATAAAGACAAGCTTGTCAAGCTTGATGCAGATGGGAAAATAGATAATAAGAAAAAAGACAATACGCCCAATTTCGCTAATATTAATTCTTATGCTGTAAACGGTGCTGTTCATTACGCAAATGCAATTTTGCATTATACTGATTTCAGCGACATCATCGCTATTGGAATGACCGGATATAAAAATGCTGCTGGAAAGCTTGAATACGAAATCGGCGTTTATTATGTTTCCAAAAGTAATTTCGGCATTGGACAAAAGGTTGATGATTATACCGACTTTTCTTTTCTGAAAAAGAGTAATTTTGATGAGTTTATTGAAAAAGTTAAACGTCTTCAGCTTACACAGGAAGAAATAGAAAAGCTCAAAGAACGTCGTGAACATGAAATCAGTATCAGTCTTGTAAAGCTAAATAATGATATTTATCAAAATGAAAAAGGGCTTGGAGAAAATGACAGGGTATATCTTGTTGCCGCTTCCATTATTGCAACACTCGGTATTCCGGGGAAGGTAGCGTCGCTCGAAAAGTCTGATCTGAAATCCTTATCCGAGGAAGGAAACCGTGACGGTGATATTATTCTCCGAAAAATAAAAGCTTTTTTGAACGAAAAAAATTTACCGCAAGGTAAACGCAATTTGATCGTTCGTACATTGGAGAACACTCTGACAACCGATAATATCAACAAAGCAGAAAACGGCGAGAGTCAACTAAAACGTGTATTTACAAGAATTATTGATGATCTTGGAATATATTACAGAATCGGTCTGACAACGGATTTTACAGGAAAACTGTTTAATGAAATGTATAACTGGTTGGGTTTTACCATGGATAAACTCAATGACGTTGTGCTGACTCCTTCCTATGTTGCCACCCTTTTGGCGCGGCTTGCAAGAGTAAACAAGGATTCCTATGTGTGGGACTTTGCGACCGGCTCTGCGGGACTGCTCGTTGCGTCTATGAATGAAATGCTGATAGATGCCAAACGAACAATTAAATCTCCAGACGATTATGAATTGAAAGCCGCACAAATCAAAGCAAATCAGCTTTTGGGTCTGGAAATTCTTCCGAATATTTATATGCTTGCCGTTTTGAATATGATTTTGATGGGAGACGGAAGTTCCAATATTCTGAATGAAGATTCACTTAAAACATTTAACGGCAACTACGGATTTGACGAGAAAAAAGATACCAAATATCCGGCTGACGCTTTTGTTCTGAACCCACCGTATTCCGCAGCCGGAAACGGTATGGTATTCGTTGAAAAAGCGTTATCAATGATGAATAAAGGCTATGCCGCTATCATCATTCAAAATTCCGCCGGCAGCGGCAAAGCGACGGAGTATAACAAAAAGATTTTGAAGCACAGTACTCTGCTTGCCAGCATCAAAATGCCAATCGACCTGTTTATAGGCAAATCAAGCGTTCAGACAAATATTTATGTTTTTCGTGTCGGTGAAGCACATCAGAGAGATGACACCGTAAAATTTATCGATTTTTCCAACGATGGGTATACGAGAACAAACCGCAAAAAAGCGAGCTGTAATCTGCGGGACACCGACCGCGCCAAAGAACGCTATGCCGAGCTTGTGGATTTAGTACGCTTCGGTAAAACCAAACTGAACATTTTCACCGAGAAGGAATACTACGAGGGGAAGATAGACCCCGAAAACGGTGCAGACTGGAATCAGACAGCACCTATTGACACAAAACCGACACTGGACGATTTCAAGAAAACAGTCAGTGATTATCTCGCGTGGGAAGTGTCAAATCTTCTTAAAAATCAGAGCATGGAGGACGACCGTCTGGGAAAATGAATGCCTCACTTAACGAAAAGCTGAGGACGGTTAAGTGGGGCAAATATAAAATTTCTCAGTTGTTTAAGCCGTTGACTGTCACGAGAAAAATAAAAGGGGAAGATGTGACCAAAAATGGTATATATCCAGCCTATTCAAGTGATAGTGAAAATAACGGAATCGTCGGTTATTATAAAACCCCGGAGTTTGTTTGTGATTCAAATAATCCTGTATATGTTGTTTTTGGTGATCACACCCGGACAATGAGTATTGCTCGCAAAAGTTTTTCGGTTCTTGATAATGTAAAAGTACTTCGTCCATACATAGAAAATACTAATGTACTATTGTTCATTTTCTCTGTATGGAAAAAGCAGATTCCAAATCTGGGGTACAAAAGGCATTGGGGCATAGCCAAAGAATGCCTTTTGCGTCTTCCAGTAAAAGGCGAAAAACTTGACTTCGATTTTATGGAATCCTTTATAGCGGAGCTGGAAGCGGAGCGCATAGCGGAGCTGTCCGCTTACTTAACAGTAAGCGGACAGGCCAATTATTAATTGTCCAAAGAGGAAGAACAAGCGATTTCTGACAAAAGCTCTTACAAATTGGA
>JAUNND010000021.1:0-15071 GCA_030531595.1 Eubacteriales bacterium | reverse complement strand
TAACGGTAAGCGGACTGGATAATTACGAATTATCCAGTGAAGAAGAAAAGGCAATTAAGGATTACAATAGTATTCAGTTTAGAGGCTTTGACATTATACAGATTTTTGATGTGAAAAACACCCACAATATATTATCTGATGATATTATTTCTGGAAGTGGAGAAGTCCCATATTTGTGCGCGGGTGCTGAAAACAACTCAGTTTATAGCTACATTTCATATAGTAATGATTTTTTAGAAAAAGGCAACTGTGTATTCATAGGTGGAAAAACATTTACTGTGACATATCAAGAACAAGACTTTTTCTCAAACGACAGCCATAATTTAGCGTTATATGAAAAAGAAATGTCCGCTAATAAATTACAACAGCTTTATATAGCTACTTGTGTAAAAAGGAGTTTGTCTCACAAATATTCTTGGGGTGACAGCGTAAGTAAAGCAAAAATCAAATCAGATAAAATCTATTTGCCGACGAAAGACGGCAAACCTGATTATAACGCAATGGCAACGCTGATTTCTGCCATTCAAAAGCTGGTCATCAAGGATGTTGTTCTATATGCGGATAGAAAGATCGAGAAAACGAAAGAGATAACCGAAAAACAACTTTGCAAAGATAATTGACGACATTACCGTAAACCGGCGAGGATGTTTGAAATCCTTGCCGGTTTTGGCGTAATGAGTAAAAAAACGTCCCCAAAAGCAGTAAGTTAGCACTTGCTCCGTAGGTCTGGCTGTTTAACTGAAATTGATTGTGACCGGGGCGGTATCGGCTATGGTATCCCATGACTCCGTGTCAAAAATGTGGAAAGACAGTTCGATGCTCTCAATAGTGTCGATGCCGTTTTCTTCAAGCTCGCTGCTCATGAATGTGATCGAGTCGATCGCGTGCTTACCGGCAGTAATCTCGCTTGAAAAGATCGAATCCACCATACTCCCGTTTCTTTAAAGCCTTTTGCGGTGATTTTAATACCGCCCTGATCAAACACAACAGCTTCCTTTACCGTGATACCGTCGTCCGGAACTGACGGAGAGAGCGCGGCTTCCTTGCCGGTGTTCAAGTCAAGAGCAAAAGCCGTCACCCGACTGTAACGCTCCTTTTCCCGTAAAAGTGCGCCATGTCCTCGTTCGTCCAGTCGTCGGGATCATCCGTGATGTCGTAGGAAAAAAGTATATACGGCCGCACGGTATATTCCGGTATGACGGCGTCGGTCACCGCTTCGTCGTTCATAACAGCGAGGCGTTCCTCCGTACACTCGCGGAAAGCCGACGCCTCACCGTTTCGCAGAGTGCTCACTGCGCCGATGCTCGCAAAGCCTGTGTTCAGCATAAGCGCGGCGGCACAGCAGATACCGCACACACCGGCGGCAATGACGGCGGCACCGGGAGTGATCTCGGCATCCGCCTTTTTATTTTTCCGCGCCGCTATATACCCGAGCCAGTAAAACACATTCACCGTCACAAGGAGCACATACGCAAAATAGATTATATTAAGCAGCCGGAACTCTCCGACGTCGCCGAGAGCGTAGATCGAGGGGCAGAACATCGCCGAGAGCAGACAGTACGAATACACCGTTACGGGCAGAGGATAACGGAAAGCAAAATCGCTCCGCCGCGCCGCCCGCCACAGCACAGGAGAGATAAGCGCGAGCATCCCGACAAGCGGCAGGGAAAACCATTTCGCACCGTAAACCGCGCCCTGCTCAAACGACATGACCACCGCTCTCACAGCGTTCGGATGCTCCGCCACGGTCGCCTGACGGACGGCGTTTCCGGGCGCGGCTATGCTTATTCCGAAACCGATAAGCAGTACCGCCGTCGGCACGATCAGCCGCTTCCAACGCCCGTCCTTCAAAATAAAAAGCAGAGAGCATGACGAAACAGCGACGATCAGACACGTGAGCGCGGTAACATAGTTGCCGCCGCCCAAAACGGCGCATAAAACGCACAGCAGAATAAAACAGCTCGTTCCGTAAAAGTTTACATAACGTATACCAAGCGCGAATGCCGCGAGCGAAAGACCGTAGAAGAAGGTGTAGTACACAGCACCGTTGTACCAGAAAAAGCCCTGTACGGGGGAGGGGAGGAGCTGTGTGCAGACGACGGTCACACCTGCGGCGATGGCGGCGCCCGTATATCCGTCGGAGCCGAAAACGCGCCTGAAAAGGGCGATGCACAGGGCAAAGGTGCCCGCCGTCAGCGCCCCGAGCATGATAAACCCCGTGAGCGCATACAGTCCTTTACCGAAAACAGCCGGCTGGAGCGAGAAGAGGAAAACTGCGGAATAGGTGCCCTGCCACGTCCGATAGACCTCGCCCACGCGCTGTACGGCACTGATAAGCGTCTGCCAGACGGAGCCGGTCTGAACGAACACATTGTGGGGGACACAGCCGAAGCTGTAATCATCGGCGGCGGGGGCGGCATAAAAGGAGGTAATGAGCAGCGGCACAAGAAATGCCGCGAGAACGGCGAGCGCCAAGCGGAATATGAACTTATTCGAAACTCTTTTTTCGATCATTTTTTCAAATCTCCCGGGCTTATTCCGAAGCTGTCCTTAAATGCGCGGTGAAACACCGAATAATCCGAAAATCCGGCGTCTGCGGCGGCCTTGTTGGCGTTTACGCCCTCGCGGATCAGCCTTGCGGCATAAAGCAGCCTTTTCTGACGTATATATTGATGTACCGTACTGCCGACCGACTCCTTGAAAAGCCGCATGAAGTGGTATTTGCTCAGATACACCTGTGCGGCGATGCTGTCCACTGTCAGCTCGGAGGTGAGGTTTTCATTGATATACGAAAGCGCACTCCCGACCTTGCTGCTGCGTTCTTCGCCGAGCGGGGCGGGGGCGGCGGAAATGCGGTTGAGAAGGATAAGAAACTGGATCAGCAGCGTGTCCGCCATCGCCTTTGCCCCGAAGCTGTCGCTTTTAAGGTTCGCTTCACAGCCGGAAAGCGCGGTGCGCAGCGCGTCGATCTCGTCCCCGTCCGGCAGAAGAAGATGCTGACCGCTCCTGTCGGCAAGGTCAAAGCACTCCGTCAGATGCGCCTCCGGCATGATGCGCTGACAGTAGCTGCGGTCAAGATAGATGATGATCCTCTCATACGGCTCTTTTTTGTCGATGATCGCCTTATGTATCGTATGGTGCTTGATAAGAAGCACCTGCCACGGTTCAAGAGAGTAAACCCTGTCCTCGACCGCGTAGTCGACCCGCCCCGAGAGAAGCAGAACTATTTTATTGAACTCATGAAAGTGGTAATCACGTTCCTGCCCTGCCGTGTCACGCAGATGAAACAGGCGGTAATCCTCTTCCAGATATCCCTCACGGGAGAATACGGAGCTTTTATCCATACGCTCTGACGGTCCTTTGAAACGGAAAAATGTAAACACACGTTTACCGAAAAACGGGAAATCAGTGAACGATAGTTAACCAAATGCTTTCACAACAGTATTATACAGCATTTTTTGCAATGTTTCAAGCATGAAATACAATTTACATGAGAATTAATAACGGTTATAATTGGTTCCACTAAAATTGAAGGGAGTGTACTTCAATGAAAAAATTCCTGAAAAACAACTGGTTTCTGTGTACCATGATCCTCGGCATAGTCCTCGGCATTATCGTGGGCTTTGCCTGGCCCGGCGCTACCGCGCTGGAGCCTTTAGGCACGCTGTTTACAAATATGATGTTCTGCGTCGTGGTGCCGATGGTCTTCTGCTCCATCGCCTCCGCTATCGCCAACATGAACTCCGGCAAAAAGGCCGGCAAGGTCATGGGAGTTACGATACTGACCTTCCTGTGCACCGCCGCGATCGCCGCCGTTATCATGTACATAATCGTGCGCATCGTTCCCGTCTACACGGGTAATGTGGTCGAAGAGGCCGCCGACATCGGCAAGGTGGACGTTGCAACACTGATAATCAACTTCTTCACAAAGCCCGACTTCCCCGAGCTGTGGAGCCGCAGAGCAATACTTCCGCTGATAATCGCCGGTATCTTCTTCGGCTTCGGCGTGCAGATGGCGGGCGGCAAGGAGACAATGACCGCAAAGCTGCTCGCGGACCTCACAAATGTTCTCATGAAGGTCATCAAGCTCGTCACCTACTACGCCCCTATCGGCTTCTTCGGCTTCTTTGCCTCCCTTGTCGCCACTCACGGCTCTGACTTTGTGGGCAGCTACGCCAAGGCTATCATCCTCTACTATGTTGTTTCCTTTGCCTATATGCTCCTTTCCTCCCCTGTATACGCCCGCTTCGGCGGCGGCAAGGGTGCCGGAAAGGTAATGTTTGCCCACCTCTTCCGTCCCGCCGCGACAGCCTTCGGCACCTGCTCCTCCGTTGCGACTATCCCGACAAATATGGAGGTCGCCGACGAGACCGGCATTTCAAGAGACGTCTCCGAAATGGTTCTGCCTATGGGCGCAACGATGCACATGGACGGCTCGGCAATGAGCGCGATAATCAAGGTCGCATTCCTCTTTGGTATGTTCGGCATGGACTTCGGCACCGGCAAGGCAATTTTAGCGATAATCGTTGCGGTCTTCTCCTCCGTTGCGATGTCCGGCATCCCGGGCGGCGGCGGTACAGGCGAGCTTGTGCTGTGCACGATGTTCTTCCCCGAACAGCTCGCTGTTGCCTACCCCATAGCACTTGCGATCGGCGATCTGGTCGATCCCCCCGCAACAATGGTCAACGCTGCCGGCGACTACGTCGTATCCTTCATCGTTTCAAAATACGTGGACGGCAAGGATTGGCTGCAAAAGAAACTGAAAAAGTAAAAAGTTTTCACGGCGGAGTCGCAGGACTCCGCCATTTAATTTACATAACGCTTGACTATGAGTGACTTAAAATGTATAATACGAAAAGAAAACGGCGAATTTTGAGGATAGATAAATGAAAACTGTTTTGAAGTCTTTTGTATTAATTATATGCGTTTTGTCGCTGCTGTTTGTTGTCAAGCTGCGTACCGACGCCGTGATGTCCCAGCAGGCTCAGCTTCAGGCGGAGGCATCTGCTGCGGCTCTGGAAGAACAGCTCGCGGCGGAGCTTGCCTCAGAGCCGTCTCCGGCCGTGCAGGAGGTGACGGTCACCGCCCCTCCAACGCCTACACCTACTCCGGAGCCTCAGCCGGAATACTTTACGATCTCCTGCATAGGCGACTGTACGCTGTGGTCAAACCAGAACTACGCAAATCATCCAGCCGGTTATGCGGGCGTTATAAACGGAGATTACAGCTATCCGTTTGCCAATACCGTTTCCTATTTTGAAAACGATGACTATACTCTGGCAAACCTTGAGTGCATCCTGTCCGATACGAGCCTTTCCTATGACACCTCCCGTGTGCTCTTCCCGTTCATTGCGCCATCCGAGTACGCAAACATCATGATCGACGGCAAGGTCGATTTTGTCACGACGGCGAACAACCACATGATGGACTGCTGGGAAAAGGGCGCAGAGAGCACTTATGCCGTGCTTGACTATTACGGCATCCCATACGGCGCGGAAAAACAGTCGCAGATCGTAATGACAGACAGCGGTCTGAAGCTGGGAATTTACTGCGCGGGTACAGATATGCTGCCGCAGAAGGATCCGGCGGTCGCGGCTGTGCAGCAGCTCAAGGCCGAAGGCGCGGAATATATCATCTGTATGTTCCACTGGGGGCAGGAGCTATACTACGAGGTCTCCAAGAGCCAGAGCGACATTGCGCACGCCTGCATCGACGCCGGAGCAAATCTGATATACGGCAGCCATCCTCACTGTCTGCAGCCGGTAGAGGGATATAACGGCGGCGTTATCCTTTACAGCGTGGGAAACTGGACCTTCGGCGGCAATACGATGCCCTCCGACCCCGATACCGCTATCGTACAGGTGAAAGTAAAGCGTGACCTTGACGGAACGATAAGCAACGATGACATCGATCTTATCCCGTGCTGTGTCAGCAGCAGGATAGATGAGGCCATGGTCAAGGCTCAGAACTATAACGACTATAAGCCTACGCCCTATCCCGAGGAGTCCGAGGGATATGCAAGAGTCATGGCAAAGCTCACCGGCGAGTTCCGGCCTGCCTCACAGGGCGCGGATTACTCCAACTGGTACGCAAGCCGTGCGGCGTAAACAGTTTTTGCTACCATCACCGATTTCGGCATTGTAATAATTTAACACTGATATCAAAAAAAGTGACGGCTCAAAAGGCGGTTCGCCATAAGGATTTACAGGTTTTGATCCGCCCTTTTCCGCCCATACTGCATAAAAAATTCCGGAAATACGACAGTATTCCCGGAATTTTATTATATTGTCTGGACGAAAAATGCCTGGCTCAAAACTGCTTCGCACCTGAAAAGCAGGATGTTTTTGGCAGGACAAGGTTCCTCGTCGCAGGAATACTTTTTGTATTTCAAGGCGATTTAACGCAGTACTGCCGAAAAAAGACGCTTTTCAGGCTGCAAATCCCTATGGTGAACCGCCTAACCCGTCACTTTTTTGATATCATGGCAGAAAACTATACATTTATCAGCCGACCCTGCTGAAAACACAGCTTCGGATGACAGTGTTATCGGAATTGGAGGAATATACCGAGCAGGCGAGCTTTCCGGCTTCGTTGAGAAGGACATAATAAGTATTTATGCCGTCGGGAGACACGGAAAAACGTGCGGTACCGTCTTCTTTGAATTCCTGACGGAGATCAAAAGCGGTATCTTCATTTCCGCCGAGAGACAGATGCATTACGATCCCGTTTTCCATGGAGAGTCTGACGATGGTGGAAATGTTCATGCAGGAAGCGTTAATGCCGAGGGCGGAGGGAAGCAGATAAGAATCACCCTGGTCGAGAGTCCATGCCCCGCAGAACGGCAGGCAGGAATTGATCATGTTGACCCAGATATCCTGAGCTTCGATCGTTCCGCTGTAATTGCCGAGCCACTCAAAAGCCTCGGCAAGGGCGCCTTTTGCACACAACTCATAGAAGGGAGCCGTGTAATCACCGGCTTCTTCGACTGACGGGATCTTGTCGGCGCTGTCCTTGTAATCACCGAGCTCTTCAAAAAGCTGTGCCACAGCGTCGCAGTAGGGGATGCAGCCGCTGTCGGCGGGAGCCTCCTTGTATTCAATGCTCGGATCGTCTCCGCAGGCGTCTCTGATATCGGCGAACAGATCCTTGCCGAATTTCGCGGCTGCCGACGTGGGAACGTAGAAAAGACTCTTTTCACCCGTTACCGTAGTCAGCTTGCAGCTGATACCCTCCATGGAGTACTTTTCGGTGAGTCTGAAGAGATTATCGGCCTTTATATACATACACTCACTGACCATGACGGCGGAGTCCTTATAATCTCCGAGAGCGGCAAACGCATCTCTCGCTTCACAGAAACGCTTTTCCGAGAGCAGAGCGGAAGCATCTTCATATCTGTCGTTCAAAAGCGACTCGGAATAATCTGTCAGAGCCTTCTGAGCCTTGACGATCTGCGACTGACTGTCCCTGTAATCGCCGAGAGGAGTAAACATCTCAATGGCTTTTTCGTAGAGAGCCGAGGACACGCTTTCGTCCTCCTCAAGCTCGGAGCGCTTCATGTTGAGCGCCACAAGACCGTCTGCGCTTCCGTTTTCGGCGCAGGTCATGATGTACTGCGCTCTGCGGTAGGGGATCTCCTTCTGGACAAGCTCGGTACAGTCGTTATACTCTCCGAGCGCTAAAAAGACTTCTTCGGCCTGATCGTATTTTCCGGCTTCCAGTAATTGAGTTCCCAGCTCGTACTGTTTTTTCTGGCGGGTATATCCGGGCACCGTCGCAAGAACGAGCGCGAGCACCAGAACGATCGGCAGGAGGATAAGAAGAAGCTTTTTCGTTTTGGAATGGTTCTCGGATTGCTCCTCATCATTTATTTCGGACTGCTGACGCTCGTTTGAAAGACGCCGTTCGGTTTCCGAACGCAGCACGCCTTCGTTAACGGAGAGCAGTGCGCTCTGAACGCGGCGGCACTTGTGACACTTGGCTTCACTCTCGGCGTTGAATGCGCCGCAGGTGCAAAACCACATACTTTCGCGCTTTTCGGGAAAATAGATGCACGGACTGTCGATCTTGCTGTATTGTATGCGGAACTGCTCAGATAGCTCGGCGCTTTTGTATGCGTCTTCAAGCCGTCTGGGCGAGGAGAAGTGTTCAAAATATTTGCCGCTGCCCTTCCAATGCCCGCCGTCCGAAAATTCGACTTCCTTTACACATATTTTATAGGAAGCAACGTAAGGCAGATCAAGCACAATGGCTGTTTTTTCACCAAAGCACTCGTCTCTGCGGATATCAAGTCCGCCGTAGAAATAATCAACAGGGGCGTCGGCGCTGCTGCCGGTATTGAATACGGGCAGGATCGATACCGACATTGAGCGGATGGGAGTATCCGATACGCTCTTATACTTAAAATGAACGAGCGTTTTGCGCGTCAGAGTGTCGTTGAGCAGGGCGCCCGCATAGATAACGACAGGTGAGCCCGGAGAATAAAGCATACCGGGCTGACGGTAGATCTCATTATATCTCTCGGCCATATTTCACCTCACAGTTCCGGCAGGTCATCACAGATGACCGCGTTCATGCTGGTTCCGGTCCTGTCCGGAAGAGCGACTATAAGCAGATAACCGACTATCCAGAGAAGGATCGCCATAATAAGGTATTTTTTCTGAGACCATCCCTTCATTTTCGCGACATCAAAAAACTCCGCTGCCACAAAGCAATGAACCGCAAATACGGCAACAGCAATCACAAGCCAATATATTACAGACATTTCTTTTCCTTTCAAAGACCGTAAGTCTCAGTATAATATAGGTAATTTGATTATACTTAATTATATGGTGTTATGTCAAGTAAATTATCGAAAAAAGAAGAAAAAAGACGGCAGGCCGATCTCCTGCCGTCTGAAAAAACTATTTGTCGATCATTCTCCTGAAAAGCCCGGCGGCGATGCCCGCCATGTAAAGCGAACCGCAGGCTACAACGGGACAGCCGTCCGACAAAGCGCGGATCACGCCCTCCCCGATGCTCCCGCAGCTCTCCGCATCTTCGCCCAGCCCCCGGAGATATTCGGCGAGCTCGTTTGCACCCAATGCCCGAGGACTGTCGGGAGTTATACATACGAAACGCTTCGCATAGGGGCGCAGGATGCCGAGAATTTTTGCGTAATCCTTGTCGGCGAGAACACCCATGAGAAATACGCTCTGCTTGCCGGGCAGATACTTTTCCAGTGCGGAGGCAAGAGCTTCGGCGCACTGGGGATTGTGCGCCCCGTCCACGATCACCGGCGGAGACTGACGCAGTACCTCAAATCGCACCGGCCATTTTGTCGATGCAAGTCCGCTTCGTATGCTCTGCTCGCTGATATTCCAGCCGTTATCATTAAGAACTTTAAGCGTTTCAAGCACGACCGCGGCGTTTTTAAGCTGATGCGCACCGATAAGCGGCAGACTTAAGCAGTCAAGCTCATGCCACGAAAAGACCTGACCGGAAAGGGAGCCCGATATGGGGCGAATGGCTTCAAAATCAGCCATATAGAGCGGGGAACGTTTTTCGGAGGCGATGCGCTCAAATACAGCCTCGACCTCGGCAGTGCCGCGATAGCAGACAACGGGACAGTCCGGCTTGATTATTCCCGCCTTTGTCGCGGCGATCTTCTCAAGCGTATCACCGAGATATTCCGTATGGTCAAGACCGATATTGCAGATAACGGAGCATTCTGGCGCGTCTATCACGTTAGTACTGTCCATGTCGCCGCCCATTCCCACCTCAACGACAACGATGTCACACTGTCTGTGAAGAAAGTATACCATTCCGATAGCCGTTACAAGCTCAAACTGACTCGGATGGTCGTCCATGCTGTCTGCGGCTTTGATAACGCTGTCGGCAGCCTCGGCAAGCTCCTCATCGGTTATCTCAACGCCGTTTACCTGTATGCGCTCATTGAAGCGGACGATGTGAGGGGACGTGAAAAGACCTGTCCTGTAACCGGCACATTTCAGAACTGAGGCAAGCATGGCGCAGGTCGAGCCTTTGCCGTTTGTACCCGCAACGTGAATAAATTTCAGCTTTTTCTGCGGGTCTCCGAGCTTTTCAAGCAGCGTCCGTGTCCGCTCCAGACCGAGCCGCGTTTTGCTCCATGTGAAGCTGTTAATATAATCTATGGTTTCCTGCACGTTCATAATGATCACTTCCGAGAAGATCGCTCTGTTGACTGTAGAGTCATTGGGGACGGTTCTTTTTGACTCATTCAGTTCTTTTTTCCCACTACCTGATACATTTTATCACTGTCGATGATCTTTGTCACGCAAAAGTATTTGGCGAACATCGCCGCGACCGTTTCCGCATCGGGCAGACCCATGGATACACCGGAGGCCGCGCCGCGGTGGTGTGCGTCTATCTTCTCGCGGCTCATGCCGTGGGCGACGGTGAGCGTACCGCCGCCGCTCAGAAGCGATGCAAGGCGTTCAATAAGTCTTTCGGGGTATGGGAAGTGCGGAAAGGCATTATACACTACAACAGCGTCAAACCTTTCGTCAAATTCCGTTTCCTCAACATCGCCGCAGAGAAAGCGGACGCGCCCGTCCTTGAATTTTGCTTTTGCACAGCTTATCATTTCGCTTGAAATATCAATCCCCGTGACGGAGGACACATCTCTTTTCAGATAGTCACCTATCAGTACCCCGGTGCCGCATGCCACGTCTAAAACCCTTTTCCCCGCGGTGACTTCCGCATTGTCGAGAATAATGCCGATTATTTCATCGGAACGGATCATTTCCGCGTCCCACGCGGGGGCGCAGCGGTCAAAAAATTCAATTACATCATTTTTCGTTATCATATCATTTTTTAATTACGACGCGCTTTCCGTCGATGTCCATTAGCTTTACGGCGATGTCAAATATGTCGCCGATAGAGTTTTCGTTTACCGTATCCGCGTCTCCCGCGTACCTTACGGAGCCGTCCTTTATGAAAAAGAACCTGTCACCGAAATCGAGTGCCTGATTGAAGTCATGCAGCGAGGAGAGAATACTGATATTCTTTTCCCGGGCAATTTTTTTTGCCTCATTGATGATCAGCTCCTCATTGGCGATATCCAGATTGCCGGTCGGCTCGTCGAAAATAAGAAGCTTCGGAGTCTGAGCCAAAGCACGCGCAATGGCAATCTTCTGTTTTTCGCCGCCGGAGAGATCCTCGGCACAGCGGGAAGGAAAATCCTCAAGCTCCATCTCATAAAGAAGCTGCCGGACGATCTCATGATCCTCCTTACCGGCACGCAGACCGAAATGCGCCACGCGCCCCATGAGAACAGAGTCGTATACGCTCAGTGCGCCGAAATGGATATGCTGCGGTACATATGCGATAAGGCCCGCACGCTCGGCGGGGGACATTTTCAGAACATCTAAGCCGTCAAAGGTGATCGAACCGCCGTAAGGCTGAACGAGTCCTAAAATACATTTGAACAGCGTTGTTTTGCCGCAACCGTTTTTTCCTAAAAGAATACCGATCTCCCCGTCATCAAGCGCCATGGAGAGTCCTTTGAGCACCTCCGGCGAACGGCGGGAGTATCGAAACGAAAGATCTTCTATTTTCAGCATCCGTGATGAACCCTCCTTGAAAAAATGACGGCGATGAAGAAGGGTGCGCCTAAAAGCGAGGTTATCGCGCCGACGGGAAGAGCCGCACCGCCGCCGAGCGTGCGCGAGAGCGTATCGGACAGCAGCAGCAGTATCGCTCCGCACAGCGCCGAGGCCGCGATGGAAAAGCGGTGATCCTGCCCCAACAGCCTTTTTACGACATGGGGACATATAATGCCCACAAAGCCGATCACGCCGAGAAATGCCACGCACAAGGCGGTTATCAATGACGAGAGCAGCATGGAAACAAAGCGCAGCCGCTTCACATTTACGCCCATGCTCTGAGCGGAGGCATCCCCGCTGAGAAGCGCGTTATACCGCCACGACAGCACGGCAAACACGGCAATTCCCACGGCAACGACTGCGAGCATTATAAGATCGGTCTCGTAGGTGGCCCTGCCTAAGTCTCCGAAGCTCCAGATAACGGCGGCGGAAAGTCCTACATCGGTGGCGTAAAACTGTAAAACGGTCGTCGCCGCAGTCCACATCGCGCCGACGGCGATACCCGCCAATACGACCGTGCCGGGCTCAAAGGAGCGGATTTTGCACAGACCGAGAATAAGCAGGATGGACAGTGCCGAAAACACAAACGCCATGATCGAGCAGGCAAAGGGATCAGCTCCGCTCGAATAATTTGCAATATTATTTCCGGTAGAGAGAAAACCGCCCGAAAAAGCGATAATTGAAAGATTTGCCCCGAAGACGGCGGCGTTGGATACGCCGAGCGTTGAGGGAGACGCCATGGGGTTATTGAGGTTCGTCTGCATCACAAGACCCGAAACGGACAGCCCCGCACCGGCGATGACCGCCGCAAGCATACGCGGCACACGGATATTACGCACGATGCGGATGTTAGCCGCCGTGCCTTTGCCGAAAAGCGCATTGAGGCAGTCGAGCGCACTCATGCTCGCCGAGCCTGCGAACAGGCAGATAAAGGCAAGAATGAGCGTGATCGCCGCCATTGCAATGATCACTGTTCTCTTTTTTGCAGTCTGATGACCCATAAAAAACCCCGTGGACAGAATAATTTATTTTATTATAATCTATTCCCGCAAACTCGTTAAGCCCCTGTGGGGGATAACAGAGTGTACAAAAAGCGGGAGCAGGAATTGTGCAGAATGACAGAAATTAGAGTTGAGAGTGGAGAGTGGAGTGTGGAGTGTGAAGTTGAAGCATAAAACGGTATAGAAAATCTCTGATAATAAAAACAAAAAGACTTTTCGCGCTTTATTATTGTTTCCGGTAATAAAATGTGTTAAAATACCTTATTAAGGCAACACCGCACAATACGTCTGCGGCAGCTGACGGATAAAATGTGCCCTGATTTTGTCATTTTTTCTTGAAATACACAAAGTATTCCTGCAAAAAAATGCCTTCATCAGAACCCATTTTCTCTCGCCATCTGCTCTTGCCGCATTATGCGGTATTGCCTTAAAAAATCCTTTTAAACTCCACTCTTCACTCCCCATACTCCACTCTTTTGAGGTTACTATGGACTCCTTTAAACTTGTTTCCGACTACAAGCCGACCGGCGACCAGCCGGCGGCGATCGACGCGCTTGTTCAGGGTATTGAAAACGGTCTTGATGAACAGGTGCTTTTAGGCGTTACCGGCTCCGGCAAGACCTTCACGATGGCAAATGTTATCGCCCGCGTCAACCGCCCGACCCTTGTTCTTGCCCATAACAAGACCCTTGCAGCCCAGCTTTGCAGCGAGTTCAAGGAGTTTTTCCCCGAAAACGCGGTGGAGTTTTTTGTCTCCTACTACGACTACTATCAGCCGGAGGCGTACATCCCCCATACCGACACCTATATCGAAAAGGACTGCTCCATAAATGATGAAATAGACCGTCTGCGCCTTTCCGCGACCTTCTCCCTGCTTGAGCGGCGGGACGTTATCGTTGTCGCCTCCGTTTCCTGCATATACGGCCTGGGTGAGCCGGACGACTTTGCAAACCTCGCCATCTCCATGCGCCCCGGGCAGACTCTGCCCGTTGACGAGCTTCTCCGCCGCCTTGTGGACGCGAGATATGAGCGCAACGATATAGCCTTTGAGCGCAATATGTTCCGCGTTCGCGGCGACAC
This sequence comes from Eubacteriales bacterium, assembly GCA_030531595.1. GTDB lineage: Bacteria > Bacillota > Clostridia > Oscillospirales > Oscillospiraceae > Limivicinus. The sequence goes on along the minus strand of JAUNND010000021.1, from coordinate 1,366 downwards.
CGTGGAGATTTTTCCCGCCTACTGGAACGACCGCGCTATCAGAGTTGAGTTTTTCGGGGACGAGATCGACCGCATAAGCGAAATAAACGTCGTCACCGGCGTACCCAACCGCTATCTTGCCCATGCGGCCGTTTACCCCGCCAGCCACTATGTCACCACCAAGGAGAAAATGGCGGCGGCGATAGACAGGATACGTACTGAATGCGACGCGCAGGTGAAGTATTTTGAGGAAAACGGCAAGCTAATCGAGGCACAGAGAATAAAACAGCGCACCGATTACGATATTGAAATGATGCAGGAGATCGGCTACTGCTCCGGAATCGAGAACTATTCAAGAATAATTGCCAACCGCCCCGTCGGCAGTCCGCCGATGACGCTTATTGACTACTTCCCGAAGGATTTTCTGCTGTTCGTGGACGAGTCTCATGTCACTCTGCCGCAGGTACGCGCCATGTACAACGGCGACAGGGCAAGAAAAGAGTCCCTTGTAAACTTCGGCTTCCGTCTGCCCTCGGCGTATGACAACCGCCCGCTGAAATTCCCCGAATTTGAGGGGCGTATTCATCAGCGCGTGTTCGTCTCCGCAACGCCCGCACAGTACGAGCGGGAGAGGGCGGGACAGATAGTCGAGCAGATAATAAGACCTACGGGACTTTTGGATCCCGAGATTTTCGTCCGCCCCATCGAGGGACAGATAGACGACCTTATCGGGGAGATAAACGAAAAGATCGAAAAGGGACAGCGTGCCCTTGTTACCACCCTCACCAAAAAAATGGCGGAGGATCTTTCAAACTACCTTATAAATGTAGGCATACGCACACGCTATATGCACCACGATATAGACACCATCGAGCGCATGGAGATAATCCGCGACCTCAGAACCGGCGAATTTGATGTACTTGTGGGGATAAACCTTCTTCGTGAGGGCTTAGATATACCCGAAGTGGGGCTTGTCGCCATTTTGGACGCTGATAAGGAGGGCTTCCTCAGAAGTGAAACGAGCCTTATCCAGACCGTCGGCAGAGCGGCACGAAACGCCGAGAGCAAGGTCATCATGTACGCCGACACGGTCACGCCGTCCATGCAGTCATGTATCGACGAGACCGAACGCCGCCGCAAAATTCAGATGGCGTATAACGAAGCTAACGGCATTGTGCCGAAGACAATTATCAAAAGCGTCCGCGAGCTGCTGGAGATCTCCACGCCCGACGCGCCCAATACCAGGAAAAAGGGCGGCGTGAAGATGACCGACCGCGAACGCCGCGAGCTTATCGCCCAGCTTGAGGACAAGATGAAGAAGGCGGCAAAGATGCTCGAATACGAGATCGCCGCACAGCTCCGCGATGAAATTATCCGACTCAGAGGG
>JAUNND010000020.1:31293-35518 GCA_030531595.1 Eubacteriales bacterium | reverse complement strand
TTCGGGAGTCTGATATGGATATATTCAAAATTGCCGATACTCCCGACGGGCTTTCAGCACCATAAAACCCCTTCATGTCAAGCTGCGTTGTTCTGCATTTCAGATTGTCCTTCGCCTCACGTACATATTCAGGGCGAAGGACTTTTTGCATTTTCAGGAGCTCTGTACGGTCGTATTCTGTTGCCTGTGTTTCCAGTTTCCTGTACGCCCCGCAGCTTCCTGCTTTTGTTTATGTATAAGCCATTTCCGTTCTGCCGATTTCTGACGGATACTTCCTGAAATATCTTTTATGAGTTCAAAGCGATATGTAAGTTTTTCCGTCTGTTCGGTGACAGCTGCTTTACCCTTGACTGCCATAATAATGCTGTAGCGTAAAATTATCATTTTCATTTTTGGGCACCTCTAAAAATTCTCCTGTGCTCATCTTGCTTGACCTTTTTCCGTCATATTTCATAAAAATGCTCGGAAATACACAAAGTATTCCCTGCGCTTTTTATTTCATCTGCCGAAAAAATCTCTGCGCAATCTGAACACATCGAATTATTAGAGGTTGCCTTTTGTTTAATAGCATATTTCGACATGGTCAATTTCGGCTCAAACGGCGCCAATGAGTTTATGCCTCTCTTAAAGTAAAATCTCGCCAGTCACTGACATAGATTTTACCGAGAGGAGGTGTGCGTATAGCCAAAAGGAGTGCACCGATAAATGTCATAGTCCATCTTCCGAAAACGGACACCGGAAAGCAGGCACTTGCCAAACGTGTATCCGAGGTCCATGCGGACACGGTTATTCAAACTGTCAATAAGCTGAACTGTTCCACCGAGCAGAAATCGCAGCTTCTTGATTCCATAATAAAAGTATGAAAAATACCTGCGTCAGATTTTCACCGTCTGACTCAGGTATTTTTTTACATATTTTTAAAGGGCACCTCTAAAAATTCTCCTGTGCTCATCTTGCTTGACCTTTTTCCGTCATATTTCATAAAAATGCTCGGAAATACACAAAGTATTCCCTGCGCTTTTTATTTCATCTGCCGAAAAAATCTCTGCGCAATCTGAACACATCGAATTATTAGAGGTTGCCTAAAGTGTTTTTCCCATGTACTTTTAGTGATGCGTTTTTTCTCTGTCTCCCAACACCGGTACAGTTCCGCATCTATGCCAAGTTCCTTTGCAAAGCTTCCCCGGCTGAAATCAAGAGATCGGCGGAGTTCAAGGAGTGTTTTCCCTTGTCCCTTATGATGAAAGATGTGCAATTTCATGCCATCTGCTTTCTTTTTTAACCGAAATCGCTCCATTTCCATTCAAAGACGCGTTGGGGATAGGATAGCATTTTCGATGCATCGGCTGGCATAGGTGGCAAGACGCACGCCCTTGTCGGAGCGGTAGGTGTTTATGCCCTTGATCAGTCCTATCGTGCCGATGGAAATAAGGTCGTCGCAGTCCTCGGCGTTTGCGTAGTATTTCTTGATGATGTGGGCAACGAGACGCAAATTGTGCTCTATCAGCTTGTTTCTCGCCCCTACATCCCCCTCTTCCTCCCATTTTTTCAGATATTCCCGCTCCTCCGACGCATCGAGCGGCTTCGGGAACGAATCTCCGGGAGAGATGCTCAGCATCATCAGAAACCCGTTCATCAGAAACAGCAATGCACTGTCGATCATACTTACCTCCGAAAAAGATATTCCATATATCTTATTTCGACACGGCAAGTACAAATGACAGCAGATTTGAACGGACAGGCATTGAATAAAATATTGATTATTCGTACCGAATAGCATATAATAATCGCTGAGGTGAGAATATGGAAAAGAGAAGCGCAAAAATAAGCATCAGCGCCGCCGGCGGGACGGCCGGAAAGGATGCAAAGACATATAAGCTCACGATCCCGTCTGCGTGGGCCGCAGCGATGGGGATCACGGAAAATGACCGCGGCATAGAGCTGAGCTTTGACGGTGAGCGTATCACGGCCGCGCGTCCGTCGGATACGGAGCAGTTCATGCGGCAAGGCACACGCAAAGAACATAAGATGAAAACCTTTCTGTATCACGACGGTGAAAAGCAATGCACAAAGATCTGCGCAGACTTTACCGATAAAACCGTCTGTATCGAAAACTATACGGATAAGCCTGTAAAAACCGCTTTCGGGAGAAACACAATGCCGACATGGGATGATTTCACGGCATTTTTAGCGGAAAGGTGCATACCGCGGGAACGTGCAGGCATACGCGAATATTTAGAAGCGTTGGGACTGGACGAATATGACCCGCTGGAGATCGTGAAGCGGACGCAGGGGCGTATGGCAGAGGACAGCCAGTGGATAGAGGTGGTATGAAATGAGCGTACAGTTTGTGACCGATGCAAAGATCGCGGAAACCTCCTCCAAGGGCAATCAGGAAAAGTGGTTCGACGGCGGGCGGTGGTACAAGCTGGATCAGTTCGGCTATGAGGCGCTGGCGGAAACGCTGATCTCGCGTCTGCTGGAGCGCAGCAACATCGAGCGGGACACCCCCTTTTGCTTTACACGCTACCGTATGGAGCGCATGAATGTACACGGTCGGGAGCGCACCGGCTGCAGCAGCGAAAGCTTTCTGCCGCTCGGTCAATCCATCATCACTCTGAGCCATCTTTTCAAAAGATGTAAAACCGTACCGCTTAAAGACAGCCTTGCACATCTGAGCGGCGATAAAAAGCGCATCGCCTATCTCGCGGAGACTACGGCGGAGCTGACCGGGCTGGAGCTTTTCCCGCAATATCTCACGCTGCTTTTTGAGATAGACGCGCTGTTTCTCAACGATGACCGCCATCTGAACAATATAGCCGTGCTGGAGCAGGACGGCCGATATGATTACTGCCCGATTTTTGACAACGGCGCGGGGCTTCTGTCCAACGTGCAGCTGTCGCCCACGGACATCGACCCGAAGGCGCTGATCCGTGCTTTGCGTGCAAGACCGTTCAACACTACCTTTAACAGACAGCTCGGGAATGCGTTAAGTATGTACGGTCGGCAGCTCCATATGCCGAAGCTGACACGGGATGATATATATGCACAACTCGCACCGCTGCTGACTTTTTATGCCGAGCGCGACAGGGGCATTATCGCGGACAGAGTGTTTGCGGTGATATCGGAAAGGCAGAAAAGCCGATAAGCAAGACCTCAGCTCCTTTTCCGAAAACATTTCCGTACAGTTATAAAAAAGCGGTGTATCTCCTGTCTTATCGATCTGATCCGTAAGGCAAAAGATACACCGTTTTTAACGTGTCGGGTTGCTTCTTGCGTAGAAAAATATGTACTGCTGGGCAAGGCCGGCGTATTCGCCGAGCGTATCGGGGTCGAAGTCCGGCGGGAAATGCTCTTTCAGAGCGCGGCGTATCCACACATCGATCGGAAACGCCTCCATGTGGTGCAGCCCGAACAGCACCGCGCAGTTTGCGACCTTCTCTCCGATACCGTTGAGCTTCAGCAGCTCCTTTTTCGCCGAAACATGATCGGTATGTATGAGCGCGTCAAGGTCTACACCGCCGCCCGTCACGGCAGCCGCCGCCGAGACAATGTAGGGGGCGCGGTAGCCGCTTCGCAGAGGAGCTAAGTCCTCCGCGCTCAGTTCCGACAGCCTTTGCGCCGTGGGGAAGGTATAGTAGGTATCGCCGTCGAAATCTACTCTCTCTCCGTACATGGCGCACAGTCTCTCAACAATGCCCTTGATGCGGGTAATGTTGTTGCACTGGGATATTATGAACGAGCACAGTGCCTCCCACGGCTCCTGCCGCAGTATTCTGATGCCCTGTCCGTACGCGATGCACTCATCCAGATATCCGCCGCCGCAAAAGCCTCTGCTTATTTCGGCGTAGTTTCGCTCAAGGTCGAAATACTCGCGCCACAGCATCGCGGGGGCGTATGAGCGGAGATATACTCTGCCGTTTTCCGTCCACAGCTTTGCGGGATAACCGAAAGCGATCCCGCGATATACGCCGTTTTCGTCCGCGTTCCAGCGGAAGCACTGACCGCACTCAAAAGTCTTTACGATATCCATTTCGTCTGTTGAACACAATTCAACAGTGTATGTCTCGCCGTTCATTTCCGTATACCTTTCAGTAGTTTTTTATAGCTTATAAGAAATAAATTGAATAACCGGCAACTGTAGGGCGGGGGGGTGGTACCCCCCGGACACAAACGCACCATAAAACATTATGGGGGGGGGCCGCCCCCCCCCCCCATTGGGGGG
>JAUNND010000020.1:0-31283 GCA_030531595.1 Eubacteriales bacterium | reverse complement strand
AATTGAATAACCGGCAACTGTAGGGCGGGGGCTTGCTCCCGCCCTAACCTACCGTAATATTCAACTTTTCGGCGGGAGCAAGCCCCCGCCCTACAGTTGGGTCGTCAGAAAGCTTTCTTTTTACTTTAAAAGCCAGCTCTCGCCGCAGTAATAGGGACTGCCGCCGCTGCCTTCCTCTACCTTGGCTCTGAGAGAAGGCGCATCCGTACACACAAAACCCGAAAGACGGTCAATGCCGAAGTCGAGAAGCGCCGGACACATCGGCACCGTCGGTCCCATCAGGATCGTGCAGGCGTTTCGGCTCAGTTCCAGCAGATGCGGCAGGGTCTTATTGACAAGTGCGCTGCCGGTTATCACGACCAGGTCGCATTTCGGCAGGATGAAATCACAGGCCGAATCGGGATAGTCGCCGTTCTGAGGTTCTTTTTCAATTATGTAAACTTCTTTTGCCTTTGCGTAAATCTCTTCGGTGAGCTTTAAATGCCCGATGGCGGCAACGGTCATTCCGGTGACATCAAGTCCCGCTGTACTGTAATTCTTAAACGGCTCGGCGCAGCCGAGCTTTGCCATTCTCTCCGGAGTGTTGTACCACAGATTGACCGCCGCCATCGCAAGGGACGCCTCGCGGAAATTCCAGCTTTTTATCGCCTGCGCCGCGTCCTTTACGTCCATGCCCTCAAGAGATGGAAACACCGTCGGTATGCTCTCGCCGCCGGTCGCCATGGCGATGCCCACGGCGTTTCCCGCCTCCGCCATCGCCCAGCGGTTTCCGAAAAAGCAGCTTTCGATCACGGTTCCGCGCTCAATGCCGTCAATGATCGTATCGTATATGGAAAACAGGTCTTTCATAGCTTCCTCATGTATAATTCATTTTTTGTTCATTGTACCATGAATTTAACCGATTGCCAATACCACACAGACGTGGTAATATTTTATCTGTAACCTATACATCATTTGAATGAGGCAGATACATGAAACGCTTTACAGCTCTTGTTCTCGTGTCGGTGATGATGCTGTCGCTTCTCACCGGCTGCGGGAAGAAAAAAAATAAAGATATCGAGCTTCAGATTGCGGAGAGCACTTCACAGCCCGGAGATATCACGGCTGAGGAAACGCCGGTGATCCCCTCCACGCCGAAGATATCCCAGCAGTACAACAGTCTCGACGAGGGCGACCAGACGGAAATAGCGCAGGTCCTCCGGGAGCTTGAAAGCGTTGCCTCCGCCTGTCGGGAGATATACGAGCCTGCCGACAAGGGTACGGCGATGAATGTCGTACTCGGCAGCGACACGGTCCGCGCCATGGTCGACCGTATCGGCTCGCTCGGCTATGCCGCCGTGGACTACGCGGGCAATCTGGATATGCGCTGTCCGGAGGCCATCGAATACTTCGGTACGACGATCGACGGTCCGAACGATACGTCGGTCTCCTATTACATGGTCTATCCCGACGGGCAGATCAGCGTGTACCATTTAGGCAGACTGAACGGGCTGTGGTATCTGATCGCCATGTCCTGCGGCTGGGACAAAAACTGCAAGCCCACTGTCATGGGGCAGGGGCGGTATGTGGTCGGCGGAGTTAAATATACGGACAAGGGCTGGCTCATTTACAGCCGTGACACAGACAGCTTTGACGACAATCAGCGTTCCAACACGAACGCCTATGTCTTTATCCGCGTCCGTCCCTACGACGCGACAAAAAAGGCGCTGTGCGAAAAGTACATAAAGCCCGTGGGTTACTTTGAAAACAACCTCTTCACAACGACCTGGACGCAGGCAAATCTCGCCCCCATCGACTTCAACAGCCTCTTCTCCGCCCTTTTCGGTATGTATAACGGTACCGACGCACTGTCGGCATCGAACATGGAAAATTACTATACGAGCGTGAAAAACACACGCCTTGCGCTTATCCCGACGGACAGCTTTGAGAGGATCGTGCAGCACTATTTTGCCGTCGATCCCACTCTCCTGAAAGCGGTCTCGGACTACTCCCCCACTCTCGGCGGATATTACTTCTACGGCTATTCCGACGGCATTTACAACGTCACCCCGCGCATACCCGAGCCGGAGGTAACGGACTATTGGTACAACTCCGACGGCAGTCTCACGATGCGCGTGGACGCGGTGTATAAATGGTACGGCACCGACAGAGCCTTCTCCCACGACGTCACCGTGATGGACACCTCCGACGGATTTCACTATGTCGCAAACACGCTTTACACGGACGAAAACAGTATTCTCCCGTCGTGCAAAATTTCTTCGCTGCTCGATATAGAGCTTGAAAAGCTCTCGTAATACATTTTCGCTTACAGTGAGGTAAGGTTGCCTTGATTATATAAAGCCGCTTTTCTCGCCGCTTGCGCGGCAAGCGAAAAGCATGGCACATTTTTATGACCATTCCTTTTTCACGGTCATGAAAGTGCCTTGAGTTATAACGAAAGGAATGGTCATAAAAATGAACACGAAACGTTTGCTCGTGATCATATTTCTGACGGTCATTCTCGCGGCGGCGGTGTGGTTCGTGCTCGATATGACGGCGGAAAAGCGTCTGGAAACGCGGGCGGAAGCACTTATCGCACAGGGCGATTTTGAAGGGGCACAGGAAATCTATTTGGAGCTTGGTGATATGGATAGGGTGCGTCAGTGCATGGAGCTTATCCGAAACCGCAGCTACAATGACGCCGCCGCCCTGCTGGAAAGCGGTGAGTTTTCGGCGGCAAAGGATATATTCATCTCACTCGGCGACTACTCAGACGCAAAGAACATGGTCAGCGAGTGCGATTACCGCCTTGCTCTATACCTCTTCGGCTCCGGCGATCTTCCGGCGGCAAGAGAGGCGTTTGAAAAGCTCGGCAGCTATTCCGACAGCGCCGCCATGCTTGAAAAAACAAACGCTGAAATCTATGCTCGGGCACAGTCCATGATGCTGGCAAACAACTACGCCGACGCGCTGTCCTTCTTTTCCCTTGTGGGGGATTATCTCGACGCACCCGTGATGGCCGACAGATGCTCCGCCCGCGTTGAGGCGGAGGCCGACCCAAACCGCAGCATCATCGACAGCGCCAATCTGTATCAGAGATTTTCAACGGGCAATCTCTATATTGCCGACACGGGCTATGTGTTCATTCCCAACGCCCCCGACGAGAACACCGATTTTCTCATCTTCTTCCCCGGCGGGAGGGACATAGAGGAGCCGAGAGACTACATATACAATTATCTGGAAGCCTCCTCGGAAAACACCGTAACGCTCTTCCTCTACAAAAACGGTCTCGGCGATATGTACGGAAAATGCAAAGAGGCCTTTGACACGCTGGACAGAGCCGCCTCGGAGTGCGGCATAGCGGTCAGAGACCCGGTCATCTGCGGCACGAGCATGGGTGCATATCCCGCCATGCGAGCCGCCGTATACTATTATGAGACTTACGGAAAAGCGGTGATGCGTGTTATGTGCTTTGACGCGGGTGTTGACTGGGAGGAAGAGGAGCTGACCCTCGACGCGAGAGAATGTAAAGTCATGGCGGAGGCCGGAACCGAGTTCTGGCTTCTGGAGCAGTACGGCGTGGGAATGAACAGGAGCGGAATAAATCTGATGGCATATTCCGGCTGCCGCGTCATGATGATCGTGTGCGCAAATCAGGATCACAATTCCATTCTGTATGACGCGCTCAACTGCGGCATGGTCAATTATGCCTTCGGCAGAACAGGTCCGATCGAATCGGCGAATTACAGTTATGTAAACCTTTCGCCCTATTCGACCTATCCCGACTGAAAAAACCGGTCGTAGCATTATTCTCATAATGCTACGACCACAGCTTGTCAAAAAAGTGCATAGGCACTTTTTTGACTGCGCTTTCCGCCGAGTGTTTTGCAGAAACTGCAAAACACTATTAACAAAAATCCTTGAATTTCAAGGATTTTTGAGCGGCGGTTTATCCGATTTGAGGGGGCCTTGCCCTCCTCAAGCTCCCCTGCTGCTCTATTGCGTAAGAGCAAGCATAATTTTTTGACAGTCTCCGGTCGTAGCATTATTCTCATAATGCTACGACCAATTTGTTTATCCCTGCTGCTCGCGGATCTTCTGCTTCCAGCATTTGTGGCACATGGCGATATAGCTGTCGTTGCCGCCGAGGAAGACCTGTGAGCCTTCGGTTATGACGTTCCCGTCCTTATCTATCCGGGCATTTACCGTTGCCTTCCGACCGCAGGCACAGACCGTTTTTATCTCGGTGATGGAGTCGGCAAGCTCCATGAGGCGCTGTGAGCCGGGGAAAAAGTGCGTCAGAAAATCGGTACGCAGACCGAAGCACAGCACCGGCAGATCGTCCGTATCCACAAGCGTTCTGAGCTGATCGATCTGGGCGGACGTAAAAAACTGCGCCTCGTCGGAAATGATGACGTCATACCTTCCCGCACGGCGGTATTCCTCTTCGATGTTCTGCTCGGGCGTTATTATGGTCGCCTTTGCTTCCAGACCGATGCGGCTTTTGATGATCTCCGCGCCGTCTCTCGTGTCGGTGCTGGGCTTTATGAGCCAGACCTTCATGCCGAGCTCTTCATAGTTGAATTTGGTAATGAGCGCCTGAGCGGATTTGGAGGAGCCCATCGCGCCGTATTTGAAATATAGTTTTGCCATTATTTTTTCTCCTGATTGTTGTTGATATGAGCCCTGACGCGCTCCACGAGCATATCAAACGCCACGATGTTATGACCGCCCTCGGGGATGATGATATCCGCGTTGCGCTTGCTCGGCTCTACATAAGTCTCATGCATGGGCTTGACCGTATTGAGATACTGGTTGACGACGCTTTCAAGGCTGCGTCCCCTGTCGCGTACATCGCGCACGATGCGCCGGAGGATGCGCACATCCGCGTCCGTATCCACAAAGATCTTTACGTCCATCTCACTGCACAGCTCAGGATCGGCAAAGATCAGAATTCCCTCAACTATTATCACCTTGGACGGGCGGATGAGGATGGTTTTTGAAGAGCGGTCATGTACCGTATAGTCGTACACGGGACAGATGATGCTTTTTCCGGCTTTCAAAGAGCGAAGATCGTTGATAAGAAGCTGTGTGTCAAATGCGTCGGGGTGGTCATAATTGAGCTGACACCGCTCCTCATACGGCATATCATGGTGCGCTTTATAGTAGTTATCATGATTGATGACCGATACGTCGTTGGAAAAACGCTGGATAAGCTTTCGCGTGATCGTGGTCTTACCGCTGCCGGTGCCGCCGGCAATACCGATTACCATTACGTTGCTCATACCTTTAACCTCTTTTGCTGTTTTTCGACTCTATGATAACACAGTTTTCGCTCAGTTTCAATTTGACTTTTCACTATTTTTCTAATATAATTTACACAAATCAAAAAGCAAGGAGATAACAGTAATGCAGCCGTTAAAGTCTATGCACATCGATGCCTGTGTCGGTCAGATCGCAAAAACAGTGCTTATGCCCGGCGACCCTCTGCGTTCAAAGTACATCGCCGAGACCTATCTTGAAAACCCCGTCCTTGTAAACAATATACGCGGCGTTCAGGGCTACACGGGAAGCTGGAAGGGCGTTCCCGTCACGGTCATGGCCTCCGGCATGGGTATGCCCTCCATGGGTATCTACTCGTGGGAGCTGTATTCGGTCTACGATGTGGACAATATTATCCGTGTCGGCTCCGCCGGCGCCATTCGGGAAGACATCAAGCTGATGGACATCGTCTTCGCTCAGGGTGCATCCACCGCCGGAGGCTACATTAACGCCTTTGATCTGCCCGGTATTTATGCCCCCATCGCTGACTATACTCTGCTGTCCACCGCCGTCGGCGTCGCAAGAGAGCACGGTATCGATCCCAAAGTCGGCGCTGTTCTCTCCGAGGATAACTTCTACCATCTGGACGGTACCGTTAACAAAAAGTGGCAGAGCGTGGGCGTTCTGGCGATCGAAATGGAGGCCGCGGCGCTCTACATCAACGCAGCGTATCACAAAAAACGCGCTCTCGCCATCTGCACGGTCTCCGACCAGCTCGTCACCGGCGAAAAGCTCCCCAACGACAAGCGTCAGATGGGCTTCAATCAGATGATGGAGATCGCGCTCGACACCGCCGTCGCCATGGCGGGAAAATAAGCTTATCTGCGAAATATCCTGCCCCGACCCTTCGATCCGATGTCATTTAGTTAAGGCAACACCGCACAATACGTCTGCGGCAGCTGACGGATAAAATGTGCCCTGATTTTGTCATTTTTTCTTGAAATACACAAAGTATTCCTGCAAAAAAATGCCTTCATCAGAACCCATTTTCTCTCGCCATCTGCTCTTGCCGCATTATGCGGTATTGCCTTAATGATTTTTCACTGTAGGGCGCTGGCTGTCTCCCGCCGTAGCACTGCGGAAACCCTGACTTTTCGGCGGGAAGACTCCCTCCGGCGGAGGGAGGTGTCCGTTTGCGGACAGAGGGAGGGGGGAAGAAGCCCCCACCCTACGGACGCAGTTTTCTTACCTTAATGACATTGATCCTTCGATCGGGGCAATTTTTTTGTTTTTTTGTTGAAACGGAAAGCTTTTGTGGTATAATAGTATGAATTCATACGCAGAAAGGAAAAGATCATGCTTGAACTGCGAAACGTGTCCTTCGGCGTCGAGACGGAGGACAGTGCAAAGGAAATAATCAAGGATGTCAGCTTCACTGTCGGCGACGGGAAGTTTGTTGTCATAACCGGTCCCAACGGCGGCGGCAAATCCACGCTTGCCAGATTGATCATGGGCATCGAAAAGCCCACCTCCGGTCAGATCATCTTTGACGGTCAGGACGTGACCGATATGAGCATCACCGACCGCGCCAACGCGGGTATCAGCTTTGCCCTCCAGCAGCCCGTTAAATTCAAGGGCATACACGTTGTAGACCTTCTCCGCCTCGCGGCGAAAAAGGAGCTGAGCGTGGGTGAGGCGTGTGAATATCTCTCCGCCGTCGGCCTGTGCGCGAGAGACTATATCGACCGCGAGGTCAACGCAAGTCTCTCCGGCGGCGAGCTGAAACGAATTGAGATAGCCACCGTACTGGCACGCGGTACTAAACTGTCCGTATTCGACGAGCCGGAGGCGGGAATAGACCTCTGGAGCTTTCAGAGCCTTATTCAGGTCTTTGAGAATATGCGCAAACGCACTCACGGCTCCATCCTCATTATATCCCATCAGGAGCGTATACTGAATATTGCCGACGAGATAATTCTTATCGCTGACGGTCAGGTCAGGGATATCGGCAGCAAGGAGCGTCTTCTGCCCGAGCTGCTTAAAACGACCGTCCCCGTGACCTGCAACCGCGTACTGGAGGGAGGCAGAAACGATGCTTAACGAAATTCAAAAGCAGATGCTCGCGGAGATCGCCGATCTGCACAAAATTCCCGTGGGTGCGTACAATATCCGCGCCAACGGCGAGTCTGAGGGAAGAAACTCCACGAAAAACATCGAGATCAGCCCCAAGACCGACGTCTCCGGTATCGATATCCGCATAAAGGACGACACGGTCAACGAGAGCGTCCATATCCCCGTCGTGCTCAGTGAGTCCGGCATAAAAGAGACCGTATACAATGACTTTTTCATCGGCGACAACTGCGATGTAACGATAATCGCCGGCTGCGGCATAAGTAACTGCGGCAATCAGGACTCCGAGCACTCCGGTATACACCGCTTTTTCATCGGCAAAAACTCCCATATCAGATATGTGGAAAAGCACTACGGCGCGGGTGACGGCAACGGCAGGCGCATCATGAACCCAGGCACGGAGCTTGACATAGGCGAAGGCAGCTCGGTAGAGATGGAGATGGTGCAGATCAGAGGCGTTGACTCCACCGTCAGAAACACAAAATGCGCCCTCGCAAAGGACGCAAAGCTCGTCATACACGAGCGTCTCATGACCCACGGCGTACAGCACGCCGACAGCAATTATGTCATCGAGCTCAACGGAGAGGGCAGCAGCGCGGATGTCGTGTCGCGCTCCGTTGCGCGTGAAAATTCATATCAGCGCTACTGCTCAAGGATCGTCGGCAATGCCGCGTGCTCCGGTCATACCGAGTGCGACGCGATAATCATGGACAGCGCCCGTGTTTTAGCTGTGCCGGAGCTGGAAGCCAACAACATCGACGCCGCTCTTATCCACGAAGCCGCCATCGGAAAGATAGCCGGCGACCAGATGATAAAGCTCATGACGCTGGGTCTCACGCCCGCCGAGGCGGAGGAACAGATCGTCAGCGGATTTCTCCGATAAATAATGGCAACCTCTAAAAATTCGATGTGTTCAGATTGCGCAGAGATTTTTTCGGCAGATGAAATAAAAAGCGCAGGGAATACTTTGTGTATTTCCGAGCATTTTTATGAAATATGACGGAAAAAGATCAAGCAAGATGAGCACAGGAGATTTTTTAGAGATGCCCTAATATAAAAGAGGTCAGAAAATGAAAAAATTTATGGACAAGGACTTCCTGCTTAATTCCGACTGCGCCGGAGAGCTGTTTCATACCTACGCCGAGGACTGCCCCATCTACGATTATCACAACCACCTGTCCACCGAGGATATCGCCAAAAGGCGCGTCTTCAAAAACATGACCGAGCTGTGGTTGGAGTGCGACCACTACAAATGGCGCGGAATGCGGCAGTGCGGCGTGGATGAGAAATACATCACGGGTGACGCTCCCGACCGGGAAAAATTCCTTGCCTGGGCGAGCGTCATGCCGAAGCTTGTCGGCAGTCCGCTCTACCACTGGACACATCTGGAATTGCAGAGATATTTTGACTATTACGAACCGCTGTCCGAGAAAAACGCACTTGAGGTCTGGGAGCTGGGCAACGAGAGGCTGAAAAGCTACGACGCGGTCTCCTTCCTTGAGCACATGAATGTGAAAGCTCTCTGCACGACTGACGATCCGGCGGACTCGCTCTGCTGGCACAAGGCCATCCGCGACGCGGGAAACGTTCCTTTTAAGGTCCTCCCCTCCTTCCGTCCGGACAAATATATTGATTTGGACGCTCCCGATTTCAGGGCAAACGCCGAAAAGCTCGGCAATGAGTACGGCGTTGAGGTAAAGGATCTCGACTCTCTTAAAGAGGCTCTGTCCAAAGCGCTTGACCGCTTTGTCGAATGCGGCGTGAGAGTCTCCGACCACGGCTTCAGCCGCTTCTCCTATGTCCGCGGCACGGAAAAGGCGGAGCTGCTGCACTGGCTGGGCTGTGAGTACGCCAAGCGCGGCATCGCCATGCAGTGCCACCTCGGGCCGATCCGCAACCAGTCTCCGCGTCTTCTGAGCTCCTTCGGTCCGGACGCAGGCGCTGACAGCGTGGGTCTGACGACCGATCCCTATATGCTCGGCGCATTCCTCGGCGATCTGGAAAAGGACGGCGCTCTGCCGAAGACCGTTCTCTATAACCTCAATCCCGCCGAAAACGCCGTGATCTCCACGATGGCGGCGACCTTCGCCCCCAAAGCCCAGTACGGCGCGGCGTGGTGGTTCAGCGATACGCTCCGAGGCATGGAGCGTCAGATCGACGAGCTTCTGGAAACGGCTTCTCTGAGCGCTTCCGTCGGTATGCTCACCGACTCCCGCTCGTTCTCCTCCTTTGCCCGCCACGAGTATTACCGCCGCATCCTCTGCAATAAGCTGGGCGAGCTGGTCGAATCCGGTCAGTATCCTGCGGATACGGAGGGTCTCGGAAAGATCGTGCAGGACGTCTGCTGCAACAACGCAAAGAACTTCTTTGATCTTTAAAATGTAAAAACAGGGCTGATGCCCTGTTTTTACATTTTTATTATTATACAGATCAGAACGGCGACGCCTATAACGATCATCACGGCGCTGCCGAGCCTGCCGGGTTTTTTTACGCGGATCGGGGCAATATACAGTACGCCCATCACGGCAAGCAGAATGGAATATGCTATCGGGAGCTTATCTCCGAGGACATTCCGAAAACACATCAGCAGCGGAACGGCGAGCGCGGAGGTCGTGATCGGTATGCCGAGATAGCCGGAGGAGTGCTCCTCCTGCGCCATGACATTGAAATACGCAAGCCTTATAACGCCGCACAGGGCAAAAAGAGCCGCGACAACGGTCTGCCACACGCGCTCTGTCCCCAGCGCAAAGCTCAACACAGCCGGAAGGATGCCGAAACAGACGACGTCACACAGCGAGTCGATCTGTATTCCGAAGCTTTTTTCCGCCTCCGTCCTGTCTTTTTTCGTCCGGGCGATCCTGCCGTCAAACATATCGCACACGCCCGATATAAGCAGACAGATTAAGGACGCTTTTATTCTGCCCGTAAACGCATAATAAATGCCGGAAACTGCGGAGACAAGACCGCAATATGTGAGATAAACCGTGTAATTCCAAAAACCTACCAACTCAGTCAACTCCGAAAAATGATACTGTGATTATACCACAGATTTCGTTTTTTTCAACCGGCTTTAACAGGTTCTTTATTAACACCAAAAATGCTCCGCCTTCGCGGAGCATTTTTGAAAAAATCAGCCGAAAACGCTGAGCAGGAAGCCTGCGGCGATAGCCGAGCCGATAACGCCCGCGACATTCGGACCCATTGCGTGCATGAGCAGGTAGTTGTTGGGGTTGAATTTGCGTCCCACATCCTGAGAAACACGCGCCGCCATAGGAACGGCGGAGACGCCTGCGGAGCCGATAAGAGGATTGATCTTCTTGCCGGAGCCGTAGTACATGGCGATACCGCCGAGAAGTCCGCCGACGGTGGAGATACCGAAAGCGATAAGACCGAGGATAACGATCTTGATGGTGTTGAAGGTCAGGAAGTTCTGAGCGACCATCGTTGCGCCGACGGAGGTTGCAAGGAAGATGGTGACGATGTTCATCAGAGCGTTCTGAGAGGTGTCGGAAAGTCTGTCGGTCACGCCGGTCTCGCGGAACAGGTTGCCCAGCATCAGACAGCCGATCAGAGGAGCGGTGGAGGGCAGGAGCAGAATAACGAATGTGGCAACGACGATGGGGAAGATTATCTTCTCTTTCTTGCTGACCTCGCGTGTCTGTACCATTTTGACCTTGCGCATCTCGTCATTGGTCAGTGCCTTCATAATGGGCGGCTGAATGAGAGGAATGAGCGCCATATAAGAATACGCCGCTATTGCGATAGGTCCTAAAAGCTCGGGGGCGAGCTTGGTTGTGAGGTAGATAGCGGTAGGACCGTCCGCGCCGCCGATAATGCCGATGGAGGCTGCCTGAGGGCCGGTAAAGCCGAGCAGCACCGCGCCGAAGAAGGCGACGAATACGCCGAGCTGTGCGGCGGCACCGAGAAGCAGGCTCTTGGGGTTAGAAAGCAGCGGTCCGAAGTCGGTCATCGCGCCGACGCCGAGGAAGATAAGGGACGGATAGATACCCGCCTTTACGCCGATGTAGAAGAAGTCGAGAAGACCGGCGTTTGACATGATATGACCGTAGCTGTGGTAATAGGGGCTTGTACTGTCAAGGAACGCTGACCACAGCTCGGGGTGGTACAGGGCGTTTTCGCCCATGCCGATAAAGTAGCTGAGGTTGGAGAGCAGACAGCCGAAGGCGATACCGCACAGCAGCAGCGGCTCAAATTTTTTCTCGATACCGAGGTAGAGAAGAACAAAAGCAATGAGGATCATGACAAGGTTTTTCCAGCCGCCGTCGGTCACAAAGAACGCGGCGAAGCCGGATTCCAATGCCAGATCCCGGAGGGTACCCAGTATATCCATAGGTTACCTCCTTATGCTATGACAACGAGAGCAGAACCGGTCTCAACAACAGCACCCTTTGCAACGACGATCTGAGCGACTGTGCCGCTCTTGGTGGCGGTGATGTCGTTTTCCATCTTCATGGCTTCAAGAACAAGGAGAACATCGCCTTCCTTGACGGTCTGACCCTGTGCGACATTGATTTTCAGAACATTGCCGGGCATGGGAGCCTTGACGACCTCACCGGCGGCAAGACCTGCGGCAGCGGGGGCTGCGGGAGCGGCTGCGGCATCGGGAGCGGCGGCGACAGCCTCGGGTGCGGGTGCGGCGTGAGCGGCGGGAGCGGCGGGGGCAGCCAGCTCGTACTCGTCCACGAGCATGGCGGAGCCTTCCTCGACTTCTACCTCGTATACGCGCTTATTCAAAGTTACCTTATATTTCATTATTCCTTAACCTCCTTGATGGAAATGAAGCGGAGCTGATTGAGCGGCTTGCCGAGCGTGTCGGCAACGATAGCCATGATCATAGCAGCGTCGCGGGGGTCGGTATCGTAGAGCTTCAGTTCACCGGCTGTGCCCTTTGCCTCGGGCTTCTTGACCTCAACAGGCGCGGCGGCAGGAGCGGTGACAGCGGGTGCGGGAGCGGTCTCAGCCTTTCTGCTTTTGGCGATGAATATCTTTCCCATAACGGTGACAACAAGCATCAGCAGAACAAGACCGAAGAACACCACAAGATAGCCCAACAGAGCGGTGACGGCGGCATTGCCGACCGTGATATTAACAAGATCCATCGTATTACCTCCTTAGAGCTTCTCTATGGAGTAGCGAACCTTCTTTTCCTCTTCTGCTTGACGCTTCTCGAAGAAATTCTCCGCGACCTGCGGGAAGGAGATGTAGGAGAGAACATCCTCCTCGCATCTTGCGGTATCGCCGAGCTTTGCCTTTGTCTTCTCAAAGGTATCGGTGGGCAGGGTGTCGGCGTAGCGGCCTTCAAGGACTTTGTCACCGGCGAGAATCTTCTCGCGGATAACGGGGTCGATGGGGGCGGGAGTTCTGCCGTATTCGCCGCGGCAGTAGGCCTTCAGCTCCGCGCCGACATTCTTGTAGCGTTCACCGGCAAGGACGTTCTGCACAGCCTGTGTGCCGATAAGCTGAGAGGTGGGAGTGACAAGCGGAGGATAGCCCATATCCTTGCGGACATTGGGGGTCTCTCTGAGTGCTTCATCGAACTTGTCAAGGGCGTTGAGGCTCTTGAGCTGTGAAAGCAGGTTGGAGAGCATACCGCCGGGGATCTGGTAGTTGAGGCACTGGGTATCGGTGCCCATGGAGATGGGATTGAGCGTACCCTTGTCGAGGAACTCCTTGCGGATGGGCTTGAAGTAGTCAGCCATCTTATACAGGAGCTTTTCATCGAGGTTAACGTCATAGCCCAGCTCGCGCAGAGCATAGAACATTGTCTCGGTGGCGGGCTGAGAGGTACCGCCGGAGAAGGGGGAGATAGCGCAGTCGATAACATCCGCGCCCGCTTCAATGCCCTTGAGGTAGGTCATGTAGGCAAGGCCGGTGGTGCAGTGAGTGTGCATTACGACAGGCAGATCGACAGCGTCCTTGATTGCGGAAACAAGGTCGTATGCGGCTTTGGGGGTGAGGATACCGGCCATATCCTTGATGCAGACGGAGGAAACGCCCATCTGTGCAAGCTCCTTGACCATCTCAACGTACTTGGCGTTGGTGTGTACGGGGCTGGTGGTGTAGGAAATGGTACCGGACGCCATAGCGCCGGACTTGACGGTCTCCTCGATGGCGACTTTCAGATTGTTCACGTCGTTGAGAGCGTCGAAAATACGGATGATGTCGATACCGTTTCTTACGCTTGCGCGGACAAAACGGCGGACGATGTCATCGGGATAGTGCTTGTAGCCCAGAACGTTCTGACCGCGAAGGAGCATCTGGAGCTTGGTGTTGGGCATATGCTCGCGGATCTTGCGCAGGCGTTCCCACGGGTCTTCATTGAGGAAGCGGAGGCACACGTCAAAGGTTGCGCCGCCCCAGACCTCGGCGGAGTAGTAGCCCGCTTTATCCATGGTGTCCAGAATAGGCTCCATCTTGGAGTACGGCATACGAGTCGCGATAAGAGACTGGCTCGCGTCGCGGAGAACAGTCTCGGTAAACTGAACTTTCTTCATAAATCCTCCTATATTAATAATGTTTTTTCTTATTTCTACCTGTACACGGTTATTATATCATCGGTTTTTTTATAATTCCAGTGCCATTGTAAAAATCGGGATTTAGACGCAAAACGTGCTAAAATTTTACGTAAAATCCGGCATTTTATGTGCATATTGACATATGCGCACGGCTTTGTCCTGGAGAAAAACACCTCCGGTCAATTCTGACCGAAGGTGATGTGTTTTTCATGATTACTTGGTGCCGAAAATTCTGTCTCCCGCGTCGCCGAGGCCGGGGACGATGTAGCAGTTTTCGTTGAGACATTCATCGCAGGCGGCAACATAGATGTTGACGTCGGGGTGATCCTTCTGGATGCGTGCGATACCCTCGGGGCAGCCGATGACGCACATGAGCTTGATGTGCTTTGCGCCGTCGTCCTTCAGGAAGGAGATGGCGGCGGAGGCGGAGCCGCCGGTCGCAAGCATCGGGTCGACAACGATGATGTCGCGCTCTTCAATGTCGGCGGGCATCTTATAGTAATACTTCACAGGCTCATGAGTTGTAGGGTCACGGAAAAGACCGATGTGACCTACCTTCACGTTGGGCATCATGTCGACCATGCCGTCGACCATACCGAGACCGGCGCGGAGGATGGGAACGATGGCGAGCTTCTTGCCGGATATGCGGTGGCAGGTGGCGACGGCAACGGGGGTCTCGACCTTGATCTCTTCCAGAGGCAGGTCGCGGGTAGCCTCGTAGCACATGAGCTTGGCTATCTCGGAGATCAGCTCACGGAAAACCTTGACGCTGGTGTTCTTGTCGCGGAGTACGGAAAGCTTATGCTGGATAAGGGGATGGTCAAATACTACTACGTTACTCATTTGTGAAGTTTCTCCTTTATATAAATATATAATAAACTTGATTAGTATATAGCGATTAACAGTGCGGAATTTCTAAGTGTGGAGTTTGGAGTGTGGAGTGTGGAGTTAATGGAGCCGCTGACGCGGCGATTTGAATTTCCTCAGAAACTTTCCTTTTTACAAAAGCCTTTAAGTTATGGATTATTTCAGTTTTTTGGCGAAAGTGGGTCGATTGAGGAAAATATGATCCGTCGGCGCAGCCGACACTTTAAAATCCACACTCCACTCTCCACACTGTAATGAGTCAAAAAGAACCGTCCCCAATGACTCATTCCTTAATGACTCATTCGTTCCTGTCGCTCCCGTTCTGCCTGAGAAAGACGGAGGTAGACCGGAAGGAGCTGCTCGGTGCCGTAAAATCTGCTGCTTTGCGCTGCCATGGCAACGCCCCATGCACTCTGCCAGACAAGGTTGTCGGGTGCTTTGGTGCAGGGAACGGAAGCTTCGTCGAAAAACTTTTTTGTGATCTCCGTGCCGTCGCCCACGAGAAAAACGGGGGCATTGAGTTTTTTTACCTCTTCGGCAAGCTCGGAAAGGGAGATGGGTCTGTCCTCCGTGAGTCTGACGGGCTTTCCGTCAACTATCTCAAACAGGGCGTTGTAGACCTGAGAGCGTCTCGCGTCCATTACGGGGCAGATATATCCGCCGTGTGAAACACCGTGCCACGCCATAGCCTCGAGCGTGGACACGCCGACACAGGGCTTGTCCTCCGCCCATGCAAGACCCTTGACGGTCGAAACACCGATGCGTATTCCGGTGAAGGAGCCGGGGCCGTGCGCGACCGCAAAGGCGTCCACATCCTTTATGGTAAGCTCCGCGTTTTTCAGCATATCCTCCGCCATCGGCAATAAAGTTCTGCTGTGGGTCAGGGCGCTGCACTGAAAATACTGGCTCAGCAGCTTTCCGTCCTGTACGAGAGCGACAGAGGCGGCCTTTGCGGAAGATTCAAAAGCGAGTATCAGCATTCGTTCCCCTCCCCGATGATTATTCTGCGGCTGACATCGTCCAGCTTGTCGATCCGAACGGTGTATTCCTCGCCCGTAAAAGCGTCAAGTACCTTTTCGCTCCACTCGACCGCGCATACCGCGCCGCGATTTAAGTAGTCCTCCCAGCCGATGTCGTACAGCTCGTCGGCACTGTTCAGACGGTACATATCAAAATGGATAAGCTCCCGGGAACCGAGATACTCGTTCACGATCGTAAAGGTGGGGCTGGAAACGCGGCAGTCAAGACCCATGCCCTTTGCCATCCCGCGCACGAACGCGGTCTTTCCCGCGCCGAGATCTCCGTACATGGCAACGACCGTTCCGCCGGGCAGACTTTCGGCAAACCGTGCGCCGATCTGCTCCGTCTCGCGCTCGGAGTGTGAAATATATTCGATCATTCAAATGCGCCTGCTTTTTCTTTTCAAATTCGTAATATTATAACACCGTCAGGTCATTGCGTAAAGCAAAATATTGTGATAAAATATAATTTAGTCAATTTGCTTTGCCGAAAGGCGGGATCGATATAAATAAAAGAAAAAATTATGTCAGAATTTTTTTTGAAAGAGCGGATATTTTCCTGCTCGTCATGTGCATTATATGCTCGATATACGGAATAAGCATCGTAAAACGCGCCGTTACCGGTATGGCGGCGGGCGGCGCTCTGGGAAATCCCACAAAATTCGTTGCAGTCCAGCTTTTCTCCATGGTACTCGGTATCGGTATGTTCATTCTGCTGACAGTGATCGACTCGGATCTTCTGGGCAATCAGTGGAAGCTGCTGTGTGTGATAAATGTCCTGCTGCTCGTGGCGCTTGTCATTCTCGGTCAGGACGACGGCACCGGCAACAAAAGCTGGATACGTTTCGCGGGTATCGGTATACAGCCCTCGGAGATTATAAAAGTCATCTATATCATCGTCTCGGCCAAGCAGATGACATATATCAAGGAATATAAGGATATTAATTCCTTCCTGTCCGTCGTGCAGATGGCGGGACATTTTGCCATCGTGTTCGTTCTTATCGTCGGCGTCTCCTCAGACCTCGGAAGCGCACTGATACTTCTGGCGATCTTTCTCGTCATGTTCTTCGTCCTCGGCGTAAAGCTCTACTGGTTTGCCGCCGGCGGCGCGGCGGTCGCGGCGGCGGTCCCTCTGCTGTGGACATACTTTCTCAAGGAGTATCAGAAGCAGCGTCTTATCGCGCCGTATGACCCGAGTATCGACCCGGACGGCTACGGCATCACCTGGCAGACCACGCAGAGCAAGCTGACTCTCGCCTCCGGCAGAGTTACCGGCGTTGACCCGGGACACCGCTACACCGTTTTTACCGGCAAGCATACGGACTTCATTTTCTCCGCCGCCGGTGAGGAATTCGGCATGATCGGATGTCTGATCATTATGGTGCTTCTGTGCATCATCATTATCCACTGCGTCAGAGTCGGTCTGAAGGCCGGCCGCACCTATGATATGCTCATATGCATGGGCGTTGCGGCAGCTGTGGCGTTCCAGACCTTCATCAACATCGGAATGTGCGTCGGAATTACGCCCGTTATCGGCATCACGCTTCCGTTTTTCAGCTACGGAGGCTCGTCAATGGTCACGATGTTCGGCGCGATGGGGCTCGTCTCCGGCGTAAAATTCAAGCCAAAGCCTCAGCACGGTTCACTTTTGGATTAATCTATTAATTGAAAGGAAAACAAAAAATGTCTCTTGAAATTCTCAGCACACCCAAGGCTCCCGACGCTATCGGACCCTACTCCCACGGCACCAGGTGCGGCGACTTCATTTTCACCTCCGGTCAGTGCCCCTTCTACCCGGGCACCGGCGAGGTCGAGCATGATGTGGAAAAGGCGACAAAGCTCGTTCTGGACAACGTCCTCGCCATCGTTGAAGCCGGCGGCGGCAAGCTCACCGATATCGCAAAGGTGGAAATCTTTGTGGCGGATCTTGCAAACTTCGGTCTTATCAACAAGGTCTATGCCGACTTCTTCGGCGACCACAAGCCCGCACGCTACTGCGTACAGGTCGCCGCTCTCCCAAAGGGCGTGGCTCTTGAGATCGCCGCGACCGCCTATCTCGGATAATCGGTCGGTAAACCGACTGTAACGACTATCCGCCGGAAAACCGGCGGATTTTTTATTAATAAAATGTTGAAAAAAATGCTACCTATGGTATAATATAATTTAATTTGGAAGTTTATACGCTTTACACGGAGAGAAGAAAGCCGATGACGGTCGAGAATATAAAAACTGCTCACAGCAACGATAACGATCATTTTATAAAAAGAAGCTTCAACAGCTATCTTATTCCTTCTATTCTTGCCATTCTCGGCGGAAACATCAGCATAATGGTAGATAACTGCGTTGCCGGTGCCGCTCTCGGTGAACAGGCACTCGCGGCAATGGGTATTGTGAACCCTGTTTTCAACGCGCTGACGCTTTTCGGTCTGCTTATCTGCGGGGGTGCTTCGGCTCTTTCAAGCGTAAGCATCGGGCTTGGCAGCAACGACAGCAAGAGAAGGTATTTCACGCTTTCCTTCTATATGCTTCTTATTGCCGCCGCCGTTGTAACGGCTCTGGGGCTTATCTTCATTGACCCCATTGTGACGGCTCTTGGCGCATCCGGTGAGCTTTTCCCGCTTGTAAAGGATTACGCCCGCGTGCTGATAGCCTCGAGCATTGCGATCATGTTTGTCTATTTCCCGCTCAACTTCTTTCGCATTGAGGGTAAAGCAAAGGTCTCCATGCTGATGTTTTTCATCATGTCTGCACTGGATATTATTTTTGACCTTGTTTTTGTGCTTGT
Organism: Eubacteriales bacterium; assembly: GCA_030531595.1. Lineage (GTDB taxonomy): Bacteria > Bacillota > Clostridia > Oscillospirales > Oscillospiraceae > Limivicinus. The sequence goes on along the minus strand of JAUNND010000020.1, from coordinate 12,705 downwards.
TTTTCATTGGGATATGGCGGGGCTTGCCTTTGCGACCGGACTTAGCTGTCTCGTTGCTGTACTGTGCGTTTTCCCCTCGCTGTTTTCAAAGGATATGGGCTACACACTTGTCAGACTGAAGGATGTAATGCCGGACGCATGGAAAATAATCAAAACAGGCAGTCCGCTCGCTCTCGGAAATCTGTACTGCGTTGTCAGGGTGAGAATTATCAATGCTCTGCTTATCTCGTCAGGAGGCAGTCTTGCACTTGCCGCATACGGCTGTGCCAACAGCGTCAATAATATAGGACTGGCAGTCGTCATGGGTGTTGGACAGACGGTGGGACCTCTTGTCGGCGTATTGTACGGAGAGCGTGACGGAGAGGGTATAAAGCACACCGTGTCGCGTGCTTTGAAGCTGGGCGGGATGGTCACCTTCGCTATATGGATCCTTGTGGTGATTTTCAGCAGACAGCTTGCGGCGGTATTCGGAATGAACACTCCGGAGCAGACTCACGCGGCGGCACTTGCGATTTCTATCCTCAATTTCAATCTTGTGTTATCATTGATCGCGGAAGTGTTTGTTGCTTATTATATGACTACCGAACAGACCGGTCTTTCAAATCTGCTCACGGTGTTTGAGGGCTTCATTTTCAGGATAGTTTTCGCGTTTATCGGCTCAAGGCTTTTCGGCTTTATCGGTCTGCTTGCCGGACTTGCGCTTTCCGAAATATTCAGCGTTATTCCGGTGTTCATTCTGGCAACAGTCAAAAAGAAAAAGAAAAATTGCGACAGCATACTGCTTCTGCCAAAGCATCTGTTTGACTGCGGCAGTTTCCTTTCAAGAACCGTTCCGCCCACCTCGGAGAGTATTTCCGAAACGGCGGAAATGGCGGGGGATTTCTGCGCGGAGCACGGTCTTACGCCAAAGCAGTCCATGACTGTCAGCCTCGGTATTGAGGAGATAATGGTGCTGATGGCACAGCACGCTATAAAGGATGAAAATGACTGCCTTGAATTCAGGCTGTTCATCACCGAATATGAAACGATACTGCGATTGAGATGCGCGGGAAAATGGTTTAATCCTCTCTGCTATGACACGGAGGATGAGCTTGACAACTTAGGTGTCAAAATGCTGCTGAAAATGGCATCGGATATCTCATATTCCACAAACCTTGGAATGAACAATGTCAAGATAACGGTCAACGGGGGAAAGAGACTGTAAAATGACGCTTTCTGAACTGATAGATAAAAGCTTTATTGTACCGATAAAGCATGATAATACAGGAATAGGTATAGAAATTGAAATGCCGCTTATTCCTGTCGACGGCGGAAAAGTGGAGCTGTCTTTTATAAGACAGCTTACCGAGTTTGTCCTCGGCATGGGCTTTCATGCTAAGGATACAACGAGTGACGGTATTGTCAGCGAAATGAGCGATGCGGAAAACAACACCTTTTCCTTTGATACCTCGTGGAATACGGTCGAGTTTTCGCTGATGCACAAAAGAGACATCAACGCTCTGTACAGCGAATATATCTCGCTGCTCATTCCGATACAGCATTTCTGCATGGAGCACGGGTATTTTCTCTGCGGCAGAGGCATAAACCCCAATTACGCAAAATTTGATTCTACGCCCATCGACAGCCCTGTTTTTGCCGCATATACCGACTTCCTGAAAAAATATACATGGCACCGTAACGGCGAGATATTCCATTCGATATGCGCCGCCGTTCAGACTCACCTTGATGCGCCGGATGTGCCTTCTTTTCTGGAAAAGTTCAGATTACTCCGAAAAGCGTATGTTTTTGACGCACTGTTTTTTGCGAATTCTCTCCCCCCCGATGAGGAATTCATTGAAAGTCTGCGCGAGCTGCACCCGATAGAGCGCGACACACTCTGCTGCAGAGACGATATGTGGAAATACTCCGATGCGCCAAATACTCAGCTTCTGAATGTAAAGCTTGACAATGTGGACGATTACAGAAGCTATATCCGTTCACTCAAGCTTTTTATTGTGGGAAAGAACGGCGGCTTTGAGGCGATAGAGCCGTGCAGTCTTGAAGAATACTGCACCGATCCGAACTGGACAGAGGAGATGTTCAGCGTTTTCCGCTCCTTTGAGCCGGTAGCTCCCACAAGGCGCGGAACGATGGAGATACGCTCGACCTGTGTTCAGCCGCTGGATGCAATGCTGGAGCCGACGGCGTTTTATGCGGGTCTTTGTGAAGAAATACACGAAGCCGCAGCCCTTGTTGACGAAATATACGAAAAGCATTTTCAGGGACTTGAACCGACGCAGGTCCGCTCTATGCTAATGAAGCGTTCGGACACTTCTTTGAGAGCTTCACTTCGGGATGACGGCAGACGGCTTCTCGCACTTTCGATGAAGGGACTTGAAAAGCGCGGCTGCGGGGAAGAAAAATTTCTTAAACCCTTAATTGACCGGCTTGAGGAAAACGGCTGGCGTGTACCTGCCGAATGTCAGTGGGATGACGCATTTGAACAGACAAAACAGCAGATGAAAGATATTGAAAAGGAGCGTGGCATGGATGTCGATAAATAAACGTGTCAGAAAAGCAATGCTCGGCATCAGCATCGGGGCGATAGTGCTGCTGATGCTGCTCTCTCTCGGTAGCATTTTCACGATACGCAATGAGGTCTATTACGATCTGAGTGCCGCAAACGAGAAAATAACCAAAGACAACACGGAAGATATGCTGAATATGAGTCTGCGCCTTGCTCAGGCAACCGCACAGCTCAATTCAAGACGCATCGCCGGTGAGTTTTCCGTCATTCGCAGTGAGCTTGAGACCTTGAAGGGAGATATTGAAAACCTCTACAACAGCAACGGTCTCATAGATTATCCGATCAATGTGACCAGATGCGAGGAATACGTTGTCTCTCAGATGGCTGATATAAGCGACGATGAGATCGACAGGACCGTCAGCATAATGAAGGGCTCAACAAGTATGTTTGACAATGTGCTTGCCAACGACAGTAAGCTGGATTACGCTTATGTGGTCATGGAGAACGGAGTCGTCTTTTCCTGCACGGATACATTCTACCCTGAGGTCGAACAAGCCGATATGAGAACACGCGACTGGTATAAAAACGCCGTTGAAGCAGGCGGTGTATGCTGGTCTGAAATTTATCTCGGAATAAGCGGGGATAATTATATTACCATCGCCGCGCCGGTTTATGATCTTAACGGAGATTTATTCGGCGTTACCGCCTTTGATTTCAATGTGACCGAGATCTCGGACAAGGTCCTCAAGAGCGAGGCCAAAGACTTTACAGACGCGTATATCAAGGACACCGCAGGAAACATACTTCTCAGTACGAAAAGCATTGACGAGAAATTCATAACGAACGGTTACAGTAATTATCTCTCCTCCGTTGACCCCTCAGGTCTTTCCTCAGGCTGCTATACCACCGATGAGCTGATAGTCGGCTTTGCCGATATTGCCGAGACCGGCTGGCGGCTGTATATCCACTTTGATTACGATGAGGTGCTGGAGCCTGTTGAAAAGGTCGCCGCGACCGTCGGCAATGTTTCGGAGGCTGTTTCGGACAATATCAACAAGGTAGTGAGCGGAACTATCCTTGTTTTCATCGTTTTTATTGTTGTACTGCTGCTTGTCGCGTTCTTTGCCAGCAAAAAGCTTGCAAAAAACATCACCGCACCGATAGAGGCACTTGCCGCCGGCGCAAACGAGATAGGCGGCGGAAACATTGACTATGTCATTCCCGACCTCGGTCAGGATGAAATAGGAGCTCTCGCAAACACCTTCAACGGCATGACGAAAAGGCTGCATGAGTATATCGACAACCTCACGACTGTCACCGCCGAGAAGGAGCGTATCGGCGCGGAGCTGGATGTTGCGACGCATATCCAGTCATCCATGCTGCCCAGCATTTTCCCGAAATTTTCCAACAGCAGAGAATTTCGTATTTTTGCGACAATGACTCCCGCAAAGGAGGTCGGCGGCGACTTCTACGATTTCTTCATGGTCGACGAGCGTCACCTCGCCATCGTCATGGCGGACGTATCCGGCAAGGGCGTTCCGGCGGCCCTGTTCATGGTCATAGGCAAGACTCTTATCAAGGATCACACACAGCCCGGCCGTCAGCTTGGCGACGTGTTTACGAAGGTAAACAATATGCTCTGCGAGTCCAACAGCGAGGGTCTGTTCATCACCGCCTTTGAAGGTGTGCTCGATCTCGATACCGGTGACTTTGACTTTGTCAATGCCGGTCACGAAATGCCCTTCATCATGAAATCAGGCGGAAGCTTCGAGGTATACAAGATCCGCCCCGGTTTTGTGCTTGCGGGTATGGAGGATATGAAGTTCAGAGCCGGTCATATGCAGCTCGACCCGGGCGACAGACTCTTCCAGTATACCGACGGTGTGACCGAGGCCACCAGCGCCGAGTTTGAGCTGTTCGGTATGGAGAGACTTGAAAAATCGCTCAACGATCACAGGGACTTCACTCCCGAAGAGCTTCTCCCCGCCGTCAAGCAGGATATCGACTCCTTCGTCGGTGAAGCGCCTCAGTTTGACGATATTACAATGCTGTGTCTTGACTACTTCGGAAAGGCCGAGGGATAACGTTCTGCACATTATGTAAACCAAATAATGTGGGAACGGTCTTGACCGTTCCGAAAAGTACGTTATTGCAGAATGAAACGCCGTCAGCGGTCAAGACCGTTCCCTACAGCTTGCGGAGAAAAAACAAATCCGCACACCCAATACGATCCTTGATTTTTTGGTTTTTTGAGTTTTACAAGTGAATAGATAAAATAATATTAAGGAGAAAATCATCATGGAAAAAGTATTGCAGTTTCTGAAGGAAGCCGGCGTCTACTATCTGGCGACTGTCGACGGCGATCAGGCGAGAGTCCGTCCCTTCGGTACGGTCAACCTCTTTGACGGTAAGCTGTATATCCAGACCGGGAAGAGCAAGGATGTTGCAAAGCAGCTTGAGGCAAACCCCAAGGCTGAGCTCTGCGCATTCAAAAACGGTGAATGGCTGCGCGTTGCAGGCACCTTCGTTGAGGACGACAACCGCGCTGCCCGCGTCTCGATGCTTGAAGCCTACCCAAATCTGAAAGCCATGTACGACCCCGACGACGGCAACACCGCCGTCTATTACATCAAAGACGCCACCGCGACCTTCTCTTCCTTCTCGTCTGCCCCCGTTGTCGTAAAGTTCTGAACAAAAAAGCCATCGGACGCAAATTGCAGCCGATGGCATTTTTATGTCACGAATTCAATGCAAATCTCGGTCCTTCCTCACCGATCACACCGGTGGGGATAAAACCGCATTTTTCAAGAACGCGCTGAGAGGCAATATTATCCGAATCGGTCTCGGCCTCGATACGCTTCACACCGCTCTGCGTCAGCGCCCAGTCTGTGACTGCTTTAACCGCTTCCGACGCATAGCCTCTGCACCAATACTCGGGGGCGATGCCGTAGCCTATTTCGGTGCAGCCGTTTTCGTCAAGTCCCTTGAAGCAGAGGTCGCCCAAATAACAGCCTTCATGATCTTCGATCCTCCACACGGCGTACCACGGACGCTTCTCCGGGTGGTCGATGCAGCCTTGCAGCATCTCACCGTATGCCTTTTTCATTTCGGGATCGGTCTCTTTTTCTATCATTTCCCGCATTTCTCCGTCGGATAAAACGCGGATATCAAGTCTTTCGGTTTTTATCATTTTTCCCTTCTGTAAAATCAGCCATCCCTTTCGGGATGGCTGAAACACTTTTGTTGATTATTACTCAGCGAGGTAGCCGTACATGAAGAACCAGTAGCCGTAGGGGCTGTGCCAGGTTCCCTGGAGTGCGGAGCTCTGAAGCCAGAAGTCGGTGTAGTAGGCCAGAGGGATGCAGGCGTAATCCGCCATCATGATGTCCTCTGCATTGTGGAGAGCCTTGAAGTGCTCTTCTGCACTTGCGACTCTGGATGCGTCGATCGCAGCGTCAAAGTCGGGGTTGTTGTACTTACCGTCGTTGTTGCCGTTGGTGGAGTACAGGAGCTCGATCATGTTGGAGGCATCGTTGTAGTCCATGACCCAGCCGTTACGAGCCATCTCGTACTCACCGGCGCGGCGCATAGGAGTGAAGGAAGCCCACTCGACCTTGTCGATATTCATGGTGATACCAAGCTCTGCATAGCAGCTCTGGAGATACTCAGCAACGGGCACGTGATAACCTGCCTCATTGGTAGAGTAGGTAATGACGGGGAAGCCTTCGCCGTTGGGGTAGCCGGCCTCTGCGAGAGCTGCCTTTGCCGCCTCAAGGTTTGCTTCATAGTCCTGAGAAATGTAAGTGCCGCCGTTTGCAGCAATTGCATTGTCAATGAACATACCCTCAAAGTCGGTAACGCCGGTGCCCATGAAGTTGTAAGCGGGAGCGTAGGTGCCCTGCATGACAACATTGGCGATATAGTCACGGTCGATAGCGAGGTTCAGAGCCTTACGTACCAGAGGATTGTTGAAGGGCTCTTTCTGGGTGTTCATGCTCAGATAGTAGGTGCCGAGGATAGGATCGACATAGAAGTCGCCGCCGTCCGCTGCCTTGGTGAGGGAAGGAATTTCCTCGGTGGGAACGTCCTTGATCATGACTGCCTCGCCGGAGTTGTAGGCTGCGAATGCTGCGCTGGAGTCCTCAAGAAGGAGGTAGGTGATCTCATCGGTGACGATGCGGGAGGAATCCCAGCCGCCGACATAGTTGGGGTTCTTGACGGTGACGATACGCTCACCGGGTACCCACTCGGAGATCATGTAGGGGCCGTTGCAGACATAGCCCTCGGGAGTGGTTGCCCAGGCGTCGCCGTTCTTCTCAACAGTGGCCTTCTGTACGGGAGAGAGTGTGCCGAATGCGGCAAGCTTGTCAAAGTAGGAGCAGGGGTAAGCAAGCTCGATGGTGAGTGTCTTGCCGTCCTCGCTGGCCTTGACCGCGAGAGCATCGAGATCACCGGCGGCTGCCTCGGCATAGCCCTTGACCATGCCCATAACGGTCTCGCCGTAGGGTGCCGCAACATTGGGATCGCAGACGCGCTTGAAGGAATATTCAAAGTCCTTGGCGTTCAGCTCGGAGCCGTCGGACCATTTCAGACCGTCGCGCATGGTGAAGGTCCAGGTAAGACCGTCTTCGCTGACGGTGTAGCTCTCAGCCTGACCGGGCTGAACGGTGAGGTTCTCGTCAATGATGAGCAGAGTCTCATCGAGCATGACGAGCATATTGCCGCCGTCAACTGCACTGTTGAGTGCGGGGTCGAGGGTTTCGGGGTTGGGTCCGATCTGGACGGTGAAAGAGGTCTTTTCGGGTGCTGCTTCTTCAGCAGGTGCTTCGGCGGGTGCTGCCTGTTCGCCGCAGGCAACCAGAGCAAAAGCCATTACCAGAGCAAGGATAAGTGCGAGAACTTTTTTCATTGGTTTTCCTCCTGTTAAATTTCGAATATATTAATTATGCGCCAAAAAATACAGCATAAATAATATCACATTATTTTACTTTGTCAAGGGAACCGCTGAACAATTCGCCTTCGGCATCTGTTCTCGGCGAATTAATCAGTGTTTCCGGGATGGTGGCAGGCGGCAAAATGCCCGGGGGCGACTTCTTTCAGAACGGGCTTTTCACACGCACAGCGCTCGTCCGCATACGGGCAGCGCGTGCGGAAGCGGCAGCCGCTTGGCGGGTTGAGAGGGCTGGGCACATCGCCGGAAAGCGGGATGCGTACCGTTGTACGCGCTTTGACGGGATCCGCAATGGGAATTGCCGAAATGAGGCTTCTTGTGTAGGGATGGACGCTGTGGCTTATCAGCTCAAAGCTGTCCGCCAGCTCTACGAGCTTGCCTAAATACATAACGCCTATCCTGTTGGAAATGTGCCGCACAACGCTCAGATCGTGGGCAATAAACAGATACGTCAGCCCCATGGTGTCCTGAAGCTCTTCAAACATATTGACGACCTGCGCCTGAATTGAAACGTCCAGAGCGCTGACCGGCTCGTCACACACTATAAACTCGGGATCGACGGCAAGTGCTCTTGCAATACCCACGCGCTGGCGCTGACCGCCGGAGAACTCATGAGGGTAGCGGTTGGCGTGCTCGCTGTTGAGTCCCACTCTGTCGAGCAGGGAGATTATTTTGTCATGGCGTTCCTTGGAATCTGATGCAAGATTATGAATATCTATCGGCTCGCCGACAATGTCGCCGATGGTCATACGCGGGTCAAGGCTCGCGTAAGGGTCCTGAAAGACCATCTGCATTTTGCGGCGGTAGGGCAGCATATCCACGGCAATTTTGTTTGCTTTATCGAAGATAACATTGCCGTCATAGATTATTTTTCCGTCCGTCGGCTCGTAAAGTCTGGTGAGAGTTCTTCCGACTGTCGTTTTGCCGCAGCCGGACTCACCGACAAGACCGAGAGTCTCGCCCTTTCTTATCGCAAAGGAGACATCGTCCACGGCCTGCACATATTTTTTGTGCTTGCCGAAGCCGCCGGCGGGGAAATACTGCTGCAAATGCTGTGCTTCCACAAGTATTTTCTGTTCGCTCATTATTTCGCCGCCTCCTTTTCAAATTCTTCCTTCTGTCTGAGCCAGCATTGTGTATAATGTGTCTCGCTCAGCTCCGTTTTCGGCGGCACATTGCTCAGACACACCTTCATGCAGCTTCTGCAGCGGGGCGCGAACGGACATCCGGCGGGCAGATTGAGAAGGTCAACAGGCTGACCCTCAATGGGGACGAGCTTTTTCTTTGTCTCGACATCGAGGCGGGGAATGGAATTGATAAGTCCCTTGGTGTACTCATGCGAGGGATGATAGAATATTTCGTCCGTTGTGCCGTACTCAACTATATGACCGGCGTACATAACGGCTATCTTCTCGCACATACTCGCCACAACGCCGAGGTCATGGGTTATCATTATGATGCTCATGCCGAGCTTTTTGCGAAGCTCCTGCATAAGCTCAAGTATCTGAGCCTGGATCGTAACGTCAAGCGCGGTCGTCGGCTCGTCGGCTATGAGCAGTTTAGGCTCACAGGCAAGGGCGATGGCTATCATTACTCTCTGGCGCATACCGCCGGACAGCTCATGCGGGTACTGTTTAAGTCTCTTTTCCGGCTCGTTTATGCCGACAAGCTCCAAAAGCTCCTTCGCTCTGGCGCGGGCCTGCTCTCTGTTCCTGTCGGTGTGGAGAAGTATGACCTCCTCTATCTGATTGCCGACGGTGTAGACCGGATTTAAGCTCGTCATGGGATCCTGGAAGATGATGGAGACTTCGTTTCCGCGCATTTTGCGCAGCTCCTTTTCGGTCATTTTTTCAACTTCATGTCCGTTGAAACTGACCGTGCCGCCGACGATCTTGCCGGGATACTGGATAAGTCCCATGATCGAGTAGGCGGTAACGGATTTTCCGGAGCCGGACTCGCCGACGATGCCGAGGACTTCTCCCTCCTCCATAGAAAAGGTCACACCGTTAAGTCCCTTAACTTCTCCGACAGGCGTGAAAAAGGAGAGGTGCAGATCGTTTATATCAAGAATTTTTTCAGCCATTTTCTCTCCCCCTTCTCAGTTTTTCAGCTTCGGGTCGAACGCGTCTCTCAGACCGTCACCGAAAAGGTTGAAGGCGAGAATGACAACGCTGATTATTATTGCAGGCAAAAACAGCAGATGGGGGTAGGTGTTCATACCCTTGACCGCGTCCGTTGCCAGTGAACCGAGGGAGGGCATGGGGGCGGAGACGCCCAGACCTAAAAAGCTCAGATAGCTCTCGGTGAAGATAGCGGAGGGGATCTGAAGCGTGGTCATAACGATAAGGGTGCCGATGCAGTTTGTAAGCAGATGCTTTTTGATAATTCTGCCGTTGGAGGCGCCTAAAGCGCGGGCGGCGGTGACATATTCGGACTCTTTGAGAACTATGACCTGTGAACGGGTGATACGCGCCATGCTGACCCAGTAGAGCAGGGCAAACACGACGAAAATAGCGATAAGGTTGGGACCTACCTTCTGCATCCACACAAAGCCGTCCTTCATTGCAAGCTCCTTGAGCGGGTCGCGGATTATCATGGACAGCAGGATTATAAGCAGAATATCGGGTATCGTATACATTATATCGGTGATACGCATCATTATATTGTCGACCCAGCCGCCCGCGTATGCCGCTATCGCACCGTAGGTCGCGCCGATAAGCAGAACGAGCACCGCGCACATCAGACCGACTGTGAGGCTTATTCTCGTGCCCATCATCAGACGCACGGCGTAATCGCGTCCGAGCTTGTCCGTGCCGCAGATATGCGGGAAGACCTTTTCGCCCTCGTCAATGCGCTGCTGCTCCTTTGCGCTGTACTCAAACGGGGCGAGATTTTCGCTGTACTTTATCTGCTGAGAATAGGTATACGGCCAGAAGACAGGCAGGATATACGCAAATATCATAATGAAAACTATGAAGCAGAAGCTGACCATGGCGATCTTGTTCTTTTTGAGTCTGCGCAGACCGTCCTTCCAGAAGTTGACGCTTTCGCGCATGATATTGAGGCTTTCCTTTTCCTCCTGAGAGGCGGGCATGAAGTCCTCCGCTTTGAGCTGCAAGCTCAGGGGGTTTTTCTTTATATCCATTTTTCTTATCTCCCCCTTACTTGAGCTTGACACGCGGGTCGATTATCTTATAGAGAATATCGACAATGACGTTTGCAATTATTACAAGCGTTGCAAGAATGATCGTCGTGCCCATTATCATGGTATAGTCTCGGTTAGTTATGGACGATACGAACTCACGTCCGAGACCCGGAATTGTGAATATCTTCTCGACAACGAAGGAGCCGGTCATGAGATAGGCGAGCATGGGGCCGACATAGGTGATGACGGGCAGTATGGCGTTTCTCAGAGCGTGCTTGAAAAGAATTTTGAAGCTTGAAACGCCCTTCGCCTTGGCGGTGCGCATATAGTCCTGTCCCATAACGTCCAGAAGGCTTGAACGCATAAGGCGGGTAATATACGCCGTGGGATAGATAGCCAGAGCCGTGACAGGCATGATATAGGCTTTCCACTCGTTTAAGCCCACAGTCGGCAGCGCGTGGAGCTTGACGCCGAAGCCGTAGAGCAGAATAACGCTCGTTATGAAGCTGGGTATGGCGATGCCGCAGGTGCCGAGTACTATTATAACATTATCCGGCAGCTTCCCTCGCGTGTACGCGCTGACACAGCCCAACGGAATACCGAGCACCAGCGCGACCGCAACGGCAATGCCCGCAAGCTTTGCGGATACGGGGAACTTGGAGAAAATAATGTCGTTCACTGTGCGTCCGCGCTGACGGAGGCTTACGCCCATATCGCCGTGCAGAAAGTCGTTCATATATGTGAAATAACGCTCCATAAGCGGCTTGTCCAGACCGTACTTTGCCGCCAGTGCCTCCTGTGCCTGCTTGCTTATTGACTTCTCGGCAACGAACGGACCGCCCGGGACAAGGTTCATCAGGAAGAAGGTGAGCGTTGCAACGATAAAAACGCTCAATGCTCCCAGTAAAATTCGTTTAACTATGTACTTTGCCATTTCTGCACTCCCGAATTCAAAACTCATGAATAATTCTTTCATGACCGTAATTAGTTAAGGCAATACCGCATAATGCGGCAAAAGCAGATGGCGAGAGAAAATGGGTTCTGATGAAGGCATTTTTTTGCAGGAATACTTTGTGTATTTCAAGAAAAAATGACAAAATCAGGGCACATTTTATCCGTCAGCTGCCGCAGACGTATTGTGCGGTGTTGCCTTAATGTTTATTAAACCATTTTCACACTTTAAATTCAAATGTTTTACGCACATATCCGTTAAATCGTTGATTTGTACAATTATTTAACAACAAATATTTGTATTTTGTACAACAGCTCCGATTGTTCCGCGAGAAAGCGGTGTCCGCGATCACGGGCGCCGCTTTTGTCTGCTTATCGGCAGTTTTCCAGAGCATCAACGGACTCATAGCCGTACATTTTCGCCATGTTGTTGCGCACCTCATAGGTGAGGTTTTTGCCCTGCTTCTCGGCCTCGAAAACAAATTCGGCATACAGGAGCTGAGTTTTCTCGCCGTAGGAGTACAGCTCGCCGCGCTGGTAGGTCTCCACCGAGGTCTGTCCAAAGCGCTCCTCACCCTCGTGGATGGGACGGCCCTTACCGGACACCTTCGGGCAGCGTTCCTGAAATTCCTCCGCCCAGCGCACCTGAATTTTCACTACCTCGTCAATGACAAGCTTCATCTCGTCGGAGATTACGGGCAGAACGTGCTTTACCTCCTCGTAGCCTCTCGGGTTGGTGTGCGCCATCATAAAGGCGTACTTTGTAAAAACAAGGTTTCTGCCCGTGAATTCGGCATCCTCTAAATCCTGCAAATAGGACTCCAGCACCGCGTCCGGCCACGCGAGAAACTGACTGGAGCGCATGATGCGAAACTGTGCCCAGTCCTCCTGACATGAGCAGCGGCCGCCCTCATTGTTGACGAGCTGGAACTGCTCCCATTCCTTTTCCACTATTCTGTTGATTATTTCTTTCATCGCTTTTCCCCTTTCTATGTTAAAAGTAATCTGAAGTGTACCCCAAGTAATGGACAACCGTGATTTGTAGTGTTTACATTGCTCCCAAACTGTAGGGCGCTGGCTGTGTCCCCCCGAAAAGTTGAAGCTTCCGGTTAGTTTGGGGGGGGGACAGCCCGCGCCCCACCGATAGAGTTT
>JAUNND010000019.1 GCA_030531595.1 Eubacteriales bacterium | reverse complement strand
TTCCATTATCTTTTTTTATTTATTTTCCCGGTCTACCTTGACAGGGGCTGATCATGATGCTGTAGTACATCTATATGATGGGAGGTGGGGTGCGTTTGAAATAAAACTCGGAACAGAGAGTTCAATCAGCGAAGCTGCTGAAAACCTCAAGAAATTTGATTCCTTAGTGGATACCAAACATGTTGGAAAACCAGCTTTCTTAGCGGTGATCACTGCAATCGGATACGCTTATAGACGAGCTGATGGAGTATATGTAATACCGATTGGATGTTTACGGGACTAGCGAAAATCCATCCTTCCTTGCAATTGTTACCGGTCAAAGATTATGCCTATCGTAGAAAAGACGGCGTCTATGTTGTCCCCATCGGCTGTCTCAAGCCCTAGCCTGAACATTTCAGAATGGCCACCCCTCGTGGGTGGTTTTCCCATTTCCGCCAAATGACCGAATGAAAATCCGCCAAATCACGGAAAATTTCACGTCCAAATTAAATAATCATAACCAAATTTTATTGAATTTTATGTTGTAAAAAATTACACATTTAATATCAAATCATATCGATTTTATGTTGTAAAAAAGCACACATTCAAAAAAAGTGATCACTTTTTGAATGTGTAGTAAAAATGTCAACATATCGGTCAAAAAACATGAGAAATAAGGCATTCTACCCCCGTTTCCACTAATTAAAAAATGGCGAGCGAAAAGACAAAAAAATGTTGTCATTTTTACGCCAAAATATCACAATGGTGTAAAAATGACAACAAAATGTGGTGGAGAGCGGCGGACTCGAACCGTCGACCTTCCGCGTGTGAGGCGGACGCTCTAACCAGCTGAGCTAGCCCTCCAAAGCTTGTTTATTTTATCACATCGTTTCATATAAATCAAGAGGCAGTTTTTCAAAATGCAAATTATTGCGGTTTATCGTAAAGATGCACCCCAAATCGCCAAAAAAACTTTGATCGCGGTGAAACTTTTTAAAATTCGATGCGTCTTTTTCAACAACAGCAGAAATAACTATTGTAATTGTCGAAAAAGCGATATATAATATTATGTAAATCACATTTCGGAGGACAAGGAAATGCTGAAAAGATACATAAAGACCGTAATGATACTTCTTGTGATGGCAGTGATGCTCTCTTTGCCTGTTGCGGCATCGGCGGGTACGCTTTACATCTCTCCCAATTTCAATTCCTCTTACACGGCGACTCCCAACGAGGTCGTCACCTTTTCCGTTCAGGCTACCGGAGGAGACGGTGCGCTCAGCTTCCAGTGGTATCACAGCGCCGGTGCGCTTTCGGGCTGCACGAACAGCACCCTGACCTTCTCCGCGACCGGCAACGACACCATATGGTGCGTTGTGACCAGCGGATACCAGACGGCGGAGACCATACACTGCAATCTCACCGTCAACGGCTATTCTCCGACACCTACCAAGGCGCCCTCATCCTATCTCAACCCCGCGATCACTCCGACAGCGCCCACGATCACCCTTCAGCCCAAGTCTGCCGCCCCTGTGCTGGGATATCCGAACGGTAGCCTGACGATCGGCGCGGCTCACAACTATGCCGGTCTCGGTCTTGAGATAAGGTATCAATGGTATGTCAGCTCGACCAACGATATGTCATACGGTACGCCCATTACGGGCGCGACCTCCGCTACATACAATCTCCCTGCCGCCCAGAGCCCCGGAAAGCTGTTTTACAGCTGCGGCGTATATACCACCAACGGCGTGAGCGAGAGCGATATGGTATTCAGCAACATGGTATACGCCTACTACGGCGGCAAGGTCGAGATAGAGATCACAAAGAGCCCCACCGGTGAGACTGTCAACGCAGGCGGTCAGGCTACCTTTACCGCCCAGGCCGACAATGCCGACAACTACCAGTGGAGGATCGTCAAGAACGACGGAACGGGCAATTTCTATCCCGCCAATCAGGTCAAAAACTACTACCCCGGCCTTGACGTGATCGAAAACGTCACCTCCGCGGGACGGCAGGTGCTGACGCTCAAAAATATCCCCTACGAAATGAACGGCATGAGCGTCATCTGCGTTTACTATGACTCCCCTCAGAGGCTCAACTTTAAAATAACCTCCAGCGCAAAGATCACCGTCAATGCACCGGCCGCAACGCCCACTCCCTCACCCTCTGCCAGCCCCTATATCCCCGGCGCCACTGCGACGATATCTCCCGAGACTTTGAAGAATATCATCGCCACGCCCAGCATCACGCTCCAGCCGGAGGGCGCGGTCATTGAAGAGGGCAACACAACGACCCTGAGCGTCACCGCCGCCAACGGCGAGGGAGACAGCAGCGAGCTGCGCTACCAGTGGTACAAAAACGACAAGAACTCCAGCGCAAACGGCACTGCCATAGCGGGCGCACAGTCCGCGACCTATACTCCCGAAAAGATCTCAGGCAGCAAGTATTACTACGTCGGCGTATGGGCGACCGACGGCAGCAAGACCAGTAAGGTCGTGTACTCGACTCCCGTGGCAGTCACCTATACCGCCGCCGTCAGCACTCCCAGCCCGACGCCCACTCCCGCCGTTACCGTTCAGCCCGCCAATGAGAAGTCGTTCCTGTCACGGCTCATTCTGCCTCTGGCCGCCATGCTCGCGGCAGCCGCAATCGCCATCGCAGCGGTGGTCATTCTCAAAAAGATGAAAGCCGCCGAGCAGGAGGACTACCGCCGCGGTGACTACGGCAGCAAATACGACGACGATTACGACAATTACAGCGACCGCCGTTCCGGGCGCAGATAATGCAGAGGAGTGACGGGGAATAAGCGCATTTGTATTAAAACTTATCGCGGTTTTCTCCATGCTCATCGACCATGCCGGAGCGGTCCTTCTCTACACCCGACATACAGGCGCATCACTCTATTGGGTGATGCGCTCTTTGGGAAGGATCGCCTTTCCGCTGTATGCGCTGCTGCTGACGGAGGGCTTCGGATATACGAAAAACCGCGGGAAATATCTGAAGAGACTTATCGTTTTCGCATTTATCTCTCAGATACCCTATTCTCTGGCGCTCTGCGCAAACAACTATAATATCACCGAAGCCGTTTCGAGCGCTGCTTTCAACGGCAGTGAGACATTCATTCTGGCGGCGGTGCTTTCGTTCGTGCTGTTCCTTATCTTTTTCAGAGAACGAAAATACCTGCCGACAGTATGCATCACTGCCATAGCCTTCCTTCCGACCGGCTTTTCGCTCGTGGTGAACGGCATAACGCTGTGGCAATCGGGGCTGAATGTTATTTACACACTCGCAGCCTCCCTCACCGTGCTGTGGATCATCGAGATTTGGCTTGAAGACGGGCTGCCGGGGAAAAAACAGATCGCCGCAAGCGTGATCGGTCTTGCGCTGAGCGGCTCGGTGCTTCTCCACAGCGACTACGGAATATGGGGGCTTGTTCTCATTATCGCACTGTATCTTTTCAGAAGCCACAGAGGGATCATGTGCCTTGCGATGGCGATATGGTGCGTCTGCAAATACCTCCCGACGGCGGGAAGCGGCCTGTTTCTGACAGCGGGCGCACTGGTCGCCGTGATACTGACGGCGCTCTATTCCGGCAGGCAGGGGAAAAAATCAAGACTTTTTTACCTCGTATATCCGCTTCATCTGCTGATATACGCCCTTATCGGACTTTTTGTCCTTTGATACCGCAACCGATATGACGGGAACAACGGGAGAAGATCATGGATAGATATGCTCTGAAAAAAACCATAGACGAAAATCCCGAGAAAAAACTGCGGGATATAGTTGCCGAACTGATCTATGATGATATAATAAATCTGCGTATATGCCCGGGCACGAAGCTCAACGTCAACCAGATGGCGTCGGAGCTGGGAATATCACGCACACCGGTCGCGGAGGCTGTGGCTTACCTTACGGATATCGGGTTCGTCGTGCAGCTTGAGGGCGTCAGCGGGAGCTATGTGATGAGCCTTGATATGGGAGATATGATCAATCTCTACCGCGTCCGCGACGCTATCGAAAGCGAGGCCGCCGCGCTCTGCGCCCATACCGTGAGCGAGGATACGATCTACCGTCTGAACGGTCTGGCCGAGGCATTCAAAACAAGCGTCATGAAACGGGATATACCGGGCATGAAGGACACGGATATGCCCTTTCACCGGCTGCTTATAGAGGAATGCGGAAATCCGTACATCATGAGCTGCTATGAGAGCATCCTGCCGAGACTCACCATGTATCAGAGCTCCATGCTCAACTTCATTGCCAACGAAGCGAGCCGCTCCAATCCGTGGCTGCCAAACGTTACATATAATCACACCGCTATCGTCTCGGCGATCCGAATGAGAATTCCGGAGCTTGCACGCCGTGCCATGAGCGACCATATCGACGCAAGTCTCAGCTTTCTGACGATGGCGGGAGACAATGCAAAAAAACCTTTCTAAAATAAGGAGACAGAAAATGAAGCTTCTTGAACAGCGCATCCTCAAAGACGGCAAGGTACTGCCCGGCGGAATTCTCAAGGTGGACAGCTTTCTCAACCATCAGCTCGACCCGAAGCTCATGTACGAAATGGCACTTGAGCTGAAACGGCTCTATGACGGAGAGGGCATAAACAAGATACTCACCATAGAGGCTTCCGGTATCGCCATTGCGATCATGGTCGGGCTCGTGTTCGACTGCCCCGTCGTTTTTGCCAAGAAGAGCAAGACGAAGAATATTTCCGACAACGTATATTCCACAGAGGTCGAAAGCTTCACGCACGGCAATACAAACACTGTCGTCTGCTCCAAAGAGTATCTCGGCGCATCCGACAGAGTGCTTATAGTTGACGATTTCCTTGCCACCGGTGCGGCGCTTGTGGGTCTGAAGGAGCTTGTTGAGCTCTCGGGCGGCACCGTCGTCGGCGCGGGCATCGCCGTTGAGAAGGTCTTTCAGGGCGGCGGAGAGCTTCTTAAAAGCAAGGGCATGAGAGTGGAGTCTCTGGCAAGGATCGCGTCCATGTCCGATCACTCGCTGGAGTTTGTGCAGGATAATTGAGAACAGAATGTCTGCATAATTTTATTGACTTCCAAAACATATTTTAATATAATGTAATAAAGCGAGGTGAAAGAAATGCGTACATTTGACATTGACCACTGAATGAAAAAGAGGATATAAGATATGATAAATGGGTTGATAAGCGGTTTAATATCGGGATTTTTTGCGTCACTGATTTTCGCTCTGTTTCTGCTTAGTTTAAGACCAAAGATCAATATTTCTGAGGATATCTGTAAAGACCCCAAGCTCGACAATGTTTACAGAATAAAAATCGTTAACAAGTCAAAGGTCAACCTGAATAATCTGAGATATTCTTTACACTATTGCTATGATGCGGGTGACGGGATCCTTGATGTTGAAAAAATACAGCCGAGGAAAGAACCACTTGATTTCATTGATAGAAATTGCAGTGAGAATGAAGATTACGCGATCAGATTGTCTTTCTTTATTGACAGAGAAAAATATCCGTTGGATAAAGGATTTCTTAAATTCACAGTTCTCGCGACCCATTCTTTTTCCAATACCTCAAAGTGCTTCAAACGGATATACACAAAGGACAATATAAAAAAAGGCGTATTTCAGGGCGGAGAATCTATGCGGATAATAATTGACAAGGATTAATACAGTAATGTGTCAGTGTGGACTTGTGCAAGATTGACAAAAAAGGGTGTCATAATTTAGTAAAATCGGCGGAAAATTGGCTTGACAATTTCCGCCGTTCTTGTTACTATATTACCGTCAATTGAATACTGCATTCGATATATAGCAAATGATATGGATTTGAAGTTTCTACCCGGACGCCGTAAATGACCGGACTATCGATGTGTTAATACTTTGTGGCTGTTCCTTTTTTGAACAGACACAGTTTTGATATTGCATTGGTAGCGCTTTCCAAGTCCGCGTTACCGGTGCATTTTTGCTTATCTGTCTTCTTACAGTATTCTTTATGACAAATAAAAAATATTTATAAGGAGACCCAAAAATGAAAAAGATCCTCGCTCTCGTCCTTTCCCTGTGCATGGTATTTGCTCTGTGCGCAACCACCGCTTCCGCTGATAACAGCGATGTAACTGTCGGTCTGTTCTGCCTGCATGATGAGAACTCCGGCTACGACAAGAACTTTATCGACGCTTTCTACGCTGCCTGCGAAGCCACCGGTGTTACCCCCGTTCTCAAGACCAACATTCCCGAAGACCAGACCGCATACGATGCATCCGCAGACCTTGCCGACGCAGGCTGCGCTCTCGTTATCGGTGACAGCTACGGTCATCAGCCGTACATCCTTCAGGCAGCACAGGAGTTCCCCGAGGTCCAGTTCATTTCCTGCACCGGTGATATGGCTGCCGACTCCGGATTGGACAACTACCACAACGCTTTTGCAGACATCTATCAGGGACGCTTCATTGCTGGTGTTGCAGCAGGCATGAAGCTCAATGAGATGATCGAGTCCGGCAAGATCACCGCAGATCAGGCCAAGATGGGCTATGTCGGTGCTATGCCTTACGCAGAGGTCATTTCCGGCTACACCTCCTTCTACCTCGGTGCAAAGTATGTCTGCCCCTCCGTCACCATGGACGTTATCTACACCGGCTCCTGGTACGATGAGACCCTCGAAAAGGAATCCGCAGAAGCTCTGATCAAGGGCGGCGCAGTCCTTGTTTCCCAGCACGCTGACTCCATGGGCGCACCAAATGCCTGCGAGGCTGCCGGCGTTCCCAACGTCTCCTACAACGGCTCCACCCAGACCGCCTGCCCCAATACCTACATTATCTCCTCCCGCATTGACTGGACTCCTTACTTCACCTATGCTATCAACGCCGTTCTCGCAGGTGAGAACTTTGACGTCAACTGGACTGCCGGTATCGACGCAGGTGCTGTCGCTCTGACCGAGCTGAACGAGAATGTCGCCGCAGCCGGTACCGCTGAGAAGCTTGCCGAGGTCGAGGCTGCTCTTATTGACGGTTCTCTGAAGGTGTTCGACTGCTCCACCTGGACCGTTGGCGGCGAGACCCTCACCACCTATGACAAGGTTGCTTTCTACGAGGGCAACGAGTGCATCTGGGACGGCTACTTCCATGAGTCCGAGACCCGCTCCGCTCCTTACTTTGATCTTATCATCGACGGCATCACCGTTAAGTAATTTGCTTCATACAAACCATAAAACCCCTGCACAGGCAGGGGTTTTATGGTCGTTAATAAAATTACAGCAAATATACAAAATACAAATAATAACTGATCATTCACTCCGTAGGGCGGGGACTCTGCTCCCACCGTTACATTATAAGTTATTCGACTTTTCGGCGGGAGCAGAGCCCCCGCCCTACGGTATGAGCGATATCTAAAAAGGAGACTTATGCCATGGAGGAAAGAATTCCCGCCGTTGCGATGCGTAATATTACAAAACGCTTCGGCTCTGTCGTCGCAAGCGACAAGTGTTGGCTCAACATTTACAGAGGCGAAATACTTGCCATGCTCGGTGAAAACGGAAGCGGCAAGACCACCCTTATGAATATGCTCTCCGGCGTCTACTTCCCCGACGAAGGCACTATCGCCATTGACGGCAGGGAAGTTGTTATCTCTTCCCCCAAAGACGCTTTTGATCTCGGTATAGGCATGATACATCAGCACTTCAAGCTTGTTGACGTTTTCACTGCCGCTCAGAATATCGTTTTAGGTCTGCCCGGAAAGCTCGACCTTGCGGAAGCATCCAGAAAGATACGCGAGATATGCGACCGATACGGCTTTGCCGTTGACCCCGACCAGAAGGTATATGAGATGTCCGTTTCACAGAAGCAGACGGTCGAGATCGTCAAGGTGCTCTATCGCGGCGCGGATATCCTCATTCTGGACGAGCCGACTGCCGTTCTCACTCCGCAGGAGACCGACAAGCTGTTTGCCGTTCTGCGCAATATGCGCGACGACGGAAAAGCTATCGTCATCATCACGCATAAGATGCACGAGGTGCAGGATCTCTCCGACCGCGTTGCCGTTCTGCGCAAGGGTCATTTCACCGGCGATATGCTCACAAAGGATACCAACGTGCAGGAAATGACCAATATGATGGTCGGACGCCCGGTCGAGCTCAACATCAACCGTCCCGAGCCGGAAGACCCCAAGCCGCGCCTTGAGGTCAAAAATCTTACGGTGCGCGATGCGGACGGCATCGCAAAGCTTGACGACGTCTCCTTCACCGTCAACACGGGTGAGATACTGGGCATCGCCGGTATATCCGGCTGCGGTCAGAAGGAGCTTCTGGAGGCCATCGCCGGATTGCAGCCCACCGAAACGGGCAGTATCTCCTACATTGAGAACAACGGAGAAAAGGAAGAGCTGATCGGCAAGGATCCCCTCGAAATAAAGAAGATGGGCGTTGCGCTCTCCTTTGTGCCCGAAGACAGACTGGGCATGGGTCTGGTCGCCAATATGGACCTTATCGACAATATGATGCTCCGCTCCTACCGCCAGGGCAAGAGCCTTTTCACCAACCGAAAAGCTCCCAATAAGCTGGCGCATCAGATGGTCGACTTCCTTGAAATAGTTACTCCCAGTGTGGAGACTCCTGTCCGCCGCCTTTCCGGCGGCAACGTGCAGAAGGTGCTGGTCGGACGCGAGATATCCAATGCCCCTACCGTCCTGCTCACCGCCTATGCGACACGCGGACTTGATATTAATTCGTCTTATACCATCTATGACCTTGTAACGCAGCAGAAGATGCGCGGCGTTGCCGTCATCTATGTCGGCGAAGACCTCGACGTTCTGCTGGAGCTGTGCGACAGGATACTCGTTCTGTGCGGCGGCAAGGTCAGCGGTATCGTGGACGGACGAAAGACCGACAAGCGCGAAGTCGGCGCAATGATGACAAAACTGGGAGGACTGCAGGAATGATACATATTTCCAAACGCGGTGAGATCAGCGCGGGCAAAGCACTGGGGATAAGACTGCTTGCAATCGTTATCGGCATTCTTCTCTGCTCTGTTCTCACGATGATCACCACCGGTATAAAACCTGTCGAGATCGGCAAGGCCGTAATTACCGGCTCCTTCGGAACCATGAGAAAAACATGGATATTCCTTCAGAAGACCTCTATATTGCTCCTCATATCCCTTGCGGTAACGCCCGCTTTTAAAATGCGCTGCTGGAACCTCGGCGCGGAGGGACAGGTGCTTATCGGCGCTATGGCTGCCGCTGCCTGCATGGTGCTGATGGAAGGGAAAGCTTCCAACGGCGCCGTCATCGCGGCAATGACCGTCAGTTCTGTTCTGGCAGGCGCGATATGGGCTGCCATTCCGGGATTTTTCAAGGCGAGATTTAACACCAATGAGACGCTTTTCACTCTGATGATGAACTATGTCGCCACTCAGATAGTCGCGTTCTTCTGCGTCGAATGGGAAAACCCCAAGGGCTCATGCCAGATCGGCGTTATCAATCAGAAAAGCAATCTCGGCTGGTTTCCTCAGCTTGTGAACCGCTATCTGCTCGTGATCGTTGTCGCGGTCGTCGCCGTTATACTGATGTACTTCTACCTCAGGTATTCCAAGCACGGCTATGAGCTGGCTGTCGTGGGTGAGAGCGAACGCACCGCCCGCTACGTCGGCATCAAGGTCGAAAAGGTAATTGTCCGCACGATGCTGCTCTCCGGCGCGGTGTGCGGTATCACGGGACTGCTGCTGGTCGGCTCCATCAATCATACGGTCTCCACAACGCTGGCGGGCGGACAGGGCTTCACCGCGGTCATGGTCTCATGGCTTGCACAGTTCAACCCCCTCGCTATGATCCTTGCATCCGCGCTTCTTATCGTTCTCGGAACGGGTGCGAACGAGCTTGCCACATCCTGCGGACTGAACGCCTCCTTCGGAGATATTCTGACGGGCGTGCTTATCTTCTGCATAATAGGCAGTGAGTTCTTTGTAAACTACCGTATTCATTTTTCCAAAAAACACAGGGAGGTAAAGGCAAATGTTTGATATAGTCTCCTTTATCCCCAGAGCCGTCATGCAGGCTGTTCCCCTTATGCTCGGCTGCACCGGTGAGACTATCACCGAGAAAAGCGGCAATCTGAACCTCGGTACTGCGGGTATCATGTATGTCGGCGGTATCTGCGGCGTTATCGGTGCTTTCCTCTACGAAAACTCCGGCGCCGAAATGAATAATTTCCTCACGGTTATGATCCCTCTGCTGTGCTGCCTTGTCGGTTCTCTGCTCATGGGTCTTTTGTACTGCTTCCTCACCGTCACGCTCCGTGCAAACCAGAACGTGACAGGTCTTGCCATGACGACCTTCGGCGTCGGCATCGGAAACTTCTTCGGCGGTTCGCTGATAAAGCTTGTAGATACCGATCTGCCCAGTGTCGTTCTCACAAAGACAAGCCTTGTGTTTGCGAAAAAACTGCCCTTTGCCGACAGCTGCGGCTGGTTCGGAAAGATATTCCTTTCGTACAGCTTCCTCGCGTATGCGGCAATAATTATTGCTTTGCTCTGCTCTTATGTTCTCAACCGCACCCGCACCGGTCTGCATCTGAGAGCCGTCGGCGAAAACCCCGGTACTGCCGACACGGCGGGCATCAACGTCATCAGATACAAGTATTTTACCACCTGCCTCGGCTCGATGATCGCGGGTCTCGGCGGTCTGTACTACGTCATGGACTACGCCTCCGGCGTATGGTCGAACAACGCCTTCGGCGACAGAGGCTGGCTCGCTATCGCGCTCGTTATCTTCACCGTGTGGAAGCCGGCTTTGAGCATACTCGCCTCCATCCTCTTCGGCGGACTGTATATCCTCAACGTGTATATCCCCACCGGCACCGATCTTGCGATAAAGGAAATATACAAAATGGCGCCCTATGTGGTCACTATCATCGTTCTTGTCATTTCCTCCATGCGCTCCAAGCGCGAAAATCAGCCGCCCGCCTCTCTGGGGCTGCCGTATTTCAGAGAAGAGAGATAAGAGAAAAAAACAGCGAAGGCATTTGCCTTCGCTGTTTTTTTATACGATCCGCCGCGCTTCAAATCCGCGTGTGGAATAATATCCGGAAAGATCGGAGATTATTACGCCGGTGGTGGAGTTGGAGGCGTGAATGAATTTATTGCTGCCTATATATATTCCCGCGTGACCGATATAGCTGCTGCCGGAATAGAAGCAGAGTATATCGCCGGGCTGCAGATTTGCGGGATCAACGTGTACGCCGTTGGAAGCCTGGTCGGAGGCGACGCGGTTGAGCGTTTTGCCGAAATGCTTAAATACATAGTATACAAATCCGGAGCAGTCAAAGCCGGTCTCGGGCGATGTGCCACCCCATGTGTATGGGCTTCCGAGAAACTGAACGGCATAATTCACGATATCCTGACCGGAAACGGAGCCATAGCCGGCAGTCGAGGTCTGTGTGCTCGATGATGAGGCATAGCCGTAGCTGCCCTCTTTTACGTAATCGGCATATACATAGGCGGGAGTTCCGTTGACGGAGATCTGTGCCCAGCCGTCAGCATAGCCGGTGATCACGACCTCGTTGCCGTAGAAAAGCTCGCCCAGTATCTTTGAGGTCATGGAGGGGGCGGAACGGACACGGACGTTATTGCCGGTGATATAGCCCTTTTTCTGCTGTGTCGGGGCAGGCTGCGCCGTGGCAGCGGGAATATTAAGAACAGTGATGCTGCTCTGAGTCTGTGCGGCTGACGGTGCGGCTGACGATGCGGACGAGGACGGGGATACCGAATCGGGAACCACATAGAGATAATCTCCGTAGACATATCCTTCCTGTCCGTCAATGCGGCAGAAGACCCAGCCGCTGCCGGCGTTGGCATAGGCAATGACCTCTTTGCCGGTGTTATATGTACCGATGATCGTGTAATTTGTGCCGGGACCTCTTCTGAAACGTACATAGGTGCCGTAGATATAAGCTTCGCGTCCGTCTGCCGAGAGAGGGGCGACGGTCGGCGTGACTGCCGACTGAGGGGAGGAGACATAGAAAGCGTTACTCACAGGCGTCGGAGAGGGACTCGGAGTCGGAGAGACGAGCGTAATGCCGCCCGCAGCCTTTACGGAGGAGTCCGGAACGGAGTAATATGTGTCCGGAAGGATATCAGCGAGAGAGACAACGGTTATTCCGCCCGAGGGGGACGAGGGAGACGGGGACGACACCGCCGCAGGCGGTGTGTATGTGCCGACTGTGACATAGTCCTTATGCACATATCCCGGGTTTCCGTCTATATATCCCGCTATCCAGCTTCCCACGGCGGTGACGATCTCAACGGTCTTGCCCGTGCTGTACTCGTCCACAATGGAGTAGCCGGAGCCGGGACCGGAACGAAAACGCACGTGATCGGTGTTGATATAGCCTTTCGTACCGGCGGGGTACTGCTGGGCTGCTTCATTCGGCAAAATGGTGATGCCGGAATTTGAGGCAGACGCGGATGACGAAGAAGATGCATACGAGGAGGCGGAAGCTGCGCTTGAGGTCGGGGAGAGATATGCGGAGGACATAAAGCCCTCTATACCGTTATAATTGACATAGCTCCACGACGGATCGGAACGGTCGAGAACATCAACGACACTGCCCCTTTCGATCGTTGCCGCAATATAATAAGTTGTACCCGGACCGGCGCGGAGATTTACCTTGCTGCCGGTGACTACCGCCGATTCCGCATACGCCGGTACGATCAGTACCGAACATATGAGAAGGCAGGCGATAAGGGTCCTGGTAAGCTGCCTGTGCATGATAACAGATCCTTTTGTCTATATTTCCAAGGAACGGTTACGCAAAGATTTTATAAAACGGGAAATCGATGTGCTCTTTCTCAGGGAGTGGCGAGAGCGCGGTCGAGCCAGACGGCTGCAACGTCAATGGCTGCATACAGGCCGTCCTTCTCGGTCTTCTTTACGATACGATCTCTGGATTTGATGGTGGCGTCGGTAAGCTGGAGCTGAACCGAAACCTTGGTCGCCACGTCAAGGTCGTTGACCTTTTTCGTGTCCATTACCTGCAGCATGATAATGTACTTATCGGAAAAGCTGCCGTAATAAATGATGCTGTCTTTTCTCTGAAGGGGATGTCCCTTATACTCCAAAGTTTTTGCCATTGAAAGTACCTCCAAAATTGTAACTAAAATGTAACACAATGTTTCAATATTGTCAACAGGTAAAATGTGCCTGAACGCATTTCGGGCGGAAGCGTAAAACAGTCTTCTGCCGGTGAGTATGAGTCGATAAGAACCGTCCCCAATGGCGGTAAGTTAACGTTTTCATCTGTAGGGCGGGGGCTTGCTCCCGCCGGAAAGTCGGAGTTTCCGTGCGGTTACGGCGGGAGCGAGCCCCCGCCCTACAGATACGCTTTTCTTAAATTACCGACATTGAGAACCGTCCCCAATGACTCACTAACCTAAAAACATTCCGCCGCCCCAGCCGCCGAAGGGATCGCTGTAATTATCGGTGCTGCCCCAGGGATCGTAATTATAGCTGTTGTAATTGTTATAATTGCCGTTATAGTCCGTGCCCGTGCCCCAGCCGGTGTAATCCGTGACGGGCTGCTGCACAGCGTTATTCATGCCGGTGTTCACCCCGAAGATACCGGTATCCTCGCCGATATAGGGGTAAGTGAAGCTCTTGTATTCAAGTCCGTCGTGGAGCGGCGCCATGACCTTCTTCCAGAGCTGGGCTGCAGGGTTGCCGCTGACGTTGATGGTCTCGGGGGTATCGTAGCCTGTCCAGACCGCCGCCACATAGTAGGGAGTGCAGCCGCAGAACCAGCGGTCCTTATAGTCGCCGGAGGTGCCGGTCTTGCCTGCCACGGGCATGGAATAGAGCCTTGCTTCGGTGCCGGTGCCGTTTTCGACGGCATTCTGCATCATATAGGTCATGGTGTAGGCGGTATTGGGCTTGAAGGCATTGACGGTGCGGGGAGCGTTGTCAAGCACGGTGTTGCCGTCGTAGTCGGTGACGAGAGAGTAGGTGCGGCCGTAAGTGAACACACCGTCGTTTACGAACGCGCAGTATGCCTGTGCCATTTCGCGCACGGTCACGCCCTTGGTGAGCTGTCCCAGCGCCATGGGCGCATAGTCCGCATCACTGGGCTGAAGATTTGTGAAACCCAGCTTTGTGGTGAGGAAGTTATACGCGGTCTGGGGGCTGAGCTTGTCGATGATCTGCGCGGCGACGGTATTGAGCGAGTACTGGAGAGCCTGCTTGATATTCACAAGACCGTAGTAGATATTGCTGTCGTTGGCGGGGAACCAGCTCGAACCGGAAAGGTGCATACCCTGCCGGTCGTAGACCATTGTCGTGGGAGTGATCAGCCCGTTCTCAACGGCGGGACCGTAGGAGGCTATGGGCTTGATGGAGGAGCCGGGAGAGCGGTATGCGCCGGTCGCACGGTTTAAGGGGAAGTTCCTGTCTTTCTCTCCGACGCCGCCGGAAAGACCCAGAACACGCCCGTCATAGGGATTCATTACGACGATGGCGCTTTGAAGCTGCTGGGCGCTGGTGGTCTGCGGGATGTTGCTGACTTCGGTATAGACGGAGTCGATCGCGGTCTGTACGCCCACATCGAGGCAGCAGTAAATTTTATAACCGCCGTTGTATACGAGAGTCGAGGCGGCCTCGCGGCTGATGCCCTTGCGCTCCATGAGGTCGCGGCATACATCCTCGATGACGGCTTCCTCATAGTAGCTGTATATCTTCTGTACGTATTCGGTCTCGGGGGTATGGGAGAAGTGAAGCTCCTCCGCGCAGGCCTCCTTATACATCGTATAATCGATATAGCCCTGATCGTACATTTCACGCAGGATCGTTTCCTGACGGGCCTTGTTATTCTGCTCGTTGTAGAAGGGGTCGTAATAGGTGGGCAGGTTGGTGATGCCTACGATAGCGGCGCTTTCGGCCAGAGTAAGCTGGGACACGTCCTTGTCAAAGTAGGTATTTGCTGCCATCTGCACGCCGTAAGCGCCCTCGCCGAAATAGACGGCGTTCAGATACCATTCGACGATCTCCTGCTTGTCATACTTCTTTTCCAGCTCAAGAGCGCCGAAGATCTCTTCAAGCTTTCGCTGCACCGTGACCTGATCCTTGCCTGTGAGGTTCTTGATGAGCTGCTGGGTGATGGTGGAGCCGCCGTAGGAGTTCTGCATGGTGGCGAACATCTCAACGAATGCGCCCGAGGTACGGTACCAGTCCACGCCCTTGTGCTCATAGAAGCGCTTGTCCTCAATGGCAACGAGAGCCTTTTCCAGATACCATGGGATCTTGTCGTAATCGACCCATACGCGCTTTTGCTTGCCGGCCAGGGTCGAAAGCTCCCGCCACTCACCGGCAGCGTTCTGATAGTAGATGGTGCTGGACTGGTTGAGCTTGTAGTCATCCAGCGACAGCTCCAGCTGCGGGGTGAGGCAGGTCTTCACATAATAGGCAAAGACGCAGGCGAAAAGCATACCGGTTATGGCGAATATGAGCAATATAGTGCCTATCGCCTTGAAAAAAGTACTGACACAGCGGCTGGCCAGATCGACCGTAAGGTCGGCAGCCCGAAAGACGATGGGCTTTTTCTTTTTCTTCTTTATGATGGCGCCGAGACTCCCTGTTTTTTCGGCGGAGATACGTCCCGAATTGCTGCTGACGTGTGCGCCGGACGAAGCGGAGCCAAGCTTGCCTGTATTGTCACGGCTCTTGCCGTCGTTATTTGCCATTTGCGAAAGAACACCTCCTGTCGAGGAATAAAAAGCTGATTATATATTATACCACAGCTGTTCAAGATGCGGTAGAGGGAAAATGTTAAAATTAATCAGCATTTATTCAAAACAGCTTTCCGATCTCCGCTCCGTATTCAAGTATATTTTACCGAATTTGAGAAACAATTATCCACATAATGAAAAAAGAGGTGCGGAGAATGAAGCTGAGAGTTCGGGCGGGATTGACGATCCTGCTGGCAATGGCGGCGGGAAGGTGTGCACTCTGTGCTTACAGGAGCATTCAGCCGACATCGGACGCACTGCTGCCGAAGGATATATATTCCCGCTATGTTCAGCGGCAGGATGCGGCGCGATATTTACTGAAAAGCTATGACGGCGTTGTCGCGGTTTATGACGCCGATAAACACCGTACACCGCTGAAAATAACCGTGATCGAGACCTCACGGTTGAGAAACGCCGACAGAGCCATGCTGGAAAAGGGGATACCCGTGGCAAGCAAGGTGCAGCTTCTGGAACTGCTCGAAGACCTCGGTTCATAGATTTTTCAAAAATCTGTTGATTTATTGTTCCGTTTAGTATAAAATAAAAGCAACCCGGACGGAGGTATATGAAATGAGTGAAGAATTCGGAAGCGATTTTGTTACGATAATTGATGATGACGGTCAGGAATTTGAGCTTGAAGTGCTTGACACGATGGACTACAACGGTCAGACCTTTATGGCTTTCCTCCCTGCCGATATGGACGAGAACGATCCCGACTACGGCATCATCATCCTGCGTGTCGTCCTCGACGAGAAGGGCGAAGAGGTCTATGAGTCCATTGATGACGACGATGAGCTCAACGACGTCTATGAGCACTTCATGGCGATACTGTTTGATGATGAAGACGGGGAAACAGCGGAATAAGTTTCCTGCTACCGGCATATTTTTAAAACGAAAAAAAGTTCCTGCGGTGTGCGTACTGTTCGGTATCGAACTTTGCGGCCCATTAAACCCACATCTCTTATAAGGGATGCCGATATGAATCTGCGGATTGCAGGCCTCCCGGCGAAAGCCGGACGTTGGAAGCAGAGAAACAGAACTAAGGCGACCCACCTGCCTTTTTGTGCAGGTTATAATCGGGCCGGTACGGCATTCGCGGGGCACTCTCCCGGGTTTTCCCGGGAGAGTTTTTATTTCCACTGACCGAGAAGCTCACGCATCCATGCACCTACGTCCATACCGTAGGCCGCGTTCAGGCGCTCCTCGCACAAAACCTCTCCGATCTCTCCGCTTATCGCCGGCTGACCGCGTTTCAGAAGGAGCGCGTGGGTGCCGTATTTTTTTGCAAGGGAGAGGTCGTGCACAACGGACATGACGGCGCGCTCTCCCTCTTCAAGCCACCGATGCACAAGCTCAAAGATCTGTTTCTGATAGATCAGGTCAAGATGATTTGTCGGCTCGTCGAGCACGAGGATGTCGGTATCCTGTGCAAAAAGCTGTGCGAGGAACACCCTCTGCAGCTCTCCGCCGGAAAGCGTCAGCACGGACTGCGAGGCGAGATGGGAAACGCCCGTCAGCTCCATCGCGTCCCTTATATGCTTTTCACCGCCGGTATCGTACCCGAAAAAGCCCTTTTTATAGGCGTAGCGCCCCAGCTCTACCACCTCGCGCACCGTGAAGGAGTAGCCGACGGTGTGGTTCTGCGAAAGAAAGCCCATGCGTCCGGCAAGCGCGGCGGATTTCAGAGAGCGGATATTATCGCCCATGCAGAAAAGAGCGCCGGTATAGGGCACGCCGCCGGAAAGGGCGTTGACGACGGTGCTCTTGCCCGCACCGTTCGGGCCCGTGACCATCAGCCACTGACCGCTTTCCAGAGAAAAGCTCACATTGTCGAGAATTTTCAGCTCTCCGTAGCTCACGGAGAGATTTTTTGCTTCCAGCATTTTCATGCTCTGCCCCTCCTGCTCCGGCAAAAGATGACGATGAAAATGACCGCGCCGATCATGGAGGTTATGACCCCGATGGGGATCTCGCGCGGAGCGGCGACAGTGCGTCCGGCGAGGTCGCACAGCATAAGAAAAATGCCGCCGCCGAAAACGCTTCCCGGGAGCAGACGCTTGTTGTTGGCACCCACAAGAAGCCGAACGATATGGGGCGTCACGAGTCCGACGAAGCCGATGCAGCCCGCGACCGAGACGCTGACGCCGATCAGCGCGGAGGCGCATATGAGCACTTTGAGCCTGACCGCTTTCACATTCACGCCGATCTGCCTCGCGTTTTCTTCGCCTATCGAAAAAGCGTTCAGCCCGTCGCTGCAGGAGAGCAGCACCCCGCCGCAGAGAAGGAGAGCTGTTAGCAGGAGCAGCGCGTCACCGTAGCCGCAGCCCGAGAGAGACCCCATCGTCCAGAAGGTGATGGAGCGCAGCCTGTCCGGAGCAACGGTAACGATGACGGACATTGCCCCGGAGACGAACATGGAGAAGATAACGCCGATAAGGATGATGGTATCGGTGGAAAGACTGCTGTCTATGCCGGAGGCGAGGGCGAGGATCAGCAGGAGTGAGGCGAAGGCGAAGACAACGGCGGTCATCGCCGTGCCGCCGAAGACATTGAAGCCGAAGGCGATGGAGATGACGGCGCCCAGAGACGCGCCCGAAGCAACGCCCAGCGTAGAGCCGTCCGCCAGCGGATTTTTCAAAAGCCCCTGCATCGCCGCGCCCGAGAGAGACAGGCAGGCCCCCGTAAGCGCGGTGCAGAGCACCCGCGGCAGTCTCAGATCGAGGATGATGGAGCGGCTCGCGCCGGTTGGCGCTCTGCCGGAAAGAGCGTCGGCGGCAAGCGCGAGAATATCCGAAAGGGGAACGCGGACGCTCCCCACCGAGACGCAAAGCAGCGCGGTCAGCACCGTGACGGCAAAAAGAAAAACGACAGCTCTTTTTTTCATGCCTTACTCACCGAATATAAATTCATGCAGCATGGCAGCGCCCTGTGCAAGCCTCGGCGCGGGGCGGGTAAGCTCGTTGTCCTGAAAGTCGGTGACACAGCCGTTTTTTACAGCCGTGATGTTTTCCCAGCCCGGGCGGGAGAGAATTTCCGCCACGGCGCTGCCTTCACCGCCGTAATCCATGGTGACCGTCACGATGAAATCGGGGTCACGCGATATGATCTGTTCCTCCGAAACCTCGACCCAGCCGGTGAGATCGCCGAAGATATTCTCCGCGCCGATCAGTGTGCATATCTCGTCGAAAAACGTACCCTTGCCCGCGCTCCACAGCCCCCATTCGAGGGGGGAGACTTCAAAGTAGACGCTCGGCTTTTCCTCCGGTTCTTCGGACGGGGCGAGCACGTCGAAGGAGCTCTTCATGGAGGCGATAAGCTCCTGTGCCTGCGCGTCTCTGCCGACAAGTGAGCCGATAAGCTCAACGGCTTTGTAAACGCCGTCGAGAGAGGCGTTATTTGTGTGCGTGTCGGTGAAGACCACCTGAATACCGAAGCTTTCGATGGCGGCGACCTGATCGTCGGTCTGGATGGCGTCACTCATGAAAACGAGCTGAGGCTTTAAGGAAATGAGCTGCTCAAGATTTAGGTTAGCGCCCGAATCGAGAGCGGGGATATCCCTGACCTGCTCGGGGTAGTCCGCGTCCGCACAGCGTCCGACGATACATTCTCCCGCGCCGAGGGCGAAAAGAATTTCGCAGTCCGAGGGCGAAAGAGCGACGATACGCTCCGCCGGAGCATCAAGGCGTATTTCCCGACCGTTCAGATCGGATACGGTGACAGCGCCGTCGGCACGGGCGCAGACGCATAAGGAGAGAACAAGGGAAAGAACAATCAGCAGAGAGAATATTTTTTTCATAACAGCCTCCGATAAAAAAGCCGCCCCGGCATGGTTATGCCGAGGCGGACGTATTCCCGCGTCGTTACTCATATCCGTGACTCGCGGAATGAGCATTTCACCGAATACGGGCAGGTATTCTGACTTGACTGCTTATCACCCGATACTTCCCTTCCCGGTTTCCCAGTGGCATATGAGTATCGTTATCGCACATCTTACAGTGGCGGCACCGTTCGGGATTTGCACCCGATTCCCTTTTGACCGCGATCACGCGACCGCAGACCCGAATTCTATTCGATTAAAAGCATTATATTGGCTCGCGGCAAAAAAGTCAACATACGATTGACAAACGGCGGGCGGGGCACTAACATAGAACAAAGAGTTTTCAAGGAGAGCGAAATGGAAAACAACGGGTTTGTACATCTCTACTGCGGCGACGGCAAGGGTAAGACCACCGCTGCCGTCGGACTGGCTCTGCGCTGCGCCGGAAGCGGCGGGAGAGTGCTGTTCGTGCAGTTTTTCAAAGACGGCACATCCTCGGAGCTTGAGCCGCTGCGAAGATCCGGCATAGACACACTATGCTGTGAAGCCCCCCATAAGCTTTTCAGCCTTATGAATGAGGACGAAAAAGAATGTGCCTCGGAGGATTACACGGCGCTGTTTCTGAAAGCGATCGAACGGGGCGGAGAGTATGATGTGCTGGTGCTCGACGAGATCGTTTCGGCGTGTACGAAGGGCGTTGTCGATGAAAAGCTGCTGACCTCATATATTGCGGCGAGACCGAAAGGGCAGGAGCTTGTGCTGACCGGACGGAAGCCCTCGGAGGCTCTGCTCGGCGCGGCAGACTATGTGACGGAAATGAAAAAAATAAAGCATCCGTATGATAAAGGATGCACAGCGAGAAAAGGGATAGAATTCTGATGAAGCTTGAAGATATGCTCTCTGCCGTCGAACCGGCGGACGCGGCGAGCTTTGATAAATGCACAGAGCTGTTTGACAACATCGCCAAGCCAATCGGCAGTCTCGGCAAGCTGGAAACACTGTACGCAAAATGTGCCGGAGCGTCCTTTGTCCCCGTGCCGGACATCTCAAAAAGGTGTGTGCTGGTATTCTGCGCCGACAACGGCGTTCTTGCACAGGGCGTTGCCCAGAGTACGCACGAGGTCACGACCGCGATAGCGCGTTCCATGGTGCGGCGTACCACGAGCGTGTGCGTTATGGCCGAGAGCTGCGGCGCGGAGGTCTTTCCGATAGACATTGGCATGATCGACAAGGTCGAGGGTATGACCGACCGCTCCGTGGGGCGCGGCACAGGCGATATGAGCCGAGGCCCCGCCATGACGAGACAGCAGGCGCTTGACGCCGTCAGTGCGGGCTTTGAGCTTGTTCACGAGAAAAAACGCGAGGGATATGGGCTTATCGCCGTCGGAGAAGCCGGTATCGGCAATACGACCACCTCCGCCGCCGTCGCCGCCGTGCTTCTGGGACTGAGGGCGGAGGACGCCGCCGGAAGAGGCTCGGGACTGTCGGACGAGGGCTTGAGGCGCAAAATAAAGGCGATAAATACGGCGATAGAAGTAAACAGACCCGATAAAAATGATATTTTAGACGTGCTATCCAAAATCGGCGGCTTTGATATCGCGGGAATGTGCGGGGCGTTTCTGGGCGGCGCCGCCTGTCGGATGCCGGTAATAATGGACGGACTTATCTCCTCGGTGGCCGCGCTGTGCGCCGTGAGGCTGTGTCCGGCGGTAAAGGGATATATCATCCCATCCCATGTGACGGCGGAACCGGCGGGCGTGAAGATACTTGCGGAGCTGGACTTTGACCCGATGCTCCACGGGGATATGCGTCTGGGCGAGGGAACCGGAGCGGTCGCGCTCATGCCGCTGCTGGATATGGCGGGGGCGGTGCTGAAAAACGCCGCCACGTTCGGAAAGATCGAAGTGGAGAAATACAGAAAATGGAACTGACTCTTATCCTCGGCGCCAACGGCAGCGGGAAAAGCGCGTTTGCCGAGACTCTGGCGGTCGAAAAAAGCGGGAAGCGGTATTATATCGCCGCGATGCAGCCGCAGAGCGAGGACGATCACCGCCGCATAGAAAAGCACCGTGCCCAGCGTGCGGGCAAGGACTTTGAGACGATAGAGCTTGCTGCGGACGTTTCACGCGCACGGATAGAAAAAAAGAGCGTTGTGCTGCTTGAGGACGTTTCAAATCTTCTCGCAAACCGTATGTTTGAAACGGACGGCGACGCGCTCACAGATACGTTAAATGATATCCTCGCCCTCAGCGAAAAGTGTGCATCGCTTATCGCGGTGAGCATTTCGGGACTCGATGAAACCGAGTACTCCGGCGAGACGGCGGAATATATCCGCGCTCTTAATATCCTCAATGACGAGCTCGGGAAAAAAGCCGACGCGGTCTATATAATGCAGGACGGAAAGGCAAAAAAAGTCCCCGCCGTGGGCGGAGAGCTTACTTGATATTTTCCCTGTTCAAATTCTCGCTCCCGTTTGGGCGGCGAGATTTTTTATATACAGGGCAAGAGCTTCCTCGGATTTAAAGCAGGCGATCTTTCCCTCGGGCGGGTGCAGGGCGAGGTTTATATGCTCCCCCTCGGCCTGGCGCTCCATGCGCTCGACGGGAATGTCTATATAAAAATGCTCCTTTTCGATATGCTCCAGCTCATGGGTCAGCACCCTCTGCCGCTGCTCCTCGGAGAGAAGAGAATTGATGTACACACTGAAGCTGCCGTCGTTATTGGGCACCGTCACGCCCTCGACACGTCTCGGCAGCTCCACAAGGCGCACAAAATAATCAATCATTCCGCAGAGCCTCAATGATCTTTACGGCGCTGCGCACATCCTCGGGCGTGGCGTCCTTGGCAAGCTTGAAGAGCATACGCATATCCTCACGGCTGCGCAGAGTCTCCAGCAGCTCGTTGAGTTCACTGTCGCCGACGGAAACGCCCGTCGTCAGAGTATTCATATCCACGTTGAAAAGCTTTGCAAAAAGCTCAAGGGTAGCTATATCCGGCTCACGTTTGCCGGTCTCATACATACCGATGGCGCTGCGGGACAGTCCCGTCTTATCCGCCAATACCTGCTGGCTCATGCCGCGCTCCTTCCGAAGGGCGACAAGCTTATCACTGAAATATGACATAGACGCTTCACCTCATTGATAATATAACACATATTGTGACCTCCGTAAAGAGGAAATTATTATATCCGTGCTGAAATTTACTTATATGATTACTTATACGGCAGATAAAAATTTTTCGAAAAAAATTTCAAAAAGGGTATTGACAAAGCAAAAAGACCGTGTTATCTTATAGACGTCACGGAGCGTGACGCAGATTACCGACAATCGGACAGATGCGGCAGAGGCCGCATTTGTTTCAATAGATATGTCACATCGCGTGACTCATGCGCTGCGTGAAGAAAACGGGGATCAATGAAAGGAGGGATGGCTTGAAGGAAGTGAGGGACGCGCCGTGGATACGGGACGCGGAGATAAACGGATATCCGACGGGGAAATAGAAGTGTGGGGTGAGGAGTGTGGAGTGTGGAGAGTGCCGGAAAGCCGGTAAGAACGAGGGGAAAAAGTCCGAAGAAAAGGCAGAAGGAAAGGGAAGAAAAGTTTTTCACATTGGTAGACGAGGTGAGTGAGCTTCTGGAAAGAGCGATGAAGTCCGACGAGGTAGACACCAAGGACTTGAAGCAGATCACCGGCGCACTCAAAGACCTCAAAGAGCTTATCTGGGAGAAAAATGCAAAGGAGGACGATAAAAACGAGGGAATGACGATAAAGATCGAGGGCGATGTGGAATGACCGTGACCATTCCCGCGCCGAACGCAAAGCAGCTCATGTTTTTCCGTGACAGGCACAAATATGTCGCCTACGGCGGCGCGAGGGGCGGCGGCAAGAGCTGGGCGGTGAGAACGAACGCACTGCTGATGGCGGCGAGATACCCGGGGATAACACAAGTGATCATCCGCCGAAGCTATCCCGAGCTGTACGCAAACCACATAAAACCGTTTCTCAAGCTGCTGCCAAAGGGCTGCTATACCTACAACGACACAAAAAAGGAGCTGACGCTGCCCAACACGAGCCGCATTATCTTCCGTTTCTGCGCCTGCGACAAGGACCTGCTGAATTTTCAGGGCACGGAATACGACCTCATGTATATAGACGAGGCGACCCAATTCACCGAGGAACAGTTTCGCATACTTGCCGCCTGCGTCCGAGGGACGGGCGACGGCTTTCCGAAACGATGCTACCTCACCTGCAATCCCGGCGGCATCGGTCACGCATGGGTCAAGCGGCTGTTCGTGGACAGGCAGTACAACGAGGGCGAAAACGCGGACGAATACAGCTTTATCCAGGCCGGTGTGCGAGACAACAAGGCGCTTATGAAATCTCAGCCGGACTACATACGCCAGCTTGAAGCCCTGCCGCCGAAGCTGCGCGAGGCATGGCTCGACGGTGCGTGGGATATTCAGAGCGGACAGTTTTTCGAGGACTTTCACGACCGCCCAGAGCACTACGAGGACAGACAGTTCACCCACGTCATAGAGCCGTTTGAGATACCGCCCGACTGGAAGATATACCGCTCCTTCGACTGGGGCTATCACAGACCGTTTTCGTGCGGCTGGTGGGCGGTGGACTACGACGGCGTTGTGTACCGCATATTGGAGATGTACGGCTGTACCGAAACTCCCAACGAGGGAGTGCGCTGGACGCCGGACAAGGTCTTCTCCGAGATCGCAAAAACAGAACGGGAACACCGCTGGCTTCGCGGAAAACACATAAGCGGCGTTGCCGACCCCGCGATCTGGGACGGGGAGACGGGCGAGAGCATCGCCCAATGTGCCGCACGGCACGGGGTTTATTTTGTGAAGGGCGACCATGCGAGAATACCCGGCTGGATGCAGCTTCACTACCGGCTTGCCTTTGACGAAAACGGCTTCCCGCAGATGTATGTTTTCAAAAACTGCCGCGCCTTCATCCGCACGCTGCCGCTGCTGCAATACAACGCCCAGATGGGAGAAGACCTCGACAGCGACGGTGAGGACCATATCGCGGACGAGACAAGATATTTTCTCATGTCCCGCCCAATCAAGCCGAGACTCACCGCGAAGACAAAGGGCGGCATGAAGCTGCTGCTGGATATCGACGGCGACAGTCTGAAAGCGGCGCCGAAAAGACGGATGGAGATCATAGGATAAAGCGGAATGAGGAGTGCAGGGGCAATCAGCGGGGACAAATATAAAACGAAAGGAAGTACAAATGGACGAAGAACCGATCATCGGGAAAGAACAAATTCAAAACGCATATCAGACACTGCTGAAATACCGCGCGGGCAGGGCGAACCTTGAAAAGCGCATCGTGGACGATCAGCAGTGGTACAAGCTGCGCCAGTGGGAGTGTCTGCGGAAAAAGGAGAAGGAGCAGATCGAACCGGCGAGCGCGTGGCTTTTCAACTCCATCGCCAACAAGCACGCCGACGCGATGGACTCCATGCCCACAGCCTCCATCCTCCCCAGAGAGCAGGGAGATATCAAAGCGGCGGAAATGCTCTCGGCGGTCGTGCCGGTCATCATGGACGAGTGCGATTTTGAAAGCGTGTACTCCGCCGTCATGGACGACAAGCTCATTTCCGGCACGGGCGTTTACGGTATATTCTGGAACGCGCAGGCGCTTAACGGCCTGGGCGAGGTGGAGATCAGACAGATAGAGCCGGTCGATCTGTTCTGGGAAAACGGCATAACCGATATCCAGCAGAGCCGTCAGCTATTCTATGTCACGCTGCGTGATAACGACCTGCTGGAACAGGAGTACCCGTGGCTTAAAGACAAGCTCGGCGCACCTGCCGGTGAGGCGGTGCACTACATCTATGACGACAGTGTGGATGTGGGCGCCAAGAGCGCCGTGGTGGACTGGTACTACAAAAAGCGGCAGGGAACGCGGGACGTGCTGCACTACTGCCAGTTTATCCCCGGTCAGCCTCAGCCGCTGTTCGCAACCGAGAACGAGCCGGAGTACCGCGAGAGCGGATGGTACGATCACGGAATGTACCCGTTTGTGTTCGACGCGCTCTTTCGCTCCAAGGGTACGCCCTGCGGCTTCGGGTATGTGGACATCGGCAAGAACACTCAGGAGTATATTGACCGGGGCGATCAGGCCATCATGCAGAATATGCTCTTTAATTGCAAGCCCCGTCACTTTATCCGCAATGACGGCAGCGTCAACGAGGCGGAATACGGCGATGTGACGAAGGATTTCGTGCACGTGGACGGCGCTCTCGGTCAGGACAGTATACTGCCCGTGCGGACGAACAGTCTTGACGGCATCTACGTCACCGTCATCAACAACAAGATCGACGAGCTCAAGGAGACGACCGGCAACCGCGACGTGTCCTCCGGCGGCACAACGGGCGGCGCGACAGCGGCCTCTGCCATCGCCGCCATGCAGGAGGCGGGCAGCAAGCTCTCCCGCGACGCAAACCGAGGCTCATACAGAGCTTACAAAAAGGTCGTGCTCATGGTCATCGAGCTTATCCGCCAGTTCTACCGTCTGCCCAGATACTTCCGCATCACCGGCAGCGGCGGCGAAAGCGAGTTCGTCAGCTTTTCAAACAGCCTTCTCGCTCTCGGCGATGGAGAGCTGCGGCTTCCCGTGTTCGATGTATGCGTCAGCGCGGAAAAGGCCTCGCCCTACTCAAAGATCAGCCAGAACGAGCTTGCGCTTCAGTTCTACAACGCGGGATTTTTTGACGCTAAAGGCGCGGATGCGGCGCTGAACTGCATCGACATGATGGACTTTGACCGCAAGGAATTTGTCCGCACAAGGATCGCCGAGAACGCACGGCTCGACGCGGAACTGGAGGGTATGCGCTCTCTGGCCTCGGAGCTGGCTCTGCGCTGCGGCGAGAATGAACTTGCGGAAAAGTTGTCACGCAACGTGATTGAAACAAGCGGAAAAAGGCTGGGAGCTGTAAAAACGAGCGCGGAGAGCCGCATCCGCGCAAGGATCGCCAACGCCGCCGCACCCGTTTGACGCACATAAGCTGCGGGTGGGACGGGGAGGGATTAACCATAGAGGCCGTCGGTCACAGCGGCTATGGAGAAAAGGGAAAGGACGTTGTCTGCGCCGGTGTATCCACGCTGATTTTCACCACCTATTACTATTTACGGAAATTACAGGACGTGGGATACATCGGACACCTTGAAAAGTCAGAGGCAGACGGAGAGGTAAGCATTTCCGCACGGTGCGCCGAGGGGGGACAAAAGTATATGAGAACAGCCTTAGACATGGCGCTGACCGGCTTTGAAATGCTTGCGGAAAATTTCCCGCAATATGTGACGATTATAAAAAAGGAGAAGAAAGAACGTGAACAAGAACAATTCGGGCGAAAATACGGCTCTTGCCGCCGAAGAGCAGAAGGGAAAATATGAAAAGCTCTTTTCCTTGCTGGAAAAGCTTGCGGAGAAATGGGGGATCGATGCGCATGATACCGACGCTCTGACCGCCGCCATCACGGAGAAGCTCTCCGCCGATGGAGAGGAGATCAGAAAACAGCGTTGGCAGAACGCCGCTGCAAAGCGCTATGACAACTGGCTTTGCCAGTCCGGCGAGGCACACGCTCTCTATCCCGAGTTCGATCTGACAAAGGAGCTTGAAAACGAGGAATTCAAGGCGCTTCTGAGAAGCAGCATCCCCGTGAAGACCGCATACGAGTTCGTTCACCGCGAGGAATTCCTCGAAAAGGCGATGGACGAATTTGAAAAGGAGACGCTGAAAAAGGCTTTTGCCGGTGCGCTCCGTCCCAAGGAGGGCGCTCTGAGAGCCTCCGGCGGCACCAGAATGTGCGCCGATGTTGCCAATATGAGCAAAAATGCCCGCCAGGAAATCATCCGCCGCGTCCAGAAAGGCGAGAAAATCTCGTTCTGAACGCCGCCTCGCCCCCCCTCTCAGAGAGGGGATTAAGGGGGGAGTGCTGAAATTTGCAGCAAGGTTAGGGAACTCCCTCAGTCAGCTAACGCTGACAGCTCCCTCAAGGAGGGAGCCAATAATAATAAATAAGGAGAATAGTATATGAAATTCAACATCCAGCATTTTGCAAACGAGGTACAGACTACCGCACTTCTTTCCAACGAAATGAAGACCTTTTATGACATGACCCTCATCGACGAGGCCTGCGCCAATCTGGTGCACGACCAGTTCGGTCAGAAGCGCCCCATCCCCGCAAACGGCGGCAAGATCATCGAGTTTCGCAAGTTTGCGCCCCTTGCAAAGGCCACCACGCCCCTTACCGAGGGCGTGACCCCCGACGGCAAGAAGCTGTCCGTCAGCACCGTCACCGGCACCGTCTCCCAGTACGGCGACTATGTGACCCAGTCCGACGTTCTGGAGCTTACCGCTCTGGACAACACCATCCTTGAGACCGCAAAGCTTCTCGGCCGTCAGGCCGGCACTACCCTTGACACCGTTGTCCGCAACGTCCTCCAGTCCGGCACGAACGTCATCTATGCCGACAAGGTCAGCGGCGGCAGCGTCACCGAGATCACGAGCCGCGCATCCCTCGACGAGGACTGCCCCATCACCGTTGAGCTTATCCAGCGTGCCGCCGCAAAGCTCCGCGCCCAGAACGCACCCACTGTCAACGGCAAGTATGTCGGTATCATCCATCCCTATGTCGCCTATGATCTGATGCGCGACAGCGAATGGGTCGACGCGCACAAATACGCCGCACCCGAAAACCTCTACGAGGGCGAGATCGGCGAGATCGCGGGTGTGCGCTTTGTCCAGTCCACCGAGGCGAAGATTTACTGCGGCGCGGATCTCGCGTCCGATACCCGTACTCTCAAGGTAAACTCCGCGCAGGGTCTTTCCGCTGCAACCACCGTCCCCTTTGACGGCTCGACCGCCGGTGTGAAGACCGACGAACTCAAAGGCCGCTACGTTATCATCAACGGCACAAAGACCAAGATCACTGCCAACACTACGACCCAGCTTACCGTTGCCACCGCCGTCACCTGCTCCGACAATGCCGAAATCTACCCCGGCGAGGGCGGCGCAGAGGGTCTCGCCGTATTCGGCAGCCTCATTCTCGGCGCGGACGCCTACGGCGTGACCGAGGTCAGCGGCGGCGGGCTTGAGATCATCGTCAAGCAGCGCGGCTCGGCAGGCAGCGCCGATCCTCTGGATCAGCGTTCCAGCGTGGGCTGGAAGGCACTGAAGACCGCGGAGATCCTTGTTGAAAACAACATGATCCGCATCGAGTCCGTATCCCCCAAATTCTCCGCCACCGTCGGCGAAAACTGAGAAAGGAGAAATGAATATGGCAGCTAAGAAAAACACAGCGGAAAAGACCGTTAAGATCAGACTCCCCAAGGAGAGACGCGAGCAGGAGGATGTGTTCGTCGGCATCAACGGACGCACCTGGCTCATCAAGCGCGGCATTGAGGTCGAAGTGCCCGTGTGCGTGGCGGAGGTACTGGAAAACCGCGAGGCAATGCTCGAAAAGATCATGGCGTTTGAGGACAGCAACGCCTTTTCCGCATGACCGTACACGAGTGCATCACGCGGCTTGACCGCCTCAAGCCCAATCCCTATGCCTACGGCGACAAGCTTGTGTGGCTCAAACAGCTCGAAGGCACGGTGAAAAGGGAGATCATCGATACCCATGAGGGGGCATCGGAAGATTGCGACACTCCGGAGGAGGACGGCGTACTGATCGCGCCGCCTCCCTATGATGAGATGTATATCCACTATCTGGAAGCACAGACGGACTACGCAAACGGCGAGTATGACCGCTTCAACAATTCAAACGCCATGTTCCGCTCGGTATACTCCGCCTTTGCCAATGCCTACAACCGGGAGCACACCCCAAAGTCGCAGAAGAAAAACTATATGTAAGGAGGGCGAACACAATGCGCTATCCCATTCTGAGCGGGAAAACTCCCCGCCGCAAAAGCATAAGCGTGTTTACCGGCTATGACCACCGCCTTCGCGCCGCCGAGGGGAGCTTTTATGAAACGGAGAATATGTCCGTTGAGGGCTATCCTATGCTTTCCGCAAGAAAAAAGAGGGGTGAGGTACTGACCCTCACCTCTCCCCAGGGGCTGATCGAAAAGGACGCTCTGGCATGGGTGGACAACGGGACGCTCTACTATAACTCCCTCGCAACGCCCGTCACCGGTCTGACGGCGGGGGAAAAGCAGCTTGTAAGCATGGGCGCTTATCTGTGCATCTTCCCAGATAACCGCTATTTCAACACCGCCGATCACAGCGACTACGGCAGCATGGACGCCCATTGGAGCTATACGGGCTCGGTGAGCTACGCTATGTGCGATGCGGAAGGCGAGGCATATTCCGGCGTCGATTACAGTCTGACAGAGCCGACTGCCCCGGAAAACGGTCAGCTATGGCTGGACGGCGAGAACAGCACTCTTGCCCGCTGGAGCGATGCTCTGGAGCAGTGGGTGAACATAGAGAGCGTCTATACAAAGCTTACCTTTACAACTCAGGGTCAGCTCCCGTCGGCGTTTTCGCAGTATGACGGCATAGAGCTGTCGGGCAGCTCCGCCGCCGGACTCAACGGAAGCAGGATAATTCAGGCTGTCGGCGGCGGGGACGGCGTGAGCGATTACATCGTAGTTCTCAATGAGCCCGTGACGGGCGGCACGTATCAAAACGAGAGCATACGCATAGACCGCCGTGTGCCCGCGATGGACTTCGTCTGTCAGTGCCGAAACCGTCTGTGGGGATGCCGCTACGGAAACGACGGAAACGGCAACCTCAACGAGCTGTACGCCTGTGCGCTGGGCGATTTCAAAAACTGGAATCAGTTTATGGGGCTGTCGACCGACTCGTGGAGAGCGTCCGTCGGCTCGGACGGGGCGTGGACGGGTGCTGTGAATTACCTGGGCAGCCCGATATTCTTCAAGGAAAACTGTCTGCACCGCGTCGGCGTTTCATCGGTCGGCGCCCATCAGGTAGAGGAGACGGTATGCCGCGGAGTGGAAAAAGGCAGCGCAAAGAGCCTTGCGGTCGTGAATGAAACGCTCTACTACAAATCGATATCCGACGTCTGCGCCTATCAGGGCAGCTTTCCGGAGAGCATTTCCGCGCCGCTGGGCGATAAGCACTACTCGTCTGCCGTCGCCGGTGTGCTCGGTCGGCGCTACTATCTGTCCGTGCTTGACAGCGACAGCACACCTCATCTGTTCGTATACGATACGCAGAAGGGCCTGTGGTGCAGGGAGGACTCGTTCAGAGCTTTTCAGTTTGCTTCAAAGGACAACGAGCTCTACTGCATTTCCGGCAATAAGCTTATCGGCATGACCGGCAAGGACGGTACGGCGGAGGATGAAATAAGCTGGTCTGCCGAGACGGGACTTTCGGGTCTTGAATATCCGAGAGAGAAATACGTCAGCCGCCTTATATTGCGTGCCGATCTGCAGAAGGACGGCGAAACGGAGGTCTTTGTATGCTACGACTCCCTTGACCGCTGGGAATATGCCGGCGGTCTGCGGCAAAACGGAACGGGGAGCGTGGAGATACCCTTAAAGCTCAGACGCTGCGATCATTTCAGAATAAGAATATCCGGCACGGGAGATGTGAAGCTGTATGCGATATGGATGGAGCTGACGGAGGGATGAGTATGTACGAGTTACCGCCGATCCTCTCCGGATCATCATCCCGGCAGCTTGCCGCGCTGCGCTCCTATCTCGTGCGTATGGCGCAGCAGCTCAATTCTGCCGAGAGCGCACCCGTCGGAACGCTGACAACGGCGGCAAAAACAGCACTTCCGGTCGGGAACACGGGGAGCGGTGAGGATGTTGCAAAAGTCAGAGAGAACGCAAAGCAGCTCAAGGCACTGATCGTCAAGACCTCCGACAACATACGTACCGAGATCGTCCGCTCCACCGAGCAGCAGCGACAGTACACCGACGACTGCACCCGGCAGATAAGCGAAGAGTGCCTTGCACGCTCCGAGTTCGGCTCCTTCGCTCAGAAGCTCGAAGCGCAGATCAGCACCACCGCCGCCGGTGTTCTGGAAAGCTATAATTATGAGGAGCTTATCGAGTCAGCAAGAAACGACATCGGTCTTGTGCAGCAGTATATGACCTCACTCAACGGGCAGATACGTCGGGGCATCGTCACCGACCCCACGACAGATGAGGACGTGACCGGCATCGCAATTTCCCAGAATTTGCAGTTTACCGGTCAGATAACACAGGGCAGTGACGGAACGGAGTATTACCGCCTTTCCTCCGGCCAGACCTTCGGCTTATACACCTCGACCGGCTGGCAGTTCTGGATAGACGGCTATAAACGCGGCTGGTATGACAGCGTGGACGGTATGCTTCATATCGCCAACACCGCCATCGAGGACACATTGCAGATCGGCGGCGCGTGGCGCATCCTCAACGAAAACGGTCTCGGCATCAAATTTACGGGAGGTTAACGGATGGGAGCAATGTTTTTCCAAAACGGCATCGCCCTCGGCGCGGATGCGGGCTGGGGCGGCTACACCGGCAACAATAACTATGTTGTGCGCTATGACTTCACGACCGGCGCACAGGGCGCGTC
This sequence comes from Eubacteriales bacterium, assembly GCA_030531595.1. Taxonomy (GTDB): domain Bacteria; phylum Bacillota; class Clostridia; order Oscillospirales; family Oscillospiraceae; genus Limivicinus. Next base: position 4,490 of record JAUNND010000019.1, on the reverse strand, counting down.
CCGCGTGGCGATATGGCTCGATATGATATGGAACCGCAGAGGCGACGGCAATCAGACCTTCGGCTTTAAGCTTTCAACGGGAGAATATGACTTCTGCAATGCAAGAGGCGTAACGCCCGACTCCAACACGGCTTTGCTTGAATACTCTCCGCAGACGGGTTACGGCTGCGTGCTGTATGCGACCGATCTTAACCTCACGCCGAATACAAGGTACTACCTCTTTGTCTATGTCATATCCTCCGGCACCGAATACTATACCGGCTGGAACTGCGTCGATCCCGCCTTCGCCGTCGAGGGCAGCTATACCCCGCCTGTCAGCACCGTAAGCTCGATCTCGCCGTCCGTCAGCACGGGCGGAAACGTCACCATCGTTATGAACAGAGCGGGAAACGTGTACCACAAAGCCGTGTTCAGCTATCAGAGCAGCACTCTTGCAATATCCGCGCCCTTTGCCGATACACTTACATATAACTGCCCGCGTGCATGGCTGAACAGGAACACGGCTGCAAAAAGTATTACGGTAGACGTTACGGTCACCAGCTATTCGGACGCGGCCTGCACCGCTTTTGCGGGAAGCGTCAGTGCGCAGTTTACACTCAGCGCGGACAGGGATATGCATCCTGTGTTCTACGCAGAGGCATTGAACGTCACGGCGGTAAATTCCGGCTCTGCTATCAGCGGCTTTGTATCGGGCGTAAGCAGAGCGCGTGTCAGCTTCCTCACCGGTCTTATCAGTCTGACAGACTGCGCAGGAGCGGGAATAGAAAAATACTCCGTCAGTATGGCGGGAAAAACCTATGACAGCGAAACGCCGGATATACTCACAGACGTTATAAACATCGATACCGCGCTCGTGTGCACAGTAACCGACACGAGAGGAATGTCACACAGCGTGTCGGTAACGCTGACGGTATCGCCGTATGTCGCACCGTCGCTGACAGAGCTCGGCGCTCTTAGATGCAGCGCGGACGGCAGCGAGAACGAGAGCGGCGCTTATTTCAAGGTAAAATTCAGAGCCTCCTGCTCTCAGACCGGCGGGAACACCTGCACCGTTACGGTCGCTGCAAAGCCGTCGGGCGGGAGCTACGGGAATGAGACCGTGCTCAGCGGCTATGAAAACGGCGTGTGGTCCGACCGATGGAGCACTCCGGCAATCATAGGCGGCACTCTCACGGGGGACAGCGTGACTGTGCGCTTCACCGTTACCGACGCGGTGGGTGCTTCAAGCGTTTACACCGTGCCGATGTACAGACTGCAATGGGCGATGAAGTTCAACTCATCAGGTACGGCGGTGGGCTTCGGCATGGCGCCCGACGCGCAGAACGCTCTTCAGATACCCGATCACTGGCGGCTCTACGGCGGGATACCGGTGCTCTCCCCATCGGCCTACGGCACGGCTGCGCCGGAGACGGCGGTTTCCTCGCCGGTTGAGGGACAGATATATCTGAGGATAAGCTCATGATGATATATATGAACAGAGGCTTTCACAGCGTGAGCGTTTATATATACACTCTCGGCGCATGGAGAGAAGCAAGGCTCCTGTGCTTTGCAAACGGAGAATGGAAATGAAAAGGAGAAAAAATGAGCAGCAGAACAGTTAAGCCTGTCTATGACGACAGCTTCGACAAAGAGCTGAAGGACAGCTATGACAGAATAAAAAACAGGGAGGCGTTTCACTATGACGTGTCCGCCGATCCCATCTATAAGAAATATAAGAGCGACTATATATCTCAGGGCAGAGCCGCCATGCGCGACACAGTGGGGCAGACCTCGGCCCTCACCGGCGGCTATGCGTCCAGCTACGCCCAGAGCGCGGGACAGCAGAGCTATGACAGACAGCTTGAAAAGCTCGGCGATGTGATCCCTCAGCTCTATGAGCTGGCATACAGCCGCTATGAAAAGGAGGATCAGGGCCTGTGGGATGATTTCGGTGCTCTGAAAAAACTCCGCGACAGCGAGTATGAGAGATATTCCGACGAGCTGGACGCCTACAATGAAGCCGAGGAGCGGGATTATAAACGCGCACAGGACGAGAGAAAGCTCAGCGAGTCCGAGGCGGCGGCGAAGGCAAAGTACGGAGATTTCTCCGGCTATGCCGCGCTTTACGGGGCGCAGACGGCGGACAGCATGAAAAACAACTGGATAAGCGCCAACCCCAAAACAGCCTACAACATGGGGCTGATAGATGCAAAACGCTACTACTCCATGACGGGTGAATACGCCCCCGGCTTTGAGCTGCCGCAGCCGGACAGCACAGGCTCAGCCGCAAAGTCGGGCAGCTATTATCCCAACACAGCACCCGACGGACGCGACGCGAAGGTCGTACAGCGCGAGCTGCGCAATATGGGCTACAACATCGCCGTGGACGGCGCATGGGGTCCGAAAAGCCAGGCAGCGTGGGAAAAGGTCTACGGCAACAGCGGATGGTTTTCCGTGTAAGAGGTGAGCATGAACTATTCAACACACAAACTGACTCTCGACGTGGCGGGGAGCGGCGTGCAGAGGGCGATCACATTACGGCGCGGCGAGAGTGCCCACGCCCTTGAGGTGAGCTTTACCGACGGAGGGAAGCCGTATACGATCACTCAGGACTGTACCGCCATGTTTGCCGCCGCGAAACCTGATGATACGCAGATATTGAATACCTGCACGATCAGCGAAAACAGGGTCATCGCGGAGATCACGCCGCAGACTACGGCGGTGATCGGCAGAGTTGATTGCGAGATACGTCTGTACGGCGTGGGGGAAATGCTGATCATCGCGCCGAGATTCTGCATCTTTGTTGAAGAGACCGCCATTGACGAGGACGGCGTTGCCTCATCGGATGAGTATTCCGCCCTTGATGAGCTGATCGGCAGAGCGCAGAACGCGATCTCCGCCGGACTCATTACCGCCGCCGAGGCAACTGTGGACGCTCATAACGGCACACCTTCGGTCGAGGTGCATCAGGAGAACATAACGGGCGGCAAAAAGCTCGTCTTTGCCTTCAGCGGACTCAAGGGAGACACCGGCATACAGGGCGTAAAGGGCGATACGGGCAATAAAGGCGACAAAGGTGACAAAGGCGATACGGGCGAGAGCGGCGTATATGTCGGGTCAGACCCGATACCCGAAGGGTACAATGTTCAGATCGATCCGGACGGAAGCGCGGACGAGCTTGTCACGGAAGCGCCGAATGACGGGCAGCAGTACGCAAGGAAAAATAAGGCGTGGGCTATTGTTCAGGGCGGCGGAAGCGGCACAGGCGACCACACGGAGCTTTCTAACCGCGATGCTGCCGATCAGCACCCCGTGTCGGCGATCACGGGACTGAGCTCGGCATTGAACAATAAGCTCGATAAGGCACAGGGTGCTTCCCATGCGGGAGAGTTCCTTGTGGTCGGGTCGGACGGCGAGGTAACGACACAGGCATTTTCTGTTCTGACAGGAGGGAGCTACTGATGGCAATAAACTTGATCGACGCGACAAAAGAAAACGCCTGCCGCACCGCAGAGGCGAACGCCATACGCGCCAAGACCGGCGGCAGCACGCCCATCACATACGACTTTGCCAACGGTAAGGGCTTTGCCGATGCCATCGCCGCTATCACCATAGGCGTAACCCCGTCGGCGGAATACACCTTTGAGGCTGATTATTCAACGAGAGACGGTGTGTACGAGCTGTTCAGCGGACTGATCGCAGGCAATACCGACATCCTTGCCATATGGGTAAATAAAAACCGTTCACTCGTTGGTAACGAGCTGACCTTTTTTGCGGAAAGTTTAGGGACTATTACGTCTTCAACATTCATCCTCAAATACAATAGTACAACGGGGCGTTGGAACAGTAACGGGTCAGTAGTAATTGCGTATGCCGGTGTTACAACTATGGAAAGATATGTTTTAGTGAGGTGACGGCATGAAATATTTTATCACTGTAAAAGACGGTATCATCATCGGTGTCGGGAAAAACTGCGGGAATACGGAGATCACCGAAGCGGAATACAACGGTATCCTTGCTCTGTTCGGCAAGAGACCGACAGCACCCGAGGGGTACATATATCTGCTGCGCATTGACCTCACATGGGAGCTGCACGAAATACCCGCCGTGCCGGAGGAGGACGCCACCGAGGAAGATTACCAAGCGGCGCTTAACCTCATGGGGGTGAGCATATGACCAAGACAGAGCTTAAACACAAGACCGACGCCGCACTCAGCAAGGGCAATCACGGCTTGCAAAAGTTATGGGACAATATCCCGAAAGGTCAGAGAAAGCAGCTTCTGAAGGACGCGGAAATTAAAGACACGCTGGACGTCTACGGCGTTAAGTACGACGATGTGTAAGGCGGAGATCATGTACTTTCTGCGGCGGCTGGGCGAGGATATCGCGCTGCTGGCGGTGATCGGACTGCCGGTGTGGATAGGACGGAGGAAATGAGGAATGAGGAATGACAATGGACAATTACGTGTCAATTGTCAACTGTCAATTGTCAATTAACAATTGGAGGTAAA